>DASQZF010000106.1:0-21700 GCA_035638835.1 Allosphingosinicella sp. | reverse complement strand
GATTGCTTCGTCGCTTCGCTCCTCGCAATGACGAGGCCATGCCGCGCCAGATCACCGCTTTCTCCAACCCGCTGGTCAAGGACGTCCGGGCCCTTCGCGAGAAGAAGGGCCGGCGCCGCCAGGGCATGTTCCTGGCCGAGGGGCTCCGGATCCTCACCGAAGCGCGCGAGGCGGGCAGGCTTCCGGCCATCCTGTTCTTCGCCGCCGGTACTTCACACCCCCTGCTCGACACCCTGATCGCCGAGGTCGAGTCGGCCCATGGCGACGTGATCGAGACCAATGCCGATATCCTCCACAAGCTCTCCGGGAAGGAGAATCCACAGACGGTCATTGGGGTCTATCGGAGCTTCGACACCCGGCTCGAGCGGATCGAACGGGACGGAGCGCCGCTCTGGATCGTCGCCCAGGCGCTCCGCGACCCGGGCAATCTCGGCACCATGTTGCGCACCGGCGACGCGGTCGGGGCCGGCGGGCTGATCCTCGTCGACGATTGCGTCGATCCCTTCTCGGTCGAATCGGTGCGCGCCTCGATGGGCGCCCTGTTCACCCAGAGGATCGCGACGGCGCCCTGGTCCGAGTTCCTCGCCTGGCTTCGCGGCGGCGAAGGCCAGCTGATCGGGACGAGCCTTCGGGCCGAGCTCGACTATCAGGCACCGAGCTACTCGAAGCCCGCCTTCCTTCTGGTCGGCAACGAGGCGCAGGGGCTGCCGGAAGCCTATGAGGCGGAGTGCGACCTGCTCGTGAAGATGCCGATGCGCGGCAAGGCCGACAGCCTCAACGCGGCCGTGGCGACCGCGGTGATGGCCTATGAGGTGATCAACCAGTGGAGGAGCCCGTCATGAAACCTGCGTTCGCGATTTCCGCCGCCCTGCTCGCGGGCGCCTGCGCGGCCGAGGAAACGTCGCGCCCGGACGGCGCCGATTCCACGCGGGAGCGCTACGAGGCCCGAGGCCAGGAGCCCGGCTGGCACCTCGTCATCTACAGCGGACGGATCGACTACACCGGCAATTACGGAGAGAAGAAGATCGGGGTCGCCCGCCCCGACCCGAGGCCGAGCTTCAACGGCCGCCGCTACGAGACCGCGCGGCTTACCGTCGACGTCACCTATTCGCGCTGCAACGACGCAATGAGCGGCTTCGGCTTCGAGCACCAGGTGAGCGTCGTCGCCGACGGCGAGTCGTTCAAGGGCTGCGGCGGGGCCCGCAAGTCCGAATGGGACATGTGACCCCGCCGCGACTTGAACCGGTCGACCTTTAAAGCGGTTGCATCTGGTCGCCGTAGCAATAGCCGATATGCTCATCGATCGTATGAACGGAAGATCTTCCGACGAGGTGAAAGGTCGGATTGCTGTTGTTGTCGCAGCCGGTCCACATCAGCTGTCCGATCTGCTGAGTCTTGCCGGAGGTGCTGTAGAAGGTGGTTCCGTAGACCGCCGTCAAGGGCTGAGCGCTGGCCGGATGGGGGCTCAGGAACACGGCGGCGACGGCGGCAGAGACGAGTATCTTGGCAGTTTTCATCACGAATTCCTCCACGGTAGCGCAATTGGGCGTCCTATCGCCGCAATGCGATTTCAAGCATGCTCGAAGCGGCGGCTCAAAGCCCGGCTAATTGGTCATCAATATCCGATCGTCTCGTTCAATTATGATAGGTGTGGGTCCCGACCAGCTGACAGACCGGATGGCCATAGCGATTGCACTACAGGAACTCCGTATGGCCGACCTCGGTCGTGAAAGTGCAAACGCTGTAGAAGGTCGCGTTGATGATCGGCTCCCCGTCCTGCGCACTCGCCGGCCTGCCGCGGCGCCCGAAAGCCGAACGGAGATCGAGGCCGCGGAAGGAGAGCTCGGCGGATCCTTAGTGCTCGGCCTCGAGCAGCTGCAATCCCCACTCGGTGCAATAGCCGAGGGCCTGGTCCACCTGGTAATTGGTGTAGGTTCCCTGCAGCTGATACTGGGCATAACGCGGGCCACAGGTTGGAGAAATGCTTCCTACCTCCGTCTGATAGGTAGCGTCACTGTACATATACGTGACTGAAACAGGTTCCCAATACTGATAATAATAGTTGTGATTGCCCATCAGGAGCAGCGAGCCCGCGGCTAGCGGGATAATCTTCATCCAGTTGCGCATGTTATCCTCCACGTAGCGTGATGCGGCTTCCCACCGCCGCATAACGAGTCGGAGTAGGCACTGGACGACGGACGAAGTCTACTCCGGGATACTACGAGTCTCCTTCATACATCATGCTGAACTTGTTTCAGCATTCAGGGCCTGACGCCTCGCGGATGGAGAGCCGGACCCTGAAACAAGTTTAGGGTGACGCCTTGCTGCAGGCCTGGCCCTACTCCGCCGCTTCCGGCAACTCGCTCGGGTCGAGCTTGGTGAGCGGCCTCGGACTCGTGTCGATCATCGGCACCGGCTCGATCGTCCGGCCGCCCGTCTCCACCTTGAGCGTCTCGAAGCGTTTCGCCTGGGTCAGCACCTGGCTCTCCAGGCTTCCGACGAAGTCGTTATAGGCGCCTGTAGCGAGGCCGAGGTTGCGGCCGAGCTTGGCGACGTGGCCGCCCATCACGGTCAGGCGCTTGTAGAGCTCCTTGCCCGCCTCGGCGACCTCCTTGGCCTGCGCCGCGAGGGTCTCCTGGCGCCACATCCCGGCCATGATCTTGGCGAGCGCGAGCATGTTGATGGTGGAGGCGATGATCACTCCGTTGCGGAAGGCGGATTCGATGAGGTCCGGCGCGCGCTCCGCCGCCGCAGAGAGGAAATGCTCGCCGGGGATGAACATGATGACGAAATCGGGCGAGAGGTCGAACTGGCGCCAATAGCCCTTGCGCCCGAGCTCGCCGGCATAGGTCCGCATCGCCGCCGAATGCTGAAGGAGCAGATCGAGGCGACGGACCTCGTCCTCCTCGTCATAGGCCTGCTCGAAGGCGACCAGCGGGCATTTGACGTCGACGACGATGCAGCGGTCGCCCGGCAGCTTGATCACGCAGTCGGGCCGAAGCTGCCGCTCGCCGTCGCTGACCGACGCCTGGAGCGCGAAGTCGACATTCTCGGCGAGGCCCGCGGCCTCGAGGATGGTGCGCAGCTGCTCCTCGCCCCAGCGCCCCCTCGCCTTCGGGCTCGAGCGCATCACGTTGGCGAGCCTCTGGGTCTCGCGGCGGACGGTTTCGTTACCCTGCGCAAGCTGCGCCACCGCTTCCTTGAGCTCGCCGTAGCTGCCCTGCCGCTCCTTCTCGACGGTCGCGAGATTCTCCTCGTAGCGCTTGAGCGTGGTCTGGACCGGCTGGAGAAGGGCCTTCAGCTTCTCCTCATGCTTCTCGCCAGCCTGGTTGAATCGGGCGTCGGCGCGCTCGAGGAAATTCTTCTGGGCCTCGCCGAGAAGCTTGCCGCCGATCTCGCTGAACTGCGCGGACAAGGCCTCGCGCGCATCGCGGATCTCGGCCAGGCGCTCCTGGAAGTTGCGCTCCTTCGCCTCGCCCGCGGCCGAGAGCCCGGCGCATTCGGCCCGGGCGTCGGAGCAGGCCTGGCGCGCCTCGTCGAGCTTCTCCTGCATCCCCGCCAGATCGGTGATCGCCTTGCGGAAATCCTCGGTCCGGTCGTCGCGCTCCTTGCGGTAGAGCGCGGCCGATCGGTTGCCGAGGAACCAGCCTGCGGCAGCGCCCGCCGCGAGGGCGAGGATGACGAAGAGGATGAGGGATGAATCCATTTTGCGCCCTTGGAACGAAGGGCGAACCTACGGCAGGCGCGGGAAATGGTAAAGAGGGGCGACACCTAAGCTGTGGATATCTCCCCTCCCTGGAAGGGAGGGGGTGGGGGTGGGTCCGCCGAAGGCGGCCGAAACTCCGACTCCGTAAAAGTCTCGCTGCGCTCGCCTACCCACCCCTGGCCCCTCCCTTCCAGGGAGGGGAAGCTAGGCCGCCAGCTTCTTCTGCTTCGCGAGCTTCCTCAGGATCATGTCCCGCTTCAGGCGCGAGAGATAGTCGATGAAGAGCACGCCCTCGAGATGGTCCATCTCATGCTGGAGGCAGGTGGCGAGCATTCCCTCGATCTCCTCCTCATGGACCTTGCCGTCGCGGTCCAGCCAGCGGGCGCGGACCGCGTCGGGGCGGTCGACCTCGGCATATTGATCGGGAACGGACAGGCAGCCTTCGTTGTAAGGCCGGGGAGTTTCCGAGCTTTTGAGGATCTCGGGATTGATGAAGACCATCGGGTTTCGGACCGTCTCGCCGCCCTCCTCCACGGGGTCCTGGAGATCCATGACGAGGATCCGCTTCGGGACCCCGACCTGGATCGCCGCGAGGCCGATCCCGGGCGCGGCGTACATCGTCTCGAACATGTCGTCGATCAGCGTCTGGATCTCCGGCGTGATCTCCTCGACGGGCGAGGAGACCTGCCGGAGCAAGGGGTCCGGAGCTTCGATGATGGGGCGGATGGCCATGTCTATTATCTAGGTATTCAAGGCGTTTTCGTCAACGCGCGGGGTAGAGGAGGAAGGGCCGGCGCTCCTCGAGCCAGGCCTCCTCGTCGGGCAGCGTAAGTGCGTCGAGGTCGGCGGGCGACGCGCCTTCGTCGTCGACCCACTCCCTCAGTGCGGGACCCCCATTGATGACGTCGATGGCGAGCTTCCCGAACTCATATTCGTAGGGGAAGTCCCGCCACAGATCGTAGCCCCGGTCGAGACGGCGGATCGCCTTGAAGGCGAGCGACTGGAGGCGCCAGGGAAGGAAGGTGTCATGGTCGTAGAAGCGGCCTTCCGGGTGGATCTGGATCCCGTGGCAGGTCTTTCCCGAATGCTTGTGGAAGGTCGGCTCGAACGCGATCTGGCGGAGAGCGCAGCCCTCCAGCCATTCGGGCGCGAGGCGGCGCATCTCGGCGACGATCGCGGCGGCATCGATGTCGGGGGCGCCGAACAGCTCGAGCGGGCGGGTCGTGCCCCTCCCCTCCGACAGGGTCGTGCCCTCGAGCATCACCGTTCCGGCATAGGCCCGCGCCATCCAGAGGTTGGCGGCGTTCGGGCTCGGGTTGATCCATATCCGCTGCGGAGGCCAGCCGAAGCCGGGCGCGGAATCGGGCTCGTAGCCTTCCATCCCGATCACCCGATATTCGACGTCCAGCTTCATCGTCTCGACGAACCAGCGGCCGAGCTCGCCCAGAGTCAGGCCATGGCGCATCGGCATCGGTCCGGCGCCGACGAAGCTCTCCCAGCCCGGCCGAACGGTCAGGCCTTCGACCGGACGACCCGCCGGATTGGGCCGGTCGAGCACCCAGACCTGCTTGCCGTGCTTCGCGGCCGCTTCCAGCACGTAGAGCAAGGTGGTGATGAAGGTGTAGATCCGGCAGCCGACATCCTGGAGGTCGACCAGAATGATGTCGAACGTGCCCATCGACTGGCCGGTGGGGCGGCGGACCTCGCCGTAGAGACTGAAGACGGGGATGTTGTGGGCGGGATCGGTGAAATCGTCCGATTCCACCATATTGTCCTGCTTGTCGCCGCGAAGGCCGTGCTGAGGCCCGAAGGCCGCGGTGACGTCGAGGCCGAGCGCGATCAGGGCGTCGATCGAATGGGTTAGATCCTCCGTGACGGACGCCGGGTGGGCGAGCAGCGCGATTCGCTTGCCTTCGAGCGGCTTGCGCAAGGCGGGATCGGCGAGGAGGCGGTCGATTCCGAAGCGAACCATCACAATTCCGTCATTGCGAGCCCTTCGACGCAGCCTGCGGCGACGCTCAGGATAAACTTGCCGCTACGCGGCAGCGAAGCAATCCAGCGCTGAGCACGTGACAGAGGCCGAAGCTGGATTGCCGCGTCGCTTCGCTCCTCGCAATGACGAAGTCAAATGCGCGCTGCCGGGAGTTCGAGCGCGAAGCAGGCCGGGTCGTGAAAATCCGGCTTCCCGGGAGGATGGGCCAGCGCCCAGTAGGACATCCGGCCGTTCCTCTCCTCGACGATGGTGGACAGGCCGATATTCCACGGCCGGGCCACGGCCAGCCCCATTTCATTCGGGAAGGACAGCTCCGTCTCCAGAGTGAAGAAGGCCGGTTCGAACCGCTCCAGGGTATCGATCCCGGATTCCTTGAGCCGCGCCCTCGCCTCCCCATCGAGCGGTCCGGCCCGGTATTGGGTACCGAGATGCGAAACGGCTGTCCCTTTGGCGGGGGCCATCCCCTCCCGATAACGCAGGAACCGGTAGGCGGCCCAGTCGCCGGAGGGCGCAAGATTGAATTCGAGATACTCCTCGTCCCCGCCGAGCCGGACGAACGCCTCGAAGCAGGTATGCCGCCAAAGCCCGTCGCCGCGCGCCGGCTCGCGAAGCCTCAGCCGGACCTTCCGGACATCTCCGAGCAGGACGTAGCGCAGCCGCAGCTTGAGCGGGCGGGTGCGAGTCAGCTCGACCTGGATGCCCGTCAACGGGCCGCAGGGCGTGTCGGGGTGGGGCTGGAGGGACAGGCGCATAGCCACTGATTCACACACTCCGTTCGCCCTGAGCTTGTCGAAGGGCTTTCCTTCCGCCCACCGGACTAAGAAAAGGAGATGGCTTCGACAAGCTCAGCCCGAACGGGTTTGTGTGGCGGGACACACATGCTAACCGCCCGGTCATGTCCAATTACAGATCCGAACTGCTCCGCACCCTCGACGAGCGCGGCTTCATCCATCAGCTGACCGACGCCGAGGGGCTCGATGCCCTGGCGCAGAGCCGGGTCATTCCCGGCTACATAGGCTTCGACGCGACCGCGCCCTCGCTCCACGTCGGAAGCCTCATCCAGATCATGATGCTCCGCCGGCTCCAGCAGTCCGGCCACAAGCCGATCGTCCTGATGGGCGGGGGCACGTCCAAGATCGGCGACCCGAGCTTCAAGGACGAGGCCCGCAAGCTTCTCGACGCCGGGACGATCAACGCCAACATCGCCTCGATCAAGCGGGTCTTCGAGCGCTTCCTGACCTTCGGCGACGGGCCGACGGACGCCATCCTGCTCGACAATGCGGAATGGCTCGACAAGCTCGAATATATCCCGTTCCTCCGCGAGATCGGCCAGCATTTCTCGGTCAACCGGATGCTCAGCTTCGACAGCGTCAAATTGCGGATGGACCGCGAGCAGTCGCTCTCGTTCCTCGAGTTCAACTACATGATCCTTCAGGGCTACGACTTCCTCGAGCTCTCCCGCCGCGCCGACTGCCGGCTCCAGCTCGGCGGGTCGGACCAATGGGGCAATATCGTCAACGGGATCGAACTTTGCCGCCGGGTCGATTCGACCCAGGTCTACGGCCTGACCACCCCGCTCATCACCACCGCCGACGGCGGCAAGATGGGCAAGACGGAGAAAGGCGCGATCTGGCTCAACGCCGACCAGCTCAGTCCCTACGACTATTGGCAGTTCTGGAGGAACGCCCAGGACGCCGACGTCGGCAAGTTTCTGAGACGCTTCACGGATATGAAGGTCGATGAGATCGAGCGGCTGGAGGCGCTCGGAGGGGCGGAGATCAACGAGGCGAAGAAGCTGCTCGCGGACGCAGCGACGGCCATGGCGCATGGCGAGGGGGCGGCGAAGGAGGCGGCGGAGACGGCGCGCAAGACTTTCGAGGGCGGTGCCATGGGCGATGCGCTTCCTTCGGCAGTGCTTCCTAAGGGACGTCACCCGCTGTTCGAGGTGCTTGGCTTCCTTGGGTTTGCAGCCTCGAAGAAGGAAGCCCGCCGCCTGATTTCACAACGAGCGGTCAGGGTGGACGGGGACTTGATTGAAAATGAACAGTATCATGTCGAGGTGACCGCATTCCCGTCGAAGATTTCGGTCGGCAAAAAGAAACATGGCATCGTGACGCCGAGCCGCGACTAAGCGTTCCCCTCCCTGGAAGGGAGGGGTCAGGGGTGGGTAGGCGAGCAAAGCGAGACTGCCTGCTGACTCCGAGTTTCGCCCGCCTTCGGCGGACCCACCCCCAGCCCCTCCCTTGCAGGGAGCGGAGTCAGCCCCCTCGCAGCAATCCCACCGCCGCGTCGCGCTCCATCAGGTACAGCAGGACCCGCGCCGCCTGGCCCCGCGGCCCCTCCAGCCCCCCATCCCTGTCGACCAGCAGCCTCGCATCGTCGTTCGCCGCCTGGGCGAGCTCGGAGATCTGCTCCGGGCTCGCCAGCCGGAACTGCGCCTCGCCCGACTGCTTCGTCCCCAATATCTCCCCCGCCCCGCGAAGCCTCAGATCCTCCTCGGCGATCCGGAAGCCGTCATTGGTCTCGCGCATCAAGGCGAGCCTGGCCCGGCCGGTTTCGCTCAGGGCATTGCCTCGAAGCAGGAGGCAGATCGAACGCCCCTCCCCCCGCCCGACCCTTCCGCGCAATTGGTGGAGCTGGGCGAGGCCGAAGCGGTCGGCGCCCTCGACGATCATCAAGGTGGCGTTGGGGACGTCGACCCCGACCTCGATGACGGTCGTGGCGACGAGGACCGACAAGGCGCCGGCCTGGAAGGCGGCCATCACCTCGTCCTTCTCCGGACCTTTCATCCGGCCGTGGACGAGCCCGATCCTGTCGCCGAAACGCAACCGGAGGATCCGCGCCCGCTCTTCCGCGGCGGCCTGGTCGGAAACTTCGCTCTCCTCGACCAAAGGGCAGACCCAATAAGCCTGGCCGCCACGCGCAATGTGGCGGGCGAGAGCGTCGGCGACGTCCGGCAGCTTGTCGATGCTCAAGACCCTTGTCTCGATCGGCTGGCGGCCCGGCGGCATCTCGTCGATCCGGCTGACGTCCATCTCGCCATATTGGGTGAGGGTGAGGGTGCGCGGGATCGGAGTGGCGGTCATGACGAGGAGATGGGGCGGCCGCTCCGCCTTGGAGGCCAGCATCATCCGCTGGGCGACCCCGAAGCGATGCTGCTCGTCGACGACGGCGAGGCCCAGCCTCTTGTAGGCGACCGCCTGCTGGAAGATGGCATGGGTGCCGACGAGAATGTCGATCGACCCGTCCGCCAGGCCCATCAAGGTCGATTCACGCGCTTTGCCCTTCTCGCGCCCGGTAAGGATGGCGACGTTGACCGGCAGGCCGGCGAGCTGCCTCGACAGGGTGTCGAAATGCTGGCGGGAAAGGATCTCGGTAGGCGCCAGCAGCGCCGCCTGGGTGCCCGCCTCGACGGCGGTCAGCATCGCCATCAGCGCGACCAGCGTCTTGCCCGAGCCGACGTCGCCCTGGAGCAGCCGGAGCATCGGCGTTTCCTGCTGGAGGTCCCCCTCGATCTCGGCGACCGCGCGCCGCTGGGCGCCGGTCGCCGAATAAGGGAGATTGAGTGAGTCGCGAAGCCGGCCGTCGCCCTTGAGCGGAACCCCCCGGCGGCGCTTCGAGGACGCCCGGACCAGCATCATCGCCAGCTGGTTGGCGAAAACCTCGTCATAGGCCAGCCGCTCGCGCGCCGGCCCGACGGCGGCGCTTCGATGGACGCTGCCCAGCGCCTCCTGCCACGACGGCCAGCCCCTTGCCGCGAGCAGGCTCGGCTCGATCCATTCCGCAAGGACCGGAGCCCGGCCGATCGCCTGGCCGGCGAGATCGGCCAATCGGCGGTTGGTAAGCCCTTCCGACAGGGAATAGACCGGCTCGCGCTCGGGCAGGTCGAGCGCCTCGTTCGGCTCGAGCACATAATCGGGATGGACCATCTGCAATTCCTGCCCGTACATCTCCATCCGGCCGGACACGACTTTCGGGACCCCGAGCGGGAACTGCTTCTTCGCCCAGCCGGGATTGTGGAAATAGGTGAGGCTGAGATAATTGCCCTCGCGGTCGGTCGCATAGACCCGGAACGGGCTTCGCTGGCCGGCCTGGCGATAGTCGACCGGGGTCACCACCAATGTCACGACTCCCCCGGCGTCGGCGATGTCGAGCACGTCGACCCTCTTGCGCTCGATCCAGTTCACGGGAAGGTGGAAGAGGAGGTCGACGACCCGCTCCAGGCCCAGCCGCTTCAGCGGCCTGGCGAGCGCGGGGCCGATGCCCTTCAGCACTTCCACTTCGGCGAACAGCGGGTTGAGGATGTCGGGGCGCATTGCGGGTCCATAGCGCCCCTCTGCCCGCCTTAGAACTCCCCTCCCTGCAAGGGAGGGGCCGGGGGTGGGTCCGCCGAAGGCGGCCGAAACTCCAAGTCGAAAGAAGTCTCGCTTCGCTCGCCTACCCACCCCCCACCCCTCCCTTCCAGGGAGGGGAGCTCCCCTCTTGATTCCGGCCCGAACTCGATATAAATACGCCTTTGCGGACCGGGCCCCTCTGGCGGGCGTCCTTCCTGGACGACCGTGATGTCGGACCGCATCGGGCTTGGCCCGGTGCAGTTCCATGGCCCTTCGCCCCCCTGCGCCGCAAGCTTCGCCCGATCTCGATGACCGTCGATTTTTGGAGAGAGGCTATGAACGCATTCATCTACCGCCTGACCCTGGTCCACCGCCGCCTCGACGAGGAGATCAGGCGCGAGCTCGGCCGGCGCTGGCCCGACAGCATCAGGCTGCTCCGGCTCAAGAAGCTGAGGCTGGCCGTGAAGGACCGGCTCTGTGCCCGGCAGCGCAAGGCCGTCGGAATCTGAAATATCGGCCGGCGGGCCCCGCCCGACGGCCGTCATTGCGAGCGATGCGAAGCAATCCAGTGCAGCTTCCGACGCGGGCACCGGATTGCCGCGTCGCTTCGCTCCTCGCAATGACGGGCTAGGTGCGGCACAGCACCGCCTGCCGCTCAACCCCCACCCACTGCCCCGCGCACCGGGCCCCTCTGGCGATCCGCCTGGATCGCGATGTCGGCCGCGCATCGTAACAGGAGGCCCAATTGGAATTTCTATCCCTGCTCTGGCTCGGCAAACCGCTCTGGATGTGGCTCGCCTTCCTTGCCATCGTCGTCACCCTTCTCGCCCTCGATCTCGGAGTGCTTCACCGCAAGCAGCGCGAGATCGGGATTCGCGAGAGCCTGATCCTCTCCGCCGGCTACATCGCGCTCGGCCTCGGCTTCGGCGGCTGGGTGTGGTGGTACATGGGCGAAGGCGCCGGACTCGCCTACATGACCGGCTTCGTGATCGAGAAGAGCCTGGCGATGGACAACGTCTTCGTCATCGCGATGATCTTCACCTATTTCGCGGTCCCGCGACTCTACCAGCACCGGGTGCTCTTCTGGGGCATTTTGGGAGTGATCGTGCTCCGGGCGATCATGATCGGAGTCGGGGCCGCAATGGTCCAGCAATTCGGCTGGGTGCTCTATCTCTTCGCAGCCTTCCTGATCTTCACCGGGATCAAGATGTGGCTGATGGCGGAGAAGGAATATGACGTCGGGGCAAGCCCGGTGCTTCGCTGGCTTCGCAAGCGGCTGCCGGTGACCGAAAACCTTCACGGCGACAGATTCTGGGTGCGAGGGACGGACCCGAAAACGGGCCGGCCCGCCTGGTTCATCACCCCGCTGTTCCTGGCGCTGGCCATGGTCGAGATCGTCGACGTCGTCTTCGCGGTGGATTCGGTGCCGGCGATCTTCGCGATCACCTCCGATCCGTTCATCGTCTACACCTCGAACATCTTCGCCATCCTCGGTCTTCGGGCGCTCTATTTCGCACTGGCGGCAATGGTCCACCGCTTCCACTATCTGAAATATGCGCTGGCCGTGCTCCTGGTGTTCATCGGCTCCAAGATCTTCGTCGCCGACGCGCTGGGCCTTGCGAAGGTCCCACCCGTCGTCTCGCTCTCGGTGACCTTCGCCATCCTCGCCGCTGGCGTCGGCTGGTCGCTGTGGAAGACTCGGGGGATCCAGACCGTGACTCCCCTCCCTGTAAGGGAGGGGCCGGGGGTGGGTCCGCCGAAGGCGGCCGAAACTCCGACTCCGTAGAAGTCTCGCTTCGCTCGCCTACCCACCCCCAACCCCTCCCTTCCAGGGAGGGGAGTTTGCCCTTCAAATCCCTGTTGTCCTCACCTACATCGCCCTCACTCAAGCCGCCGGGATCCTCCCGGCGGCCTTTTTCGCATGGAGCGTTCTTGAGCCCCGCCGACCGTCTTAAACGCCTGCGCTTCCGCGCCTGGCACCGGGGAGTCCGGGAAGCCGACTTCATGATCGGCGGCTTCTTCGACGCCCATGGCGAAAGCTGGGGCGAATCGGAGATGGACTGGTTCGAGGCCCTTCTCGAGGAGCAGGACGCCGACATCATGGCCTGGGCCATCGGAACCGCCGAGCCGCCGGAGCGCTACGGCGGCGCGATGATGCGGCGGCTCCAGACACTCAACTATATCAAGCATCCCCGATAGTGACCGACATCCACAAGATCTTCGCTGCCAAGCGGCCGATGACCCTGGCCGGCGCTCCGGCCGGCTTCCTGCCCTGGCTCGCCGCCGACCTGGCCCGGGCGGCCAGGGGTCGCGCCGTGTTCATCGCCCCGGACGAGGCGGCGATGCGCCACCTTCAGGACGCGGCGACCTATTTCGCGCCGGAGCTGGAGGTGCTCGCCTTCCCCGCCTGGGACTGCCTGCCCTACGACCGCGCCTCGCCCTCGCTCCGCGCTTCTTCAGAGCGGCTGGCGACCCTTCACGCGCTCCAGCGCAAGGCCGCAAAGCCGCAGCTCCTCGTAACCACCGTCAACGCCGCGACCCAGCGGACGCTTTCGCCTTTCCGGGTCCGCCAGCTCGTGGCGACCCTGGCCCCGGGCGAGCGGATCGACATGGCGAAGCTCTCCGCTTTGCTCAGCGCCAACGGCTATCACCGCACCGACACCGTCCAGGACGCGGGCGAATATGCGGTCCGCGGCGGGATCGTCGACCTGTTCCCGGCGGGCGAGAATCAGGGGCTTCGGCTCGACTTCTTCGGCGACGAGATCGAGAGCGTCCGCCGCTTCGATCCGGCCACCCAGCGCACCAGCGGCGACGAGCGCGGCGGCTTCACCCTCCTCCCGGCCTCCGAGACCCTGCTCGACGAGGACAGCGTCAGACGCTTCCGCTCCCGCTACCGCGAGCGGTTCGGGGCGACCGCCACCGGCGATCCGATCTACCAGGCGGTGTCGGAAGGCCGGCGCCTGGCCGGGATCGACCATTGGCTGCCCTTGTTCGAGGAGCGGCTCGACACCTTGTTCGAGCATCTCGCCGACGAGGATCTGGTGGTTCGCGACGCGCACGACGCCGGCGCCGCCGACGCGCGCTTCGAGGCGATCGCCGATTATTACGAGAACCGGAAGCGCGCCCAGTCGTCCGATCCCGGAAGCTACCGTCCGCTCGAGCCCGAGACGCTCTATCTGGCGAAGGCCGAATGGGAGCGGCTGATCGACGAACGGCCGCTTCACCTCGCCACGCCGTTCCACGAGCCCGAGAGCGCCACGGTGCTCGATTTCGAAGTCGACCCGGCCCGAGACTTCGCACCCGAGCGGACCCAGAACGCCAATGTCTACGAGGCGGTGGTCGAGCATGTCGCGGCGCTTCGCAAGGCGGGCAAGAAGGTGGTCCTCGCCAGCTATTCCGTGGGCGCGCGGGAGCGGCTCAAAGGTCTGCTCGGCGATCACGGGCTGAAGAAAGCGGTCGAAGTCGACACCTGGCAGGAAGCGCTCGGCGCCTCTTCTCCGCTCCCTGCAAGGGAGGGGCCGGGGGTGGGTCCGCCGAAGGCGGCCGAAACCCCGACGCCCGATAAGTCTCGCTCCGCTCGCCTACCCACCCCCGGCCCCTCCCTTCCAGGAAGGGGAGGACAAATCGCCCTCGCGGTCCTCCCGCTCGATCACGGCTTCACCACTGCCGACGTCGCTCTGCTCACCGAGCAGGACATGCTCGGCGACCGCCTCGTCCGCCGCCGCAAGCGCCGCAAGTCGGCCGACGCCTTCATGAGCGAGCTTGCCACGCTCAGCCCGGGCGACCTCGTCGTCCATTCCGACCATGGAATAGGGCGCTACGAGGGGCTGACCCGGATCCCGGTCGGCACCTCCCCGCACGATTGCGTCGCGCTCGAATATGCCGGCGGCGACAAGCTCTACGTGCCGGTCGAGAATATCGACATCCTCTCCCGTTACGGGAGCGAGAGCGACGGGGTTGCGCTGGACCGCCTCGGCGGCGAGGCGTGGCAGCGGCGCAAGTCGCGGATGAAGGAGCGGATCCGCGAGATCGCCGGCGAGCTGATCAAGACCGCCGCGGAGCGGGCGCTCCGGCCGGGGGCGGTGGTCGAGCCCGACACCAGCTACGCCGCTTTCGCCGACCGTTTCCCCTACGAGGAGACCGAAGACCAGGACCGGGCCATCTCCGACGTCTTCGACGATCTCGCCGCCGGCCGGCCGATGGACCGGCTGGTCTGCGGAGACGTCGGCTTCGGCAAGACCGAGGTCGCGCTTCGGGCCGCCTTCACCGCGGCCATGGCGGGCCACCAGGTCGCCCTGGTCTGCCCGACCACCCTCCTCGCCCGGCAGCATTTCCAGACTTTCTCCGAGCGCTTCCGCGGCTTCCCGATCGAGATCGGCCGGCTTTCCCGGCTCGTCGCCGCCAAGGAGGCGAAGGAGACCAAGGAGGGGATCAGGGCCGGCCAGATCGACATCGTCATCGGCACCCATGCCCTCCTCGCCAAGACGGTGGAGTTCAAGAATCTCGGGCTCGTCATCGTCGACGAAGAGCAGCGCTTCGGAGTCACTCACAAGGAGCGGCTGAAGGCGATGCGCGCCAACGTACACGTCCTGACCCTGACCGCCACCCCGATCCCGCGCACGCTTCAGATGGCCATGTCGGGGCTTCGCGAGCTTAGCGTCATCCAGACGCCCCCGGTCGACCGCCTCGCGGTTCGAACCTACGTCATGCCCTGGGACCCCGTCGTCATCCGCGAAGCCCTGCTCCGGGAGCATTATCGCGGGGGCCAGACCTATTTCGTCGCGCCCCGGGTCGCCGATCTCGCCGATCTCGAGCAATATCTTCGCGACGAGGTGCCCGAGGTGAACGCCGTCACCGCGCACGGCCAGATGGCGCCGACCGAGGTCGAGGAGAGGATGAGCGCCTTCTACGACCGCAAGTACGACGTCCTGCTGTCGACGACGATCGTCGAGAGCGGCCTCGACATACCCTCGGCCAACACCCTCATCGTCCACCGCGCCGACCGCTTCGGCCTCGCCCAGCTCTACCAGCTGAGGGGCCGCGTCGGCCGCTCGAAGACCCGCGCTTATTCCTATATGACGACTCTCGCCAACCGCACCGTCACCGAGGCGGCGGACAAGCGGCTTCAGGTCCTCGCCAATCTCGATTCGCTGGGCGCCGGCTTCCAGCTCGCGAGCCACGACCTCGACATGAGGGGCGCCGGAAACCTGCTCGGCGACGAGCAGTCGGGCCATATCAAGGAGGTCGGGTTCGAGCTCTACCAGTCGATGCTCGAGGAGGCGATCATGTCCGCCAAGAGCGGCGGCGACTTCAAGGCCTCGACCGAATTCTCGCCCCAGATCACGGTCGACGCCCCGATCATGATCCCCGAGGATTACGTCCCCGACCTGGACCTGCGGATGGGCCTCTACCGGCGGATGAACGAGCTCGAGTCGAGCGGCGAGATCGAGGCCTTCGCGGCCGAGCTGATCGACCGCTTCGGCAAGCTTCCGACCGAGACCGACAACCTCCTCAAGGTCATCGAGATCAAGCTGAACTGCAAGGTCGCCCAGGTGGTGAAGCTGGACGTCGGCCCCAAGGGCGCGCTCGTCCATTTCCACAACGACACCTTCCCGGACCTCGAGGGGCTCATCGCCTATGTGCAGCGGCTCAAGGGGACGGCGAAGCTGAGGCCCGACAGCAAGCTCGTCATCGCCCGAAGCTGGCCCGACGCCCCGAGCCGGGTCAACGGCGCCGTCCAGCTCTCGCGCGGCCTGGCGCGCATATTGGGCTGAGGCGTGATCGGCTTAGCTTGAGCCGTCATTGCGAGGAGCGAAGCGACGAAGAAATCCAGTGGGACCCGGGGCCGCCCTGGATTGCTTCGCTGCCGCGTAGCGGCAGTTTATCCTGAGCGCCGCCGCAAGCGGCGTCGAAGGGCTCGCAATGACGGAGGGGATTCAGGCCCAGCGGCAACTACTGTCTTGCGGCTCGGTTGGTGACGCCTTTCGAACGGTTCGTCGGGCTTTTTGAAACCTTATCCAATGACCTGGGTTAACTATCACGTACCTGGAGGAAATGCCGCGATGTTGCTGATTTCATTGATGCTTGCCGCTGCCCCCACGTCTGCGGTCAAGCCCGACATCGTCCAGCGCCGTGCAGCTTCCCGCGCGCGCCCGGGAGCCTCCATCAACCGGTCGAAACGCCTGGTCGAGCTCGAAGCCGTGGTTAGATCGCTTCCTCTCGCCTCCGCCGACAAGCAGGACCAGGATTCCGGCCCCAAAGGCATGTAAGCCTGGGGGCACGCACTTTGTCCCCTTGAAGTGCGTGCCCCCGTAACTTTCGGCAAATCCGAGTCACCCCGATCGCGGTACGCATGCCGCAATATGGGTCGGAAGCGGACTAACTAGGATTCGCCAAGCAGCCTGTCCCATGTTCTCCTACCTCGCCAACGAGGAAAGGATGAACGATGCGCCTTACAGTCAAGAAGCTCGCGATACTGATGGGGAGCGCTGCTCTGACGCTGGCGCCTTCGAGCGCGGTCAGCCAGTTCAACAACCCGCCGGTGGCGAATCCCAACAGCACCTCGATCTATGTGTGCCAGACCGTCACGGTCAACGTCACCGCCAACGACACGGATCCGGAAGGCAATTACCCGCTGACCGTCACTGCGGTGGACTCGTCGCCTTATGCCAACGTCTGGATTTCCAGCGCCAGCTCGATCACCTTCGAGGGCGTTACGCCCGGCGGCCACACCCTCAACTACACCGTCCAGGACAGCCTGGGCGCGAGCTCGACCGGCCTGTTCAGCCTGGGCGTCTTCGCCCGCAACCGCCCCTGCGATTGAACGGGCCGTCATCCCGCTTGGCGAGGCGGGGATCCATGAACATGGAGGGTGGAGATCGGGGCGATGGGGCCTCGCCTCTATCGGGGGGCATCGATGTTCATGGATCCCGGCCTTCGCCGGGATGACGGTGACTCGGGACCTGGTTCGTCTCGCCCATCAGCCCGACCAAGGTCGCCACGTCCACCGGCGGCGAGCACAGGAAGCCCTGGAAGAGGTTGCAGCCCTCCCTCGCAAGCAAGGCGAGCTGCTCCTCGGTCTCGACCCCTTCCGCGATGACCTCGAGCCCCAGCGAGCGCGCCATGTCGATGACGCTTCGAACCACCACCTGGTCGCGCGGGCTTCCGCTGATATCCTCGACGAGGCGCTTGTCGATCTTGAGATAATCGAGCGGAAGCGCCTTGAGATAGGCCAAGCTCGAATAGCCGGTTCCGAAATCGTCGATGGCGACCCGGAGTCCTCCTTCGCGGAGCCGGGCGAGCAGATTCCCCGCCGCGCCCAGATCTTCGATGAGCCCGCTTTCGGTGACTTCGACGGTGAGCCTGCCCGCGTCGAAACCGCCCTCGGCGACGAGGTCGATGAACTGCTCGGCAAAACCGGGGCGGACGATGTCGGCGGAGGTGATGTTGACCGACAGCCGAAGCCCGGAAAGCGCCTCCGGCCAGGCCGCTGCGGCGGCGACCGCCTTCCTCTGGACGTGGTCGGAAAGCTGGACGAGATAGTCGGAGCGCTCGGCGACGCTGAACAGGGTAATCGCTCCGAGCTCGCCGAACCGGGGATGGCGCCAGCGCGCGAGGGCCTCGGCGCCGACGATCCGCCGGGTGGCGACCGACACTTGCGGCTGGAAGAGGATCTCGATCTCGTCCTGATCGAGCGCGCGCCGAAGATCGATCTCGAGCTGATCGCCGAGCGCGCTGTCGCTCGCCGCACCCGCATCGACCACCTTGACCGGCCCGGCCTCGCTCGACTTGGCCTCGGCCAGCGCGGCGCTGGCCCGGCGAAGCAGGCCCGCCGCATCCTCATCGCCTTCCGAGGCGACCACCCCGACCCGGCTGCCCAATGTGATGACATGGTCGCCCGACATGAACGGCCGCCCGATCGCCTCGACCAGCTGTCCGGCGAGGAACCGGCCCTCGCCCAGGCTGGTCGGCGCCGCGAGCAGGATCGCGAATTCGGCGCCGGCGATCCGTGCGACGAGCCGGCGGCGCCCGTCGGAATCGGCGAGCCGCTCGATCCTTCGGGCCGCGGCCTGGAGCACCGCGTCTCCGGTCGGTCGGCCGAAGGCCGCGTTGATCGTGTCGAAGCGGCTGACGGCAAGAAGCAGCACCACCAGTGCCGGCTGGCCCTGCCCTTCGGCCTTGAGCTGGCGCTGGATCCAGGCCCGGGCGGCGCGGCCGTCGCGGACTCCGGTCATTGGGTCGCGCGACTGCCAGGCCGCGCCCTCCATCGGCACGATCGCCTCGGTCCGGCCGACCACCCCTTCCCCCTCGACCCGGACATGGTGGGCGAGCCTGGCGCCCTCCCCCCCTCCGTGGCCGGCGCCGTCGGTATGGGCGAAGGCGGTCGAACGGCCGGTGGCGAGAAGCCGGTCGATCGCGCCTCGCGCCGCCTTTCGTCCGTCGGGGTCCAGCTTCCGGAAAAGCTCCATCAGGCTGATCCGCTGCCCCGCCTCCTCGCCGAGGCCGGCCCGGCGGGCCAAAGCCGGGCTGAGCTCGATCGACTGGGTCCCGGGGGTCCAGCGCCACGAGGCGCTTCCCGGCTTGCCCTTGCGCCCCTCCGGCTCGCCCTGGCGGAGCGGCCGGCGGCCGCCGACCCTTTCCGAGTGGCGGTGCGCATATTGGAGCGCCTGGAGGAACTGGGAGTCGCTGAACGGGCTCACCAGGAAATGGGTGGCGCCGTCCGCATAGAGGGAGTCGAGCGCCTCGGAATCGCCGCGCGAGAGAAGGACCAGCAAGGCGGAGCAATTGGCCTCCACGGGGTCGGCGAGGCTCCGGACGGCCTCCTTGCCCTCGGGCAGTGCGCCGCGCGCATCCACGACGGCGACCGACGCTCCGGAGGCGATGAACCGGCTTTCCGCATTGTCGGCACGCCTAGCCGCGATCGCAAGCCACCCGGCCCGCTCGGCGGTCGCGGTGAGCTCGTCGCGGTGGCGAAAGGACAACAGGAAGAGAGGTGCGCCGGACGCAGCCATTCCTTCCTCTCCCTTCCCGCAAGACGGCGCTTCGAACCCCATCGCTCTACTCTCGGCCTTTCCCCTCAACAATCGGTTTAGATTTGCCGAGGTGCCGGGGCGGGACGGGTGCCGCCGGCACGGATTATCACTCGATTCCGATGAAAAGCGCCTTGGTGCCGGCACGAATACTTGCTACAGCATTGATTGCGAGCCGTTTTTTACGGGAAGCAGGGGGAAAATGACATGATCATCGAGGAGGAGACGCTGCTGCGTCCCCGCGACCGGCGAAGCCGTGCGGTTACCGCCCGCACGCCCTGCGGCCGGGGCGCCATCGCGATGCAGCTGGAATGCGGGCACGTGACCCGGCGGCGCCCGGCTTTGTGCCTGCCTTCGCGGCTCATCTGCGAGCAATGCTGAGAGCGATCCGAGGCCGCATTACGGTTTCGCATTTTGGCCAGTCTCCCGGGCCAGAGTTCCCCGGGGCGACAAAGTCCCCCGGGACAGTTACTGGTGACTGTCCCCTCCAACCCCGCGGGCTATTGATATCGCGCCGATAAACGCTACCCCGGCACGTGGGGACGTGGTGTCGGAGTACGTGCTTTGGCTGAGAAGGATGACGTGGATCCTCGCCCCGAAGATAGCGAATCCCTGTTCACCTTCCTCGACCGTCTCTCCCAGGCCGCCTCGAGATCGACCGACGCCGACGAGATCCTGACGATCACGACGGGGCTCACCGCGGAGCATCTGGGAATCACCAGCTGCGCCTATGCGGATATGGACGAGGACGAGGACGGCTTCACCATCAGGGGCGACTGGCACGCGCCCGGATCGCCCTCCATCGTCGGCCATTATCGGCTTGCCGATTTCGGGGCGATGGCGGTTCGCGAGCTCAAGGCCGGCCGGCCGCTGATCATCAACGACAATCTGCTCGAGATCGCGCCGCACGAGGCGAAGACCTTCCGGGCTATCGGGATCGCCGCGACGATCTGCATGCCGCTCGTCAAGGCCGGGCGGCTCGCCGCACTGATGGCAATTCACGACAAGATCCCCCATCATTGGACGCCCTACGAGCTCGAAGTCATCCGGGAGGTCACCGATCGTTCCTGGGCGCATGTCGAGCGGGTTCGCGCGGAGGTCGAGCTTCGCGACAGCCACGAACGTTTCCGGGCGGCCGTCGAGGCGACGCGCGGAGTGCTCTGGACGAACGACGCGCAGGGCCGAATGGTCGGCGAGCAGTCGGGCTGGGCGGCGCTGACCGGCCAGACCTACGATCGCTACCAGGGATATGGCTGGTCCGACGCCGTGCATCCCGACGACGTCCAGCCGACGATCGACGCATGGGACTCGGCCGTCTGTCGGCGCGAGACCTTCGTCTTCGAGCATCGGGTGCGGCGGCACGACGGCGAATGGCGGCGATTCTCGATTCGCGCCGTGCCGATTCTGAGGCCAGACGGAACCGTCTGCGAATGGGTCGGAGTCCATACCGACATCACCGAGGAACGCGCTGCCGAAGAGGCCCTGAGGGAGGAAACCCGGATCCTCGACGCCCTCAACAAGACGGGCGCCGCCCTCGCCGCTCAGCTCGACCTCGAAAGCATCGTCCAGACCGTCACCGACGCCGGCGTGGAGCTGACGGGGGCCCAGTTCGGAGCCTTCTTCTACAATGTCTTCAATCCGAACGGCGAGAGCTACATGCTCTACACGCTTTCCGGCGCCCACCCCTCCCAGTTCGATTTCGGGATGCCGCGCAACACCGCGGTGTTCCACCCGACCTTCGCCGGCGAATCCATCATCCGGTCGAACGACATCACGAAGGACCCGCGTTATGGGCTCAGCGAGCCCCATTTCGGAATGACCAAGGGCCATCTTCCGGTGGTCTCCTATCTTGCGGTTCCGGTCAGGGTCCGCTCCGGGGAGGTCATGGGAGGCCTCTTCTTCGGCCATCCCACCGTCGGACGCTTCTCCGAGCGCCACGAGCGGTTGATCGTGGGGATCGCCGCCCAGGCCGCGGTCGCCATCGACAATGCCCGGCTCTATCAGGCGGTCCAGCAGGCGAGGGAGACGCTGGAACAGCGCGTCGAGGAGCGCACTGCCGAGCTCCAGAAGGTCAATGAGGCCCTGGCGCAGGCCCAGAAGCTGCAGGCGCTGGGCGAGCTGACCGGCGGGATCGCGCACGATTTCAACAATCTCATGACGGTCGTCTCCGGCTCGGCCGAAGTCCTCCAGCGCCGGCCCGATTTGCCGGAAGCCAAGAAGCGCCAATATCTCCAGGCGATCAGCGACACTGCGAAGCGGGCGACGACCCTCACCCAGCAGCTGCTCGCATTCGGCCGGCGGCAGGCGATCAAGCCCGAAGTCCTCGACGTCGACATGGCGCTCGACGCCTTCGCCGAAGTCCTGAGGAGGACCCTGGGCAGCCGGATCATGGTTTCCCTGGACCTCTCCGCCGGCCGACGGGTCCGGGTCGACCGCACCCAGCTGGAGGCGGCCGTGCTCAACGCCGCGGTGAACGCGCGCGACGCGATGCCCAAGGGCGGCCGGCTGGCGATCGCGACGACGATCGTGGAAGCGGATGGAACGCTTTTCCTTCGACTGTCGATCGGCGACGACGGCCTCGGAATGCCTCCGCGCGTGGTCGAGCGTGCGTTCGAACCTTTCTTCACCACCAAGGAGG
>DASQZF010000105.1:0-11645 GCA_035638835.1 Allosphingosinicella sp. | reverse complement strand
CTCGCGCGCGACGCGGGTCACTTCGGAGGCGAACGAGCGAAGCTGATCGACCATCGTATTGATCGTGTTTTTGAGTTCGAGGATCTCGCCCTTGACGTCGACGGTGATCTTCTTGGAAAGATCGCCCTTCGCGACCGCGGTCGTCACTTCGGCGATGTTGCGGACCTGGCCGGTGAGATTGTCGGCCATCAGGTTGACGTTGTCGGTCAGATCCTTCCACGTCCCGCCGACGCCCGGCACCTGCGCCTGGCCGCCCAGCTTGCCTTCGGTGCCGACCTCACGGGCAACGCGCGTCACTTCGGAGGCGAAGCCGTTGAGCTGATCGACCATGACGTTGATCGTGTTCTTGAGCTCGAGGATTTCACCCTTCACGTCGACGGTGATCTTCTTCGACAGATCGCCGCGGGCGACGGCGGTGGTGACTTCCGCGATGTTGCGGACCTGGCCGGTCAAATTGCCGGCCATGGCGTTGACGTTGTCGGTCAGATCCTTCCACGTCCCGCCGACACCCTCGACCTGCGCCTGCCCGCCCAACTTGCCTTCCGAGCCGACCTCGCGCGCCACGCGGGTCACTTCCGACGCGAAGCCGTTCAACTGATCGACCATCGTGTTGATGGTGTTCTTAAGCTCGAGGATTTCGCCCTTCACCTCGACGGTGATCTTCTTCGACAGATCGCCGCGGGCAACGGCGGTGGTCACTTCGGCAATGTTGCGGACCTGGCCGGTCAGGTTCGCCGCCATCAGGTTCACGTTGTCGGTCAGATCCGCCCAGGTGCCGGCGACGCCCGGCACCTGGGCCTGACCGCCCAGCTGCCGGGAGTCGGCGGAACCTGGAAGGATCTGACCGACAACGTGAACCTGATGGCCGACAACCTCACCGGCCAGGTCCGAAACATCGCCGAGGTGACGACCGCCGTGGCCTCGGGCGATCTTTCCAAGAAGATCACGGTCGACGTGAAGGGCGAGATCCTCGAGCTCAAGAACACGATCAACACCATGGTCGATCAGCTCAACGGCTTCGCCTCCGAGGTGACTCGCGTTGCGAGGGAGGTCGGGACCGAGGGCAAGCTGGGCGGTCAGGCACAGGTCCCCGGGGTCGCCGGAACCTGGGCCGATCTCACCGACAACGTGAACCTTATGGCCGCCAATTTGACCGGCCAGGTCCGCAATATCGCCGAGGTGACCACCGCCGTGGCCCGAGGCGACCTTTCCAAAAAGATCACGGTGGACGTGAAGGGCGAGATCCTCGAGCTGAAGAACACGATCAACGTCATGGTCGATCAGCTCAACAGCTTCGCGTCCGAAGTTACCCGCGTGGCGCGCGAGGTGGGCTCGGAAGGGAAGCTCGGCGGCCAGGCGCGGGTGGAGGGCGTCGCCGGCACCTGGGCCGATCTGACCGACAACGTGAACGCCATGGCCGGCAACCTCACGGGCCAGGTCCGCAACATCGCCGAGGTTACGACCGCCGTCGCCTCGGGCGACCTTTCCAAGAAGATCACCGTGGAGGTGAAGGGCGAGATCCTCGAGCTCAAGAACACCATCAACACCATGGTGGACCAGCTCAATTCCTTCGCCTCCGAGGTGAGCCGCGTGGCCCGCGAGGTGGGTTCGGAAGGAAAGCTCGGCGGGCAGGCCAAGGTGGAGGGCGTCGGCGGCACTTGGAAGGATCTCACCAACAACGTGAACGAGCTGGCGGCCAACCTGACCGGCCAGGTCCGCAACATCGCCGAAGTGACCACCGCGGTGGCGCTGGGCGACCTTTCCAAGAAGATCACCGTCGACGTGCGCGGCGAGATCCTCGAGCTGAAGAACACGATCAACGTCATGGTCGACCAGCTCAACGGCTTCGCCTCCGAGGTGACCCGCGTGGCCCGCGAGGTCGGAACCGAGGGTAAGCTCGGCGGCCAGGCGCAGGTGCCCGGAGTGGCCGGCACCTGGAAGGATCTCACCGACAACGTGAATTTGATGGCCGAGAATTTGACCGGCCAGGTGCGCAACATCGCCGACGTGACCACCGCCGTGGCCAGGGGCGACCTTTCCAAGAAGATCACCGTGGACGTGAAGGGCGAGATCCTCGCCCTCAAGGACACGATCAACGTCATGGTCGACCAGCTCAACGGCTTCGCCTCCGAGGTGACTCGCGTGGCGAGGGAGGTCGGCACCGAAGGCAAGCTCGGCGGCCAGGCGCAGGTGCCTGGAGTCGGCGGAACCTGGAAGGATCTCACGGACAACGTGAACCTGATGGCCACCAACCTGACCAACCAGGTGCGCGGAATCGCCGACGTCGTCACCGCGGTGGCGCAGGGCAACCTCAAGCGCAAGCTGACCGTGGACGCCAAGGGCGAGATCGCGGCCCTGGCCGAGACGATCAACTTCATGATCGAGACCCTCGCCACTTTCGCCGACCAGGTCACCAACATGGCCCGCGAGGTCGGGATCGAAGGCAAGCTCGGCGGCCAGGCGCGAGTGCCGGGCGCCGCCGGCCTGTGGCGCGATCTCACCGACAACGTGAACCAGCTCGCGGCGAACCTCACCAACCAGGTTCGCTCGATCGCCGATGTGGCGACCGCGGTGACGAAGGGCGACCTCACCCGCTCGATCGCGGTGGAAGCGTCGGGCGAGATGGCCGCGCTCAAGGACAACATCAACGAGATGATCCGCAACCTCAAGGAGCAGACCTTGAAGAATGCGGAGCAGGATTGGCTCAAGACCAACCTCGCCCGATTCTCGCGGATGCTCCAGGGCGAGCGCGATCTCGCCACCGTCTCGAACCTCATCATGTCGGAGCTCGCTCCGCTGGTGAACGCCCAATATGGAGTCTTCTACGTCACCAAGCGCGAGGAGGAGGACACCAAGCTCGAGCTGGTCGCGAGCTACGGCGCCGAGAGCCACGACAAGCTCAAGCGCGAGTTCGACCTTCGCGAAGGCCTGGTCGGCCAGGCCGCCGCCGACAAGCGCCCGATCCTCCTCCAGAACGTGCCGGGCGACTTCATCCGGATCGGCTCGGGCCTCGGCCACGCCGCTCCGGCCAACATCAACATCCTCCCGGCCCTGTTCGAGGACGACGTGAAGGCGGTGATCGAGCTGGCCTCGTTCAGCGAGTTCAACGAGACCCACCAGAGCTTCCTCGACCAGCTGATGGAATCGGTCGGAATCGTGTTGAACACGATCGCCGCGACCATGCGCACCGAGGGCCTGCTCAAGCAGTCCCAGCTCCTGACCCAGGAGCTTCAGGCCCGTCAGACCGAGCTCACCACCAAGCAGGAGGAGCTCCACAACACCAACGAGGAGCTTCAGGAGAAGGCCCAGCTCCTCGAGAACGAGAAGAAGCAGGTCGAGGCGAAGAATCTCGAGATCGACATGGCCCGCCGCGCCGTCGAGGAGAAGGCCGAGCAGCTCGCGCTCACGTCCAAGTACAAGTCGGAATTCCTGGCCAATATGAGCCACGAGCTCCGGACCCCGCTCAACTCGCTGCTCATCCTGTCCAAGCTTCTCGCCGACAACCCGCAGGGCAACCTCAACGAGAAGCAGACCGAGTTCGCCCGGACCATCCACTCGGCGGGCTCGGACCTCCTCAGCCTGATCAACGACATCCTCGATCTTTCGAAGATCGAATCGGGCACCGTCTCGATCGAGCTCGGCGACATGCGCATGCGCAACCTTCGCCAGCATATGGAGCGCACCTTCCGCCAGCTCGCCGCAGACAAGGGCCTCGAGTTCGACGTCGAGTTCGACGAGAACCTGCCGGCCTCGATCCGCACCGACGAGAAGAGGCTCCAGCAGGTCGTCCTCAACCTGCTTTCCAATGCCTTCAAGTTCACCGCCCATGGCGGGGTCACCCTCGCGGTGCGGAGCGCCGACAGCGGCTGGAGCACCAACCACCCGGTGCTTCGCGGAGTCGATCGGGCGATCGCGATCGCGGTGACCGACAGCGGCATCGGAATTCCCGAGGACAAGCAGAAGCTCATCTTCGAGGCCTTCCAGCAGGCCGACGGAACCACGAGCCGCAAATATGGCGGAACCGGCCTCGGCCTTTCGATCAGCCGCGAGATCGCGCGCCTTCTCGGCGGCGAGCTGCAAGTCAGGTCCAAGCCGGGCGAGGGCTCCACCTTCACCCTCTTCGTCCCGTTCGAGGCCGCCGCGGTCTCTGCGCCGGAGGGAGCTCCGAGCACCACCGCCCGCTACGAGAATAGCGGCGCCAACGTCCCGACCGCCCTTCCCGCCACCCTCGAGGTCACCGACGATCGCGACAGTCTCGGCGGCGAACCCTTCGTCCTGATCGTCGAGGACGACGTCACCTTCGCCTCGATCCTGCTCGACATCGCCCGGGAGGCAGGCCTCAAGGGCGTGATCTCGCCCGCCGGCTCCGGCACCCTGGCGATGGCGCGCAAGCTCAGGCCGGACGCGATCACGCTCGACCTGGGCCTCGACGACATTAACGGCTTCGTCCTGCTCGACCTTCTCAAGCATGACAGCGAGACCAGCGGGATCCCGATCCACGTCATCTCGGGCGCCGACGAAGTCTCGTCGGTCACCCAGATGGGCGCGTTCGGAGTGACCGCGAAGCCCGCGGACCATGACGAGCTTGCCGACGTGTTCAGCCGGATCCAGGCCGTGGCGAAGACCCGTCGCCGCCCCCGTCCCCGCACTCGCAGCGACGATGCGCCGGCGGCCAAGCCGCGCACTGTCCCAGAGCTTGCCGGCACGAAGATCCTGATCGTCGACGACGACATCCGAAACATCTACTCGCTGACCAGCGTGCTCGAGAGCTACGACGTGGAAGTGCTCCACGCCGAGCGGGGGCGCGACGGGATCGACATCCTCGAGGCTACGCCCGGGATCGACGCTGCCCTGATCGACATCATGATGCCGGAGATGGACGGGTACGAGACGATGCAGAAGATCAGGGAGAAGCCGGCGCTGGCCGGGCTTCCGCTGATCGCCGTCACCGCCAAGGCGATGAAGGGGGACCGCCAGAAGTGCCTCGACGCCGGAGCGTCCGACTATATCGCCAAGCCGGTGGACATCGAGCTTCTGCTGGCCCTGCTCCGAGTGTGGATCGGCAAGGCCCGCAACCGGGCCTCGGCACGCAAGGCCCGGCCGCAGCCGGTGCAGACCGCGGCGGAGTGATCCCATGAACGTTCCAGGGCAGGTGGGTCCGGCGGACCCGACCGTCGCTTCGATCAATGAGGCGGATCCGGCGTCGGCCCCGCGCGCGCGGGTCCTGGTCGTCGACGACGACGACCACAATCTGCTCGCCATCAGGACGGTGCTCGAAGACCTTGCCGAAGTCGAGGTCGCCTCTTCCGGCGACGAGGCCCTGCGTCATCTCCTCAAGGGCGATTTCGCGGTGATCCTTCTCGACGTCTACATGCCCGGAATGGACGGCTACGAGACCGCCCAGATCATCCGCGGCCGCGAGCAGACGAAGCGGATCCCGATCGTTTTCCTCTCCGCCGTGAACAAGGAGAAGGAGCATCTGATCCGCGGCTATTCGATGGGCGCCGTCGACTATGTGTTCAAGCCGGTCGAGCCGGTGGTCCTGCGCTCGAAGGTCGCGGTCTTCGTCGACCTGTTCCTGATGACTCAGGAGATCCAGCGCAAGGCGGCCCAGGAGCAGAAGCTGCTCGACGCCAATCTGCGCGCCAATGCCGAGCGGCTGAAGGTCGAGCAGGAGCTTCGCCTCGCCGAGCAGCGCCAGGCCGCGATCATCGCCTCGCTCCCGATCGTCCTCTACATCGAGGCGGACGGGCCGGCGCCCCGGGTGCCCCAATTCGTCGGCGGCAATTTCACCGCCGTCACCGGCTTCACCTTCGAGGCGGTCGGATCTCAGCCGACGCTCTGGGCGGATCGGCTTCACCCCGAGGACCGCGAGCGGGCCCTGGGAGCGATCCGGGACCGTCACCGTACAGGCGGGATGAACATCGAATATCGCTGGCAGTGCGCCGACGGCCAATACAAGCATTTCCTCGACCAGGCGGTGCTGCTCCGCGCGGAAGAGGGCGACTCCGCCCAATATGCGGGTACCCTTCTAGACGTCACCGACCGCAAGGACCTCGAAAAGCAGCTTCTCGAAGCGCGCAAGATGGACGCGATCGGAAAGCTCACCGGCGGCATCGCCCACGATTTCAACAATCTCCTCGCCGCGGTGCTCGGCGGGCTAGGCCTGATCGAGCGGAGGCTGCCGCTCGAAGAGGAGCATAAGAAGATCATCGCGATGACCCGTCGGGCGGCCGAGCAGGGCTCGGAGCTCGTCAAGAGGCTGCTCGCCTTCGCGCGCCGCCAGACCCTTCAGCCGGACGCGGTCGACATCCGCCGGCTCTCGGCGACGGTCACCGACCTGCTCGCCCATACGCTCGGCGGGCTGGTCCAGCTGGAATGGCGCTCCGAGGCCGAAGTGTGGCGCGCCTATGCCGACAGCACCCAGCTCGAGCTCGCGCTGATGAACCTCATCATCAACGCCCGCGACGCAATGCCCAAGGGCGGCACCATCGTCGTGGCGGGGCGCAATTCCGAAGCGGCGGCGGGCAATGCCCTCGGCCTTCCGCCCGGCGAATATGTAGTCCTGGCCGTGGCCGACGACGGAAGCGGGATTCCGGCCGAGATCCTGGAGCAGGTCACCGAACCCTTCTTCACCACCAAGGCGGTGGGCAAGGGAACGGGCCTCGGTCTCTCGATGGTCTACGGCTTCGCCCATCAGTCCGGCGGAGCGATCGACATTAGCAGCCAGGTCGGCGAAGGAACGACGGTCGAGATCTGGCTTCCGAGGGCGCCGACCCCGATCGCCGCCGAGGAGGAGGAAGCCGCTTCCGCGCCCGAAGCGGAAGCCGGGGGACGCTCCTTGCGGATCCTCCTCGTGGACGATCACGAAGCGGTGCGCGAGACCACTGCAGGATTGCTCTGCGACCTGGGTCACGAGGTGGAGACCGCCAGCGACGGGCCCGGGCTGCTCCGCAAGCTCAGCGCCGCGCCCGGCGATTACGACCTCATCATCACCGACTATGCCATGCCCCTCCTCTCCGGCGCGGAAGTGCTCAAGCAGGCCCGCGATATCAGGCCGGGAATGCCCGGGATCATCATCTCCGGCTATGCGGACAGCCGCTCCATCGCTCAGCCGGGGTGCGAATCGATCGTTCTCACCAAGCCCTTCACGCTCGAGCAGATGAAGAATGCGATCGACACGGTTGGCGGCGGTGCCCGCGAGCTGGCTCCAACGGTGTAGTTTCGCCGTGGAGAGCGCGCGCCTGCACGTCTCGGCGGAGGATCGAGCCGCCCAGCGCCGATCCAGGTATATCCTGCGCTTGCACCCAGAAGGAAAAATGGCGGAGAGGGAGGGATTCGAACCCTCGGAACGCTTACGCGCTCAACGGTTTTCGAGACCGCCCCGATCGACCACTCCGGCACCTCTCCGCATTGGGGGATTCGCCCCTGCCTGGATGGCGGGGGCCGGTCGTTGGCGGGCGCTTAGCCCAAGCGGTCCGGCTTGCCAAGGTGTCGGGTCCCCTCGCTTCGCTTGCCTGCCGCCCCCCAGGCCCTACATAGGGCCATGATGGAACCGACCGACAAATATTTCGCCGGCAGCGGAGCCGCCGCCCCTCTCGCGCCTCCGGTCGCCCATGCCCGGTTCGCGATCGGCGATGTGGTCCGGCACCGCCTGTTCGATTTCCGCGGAGTCATATTCGACGTCGACCCCGTCTTCGCCAATTCGGACGAATGGTATGAGGCGATTCCCGAGGACATCCGTCCGCCCAAGGACCAGCCATTCTACCATCTGCTCGCCGAGAACGGCGAATCCTCCTACACCGCCTATGTCAGCCAGCAGAATTTGCTCGCCGACGAAAGCGACGAGCCGGTCGACCACCCGGCCATTTCCGGCCTGTTCGACACGATCTCGAGGGGCCGCTACCGCCTGAAGCGGGAGCATAGGCATTAGTCGCGCCGCTATAACCGGATTGTAACATTGCCTCGCAATGAATCGACCGGATCGAGCCGCAATGGTACGATGAAGGAAGCGCAGGCCCGCCGATCGGGGCTTGCCGCAGGCCAGAGGCCGCCCATGCCCCCGGCCTGCGCCGGTGGAAATTTTCGAAATTGCTGCTCGATCTACTGAACGGCGTTTCCGGAACGCGGCGGCGGCCTTCCAATGTTGACTTTGGCCGTCCCCTCCCTTAGCTGCGCACTTCCTCTCGCGGGGGTATTCCCCGGCGGGCACATGCATTTGAGTTGAGATAAAGCCATGTTCGCAGTCGTGCGCACGGGCGGCAAGCAGTATCGCGTCGCCGCCGGAGACAAGATCGTCGTCGAGAAGCTCGCCGGAGAGGCGGGAGACACCATTCAGCTGGGCGACGTCCTGTTCGCCGGCGAAGGCGCGGACCTCAAGTCCACGGACGGGCTCACCGTCTCGGCCGAGATCATCGCCCAGGCCAAGGCCGACAAGGTCATCGTCTTCAAGAAGCGCCGCCGGCACAATTATCGCCGCAAGAAGGGCCATCGCCAGCAGCATACGATCCTGAGGATCACCGCGATCGGCGACGAGAAATATGTCCCGAGCAAGGCCGAGGGAGCCGGGCAACCGAAGAAGGCGAAGGCCGAGAAGGCCGCCGACGAGGCCCCGGTCACGGCCGCCGCTCCGGCGACCGAAGCTCCGGCAGCCGCCGCTCCCCAGGCCGCGGCGCCCGCCGCCGAGGTTTCGAACGAGGCTCCCGCCGCGACCGAAGCCCAGCCTCAGGCGCCGCTCAAGGTCGAAGGCGCGGAGAGCGAGCAGGTCGATGCTCCGGCCCCGACCAAGAAAAAGGCTTCGCCAAAGAAGCCCGCCGCTGATAAAGACGCGTAAACCCAAAAGAGATATAGAGCTCAGTCATGGCACATAAGAAAGCAGGCGGTTCCTCACGCAATGGTCGCGACAGCGCGGGCCGGCGTCTGGGCGTCAAGAAGTTCGGCGGCGAGACCGTGCTTGCGGGCAACATCATCGTGCGTCAGCGCGGCACCCGCTGGTATCCGGGCACGAACGTCGGGATCGGCAAGGATCATACCCTCTTTGCGCTCACCAATGGCCGTGTCTCGTTTCGCGACGGGAAACTTGGCCGCAAGTTCGTCTGCGTAGACATGCCGCAAACGAGCGAAGCAGCGGAATAGGGACGAGCCGAGGAAGGGCCGTCCCCAGGAGGGGCGGCTCCAGGTCTCAATAGAGAACCGAATCGAGGGAGAGGAGCCGCCGGGTTTCTCTCCTTTTTGCGTTCTCCCTCGCAACGGTCGCCGAAGCGTCACCCCTCGCGGGTAACGGGTCGGCGGCGGAAGGGAGGACGAGACATGTTCGTGAGGACCGAGAGACTGTTGCTGCGGCCCGGCTGGAGCCAGGACGCCCCTGCCCTTTTCGATGCGATCGGCGACGAACGCATCGTCCGAAACCTCGCAACCGCGCCCTGGCCCTATCGCCCCGAGGACGCCCGGGCCTGGCTCGCCACCGAGCGGAAGGAGTCCGAGCCCTCGCTTCTCGTCTTCCGCTTCTCGAACGGAGCGCCCGAGCTGATCGGAGCGGTCGGCTTTGGGCGCAAGCCCACCGGCGGGATCGAGTTCGGCTATTGGATCGCCCGCCACCATTGGGGACGCGGCTACGCCACCGAGGCGGGCCGGGCGGTCCTTGCCGCAGCGCGCCACAGCCTCCGGTTGAAGCGGCTCGACGCCGGCCACTTCCTCGACAATCCCGCCTCCGGGCGGGTGCTGGAGAAGCTCGGCTTCAGGCCGATCGGGAAGATCGTCCCTTATTACAGCGCCGGCCGCGGCGAATCGGCGCCCTGCCGCCTGTTCGAGCTGGAGCTGGACGGAGAGGCGGAGATCGAACCGGCCATGGCGGCGTAGAACCGTCATTGCGAACGAAGCGAAGCAATCCAGTACGGCCTCCGAGGCCCGCTGGATTGCCGCGTCGCTTCGCTCCTCGCAATGACGGATGAACGCGACTAGGCGGCCATCGCCTCGAGGCTGCGCTCGGCCTCGGCGATCAGCTGGCGGTCGTCATGCTTCCATGGGTGGAAGCCGGGAAGGAAGAATTTCACCCAGGCGCCGAGGATCTTGCGGACCATTCCGGGGCTGACCATCATGTACCAGAACAGCCCGCCCCAGGCGCGCGGCCCCTTGATTCCGTCCTGCGCGAGCAGCATCAGTGCGCCCTGGGTGCGCTCCACGAGGAAGTTCCTGGTTACCTTGAGCATGACCAGCGACTTCACCATCCAGCGCTTGCGCCTCGTCCAGTGCCGGGTGGCGTGCAGCCAGGTGTCGTAGGCGACGCCCTTATGCTCGATCTCCTCGATCGAGTGCCAGCGCCACAGGGCGGCCGACTGGGGATCGGCACCCTCGAGATGGCTCGGATCGCCGAGCAGCTCGCTGGCGAGGATCGCGGTGAAATGCTCGAGCGCCATGGTCGCGGCGAGATTGACGATCGGCGGCCGGCTTTTCGTCTCCTCGATCCGATAGTCGACCCGTGCCTCCAGCGGAGCGATGTCATAGCCCGCCTCGACCGCTCGCCGATTGAAGGCGACATGCTCGCGGCTGTGCATCACTTCCTGGGTGATGAAGGCGCGAATCTCCTCGGCGAGCCTGGGCGGAGCATCGTCGCGGAAGGCGCGCACGCTCTCGACGAAGAAGGCCTCGCCCTTCGGGAAGGTGACGGAGAGCGCGTCGTAGAGCGCGCTTCCATAGGGATTGCCGGCCAGCCACCAGCGTTCCGTCTTCGCGCCGCGCCCAAAGCGGCGGTCGCGCGGAGTGATCGTCAGATCGGTGGGCGTGACTTGATTCATTTCCGCTCTCCGTCGTCCCGGCGCAAGCCGGAATCCATGAACACGGACCTTGTCGATTCGGCGATTCCCGTGTTCATGGATGCCGGATCAAGTCCGGCATGACGAAGAGCACATACTTACATTGATGTCAATAACTCGTGAACGCCTGTCGCCCGAGGAGAGCCGCTCCGCTGCGCTGGAAGCCGCCCGCGCCTTGCTCATCGAATCGGGACCGCAGGCCGTGACCCTGAAGGCGGTCGGGGCCCGGATCGGCAAGACCCATGGCAATCTCCTCCACCATTTCGGCTCCGCGGCCGGCCTTCAGGGCGAGCTTGCCCGGCTGATCGGCGAGCGCGTGACCGCGGAGATCGCCCGGGTCGTCGAGCGCGAGCGCCAGGGCGAGGCCGATCCGCGCGAGATCGTCGATCGAACCTTCGATGCTTTCGACCGCGAAGGCGCCGGGGCGCTTGCCGCCTGGATGATCCTTTCCGGCAATCGCGACGCGCTCGACCCGATCCTCGACGCCATCCACCGCCTCGTCGACCAATTGGGGGCCGGGCATGAGGATCGGCCCGTGCATGAGACGACTCTGTGGCTGGTGCTCGCGGCCCTGGGCGATTCGCTGATGGGCGGCCCGATGGCCAGCGCCCTCGGGCTCCCGCGCGAGCAGGCGCGCGAGATCGCGACCCGCCAATTGGTGCGGCTGGCGAGCGAGCGGCAGGAGATGCCGGACTAGGTCACCGACTCATAAATCGCATCCAAATTTTGACGGCGGCGAGTTTGACGAGTGCGAGATAGTTGGCGCTGTGCTTTTCGAAGCGGGTGGCGACGGCCCGGAAGTGTTTGAGCTTGTTGAAGAAGCGTTCGACCAGG
>DASQZF010000104.1:0-10599 GCA_035638835.1 Allosphingosinicella sp. | reverse complement strand
GCGCTCGCCTACCCACCCCCGGCCCCTCCCTTCCAGGGAGGGGAGGATGAGCGATACGACCCACGCCTTCGACGTCGTCGTCATCGGCTCCGGCGCCGCCGGGCTGTCGGCTGCCCTGACTCTCGCCCAGAACCTGAAGGTCGCGGTGCTCGCCAAAGGCGGGCTCTCCTCCGGCTCCACCGCTTATGCCCAGGGCGGGATCGCGGCGGTGCTGGAGCCCGGCGACACGTTCGAAAGCCATATCGAGGACACGATCGTCGCCGGCGCCGGGCTCAACCGCCGCGAGACGGTCGAATTCGTCGTCGAGGGCGCCCCGGCCGCGATCGAACGGCTGGCCGCCCTCGGAGTGCCGTTCAACAAAGGCGAGGAAGCGGGCTGGCACCTGACGCGGGAGGGCGGCCACAGCCACCGCCGGATCGTCCATGTCGCCGACGCCACCGGCTGGGCGGTGCAGCAGGCGCTTGAAGCGGCCGCCGCCCAGCATCCCAATATCGAGCTCATCCCCGACCGGGTCGCGATCGACCTCGTCACCGGCCGCCACACCGTCTCCGGCGAGGAGGATGGACGGGTACGGGGAGTCTACGCCCTCAACCGGGAGTCCGGCCGGGTCGAGCTGTTCACCGGCCGGGCCACCATCCTCGCCAGCGGCGGGGCAAGCCGCGCCTGGCTCTATTCCACCAATCCCCGCGGCTCGACCGGAGACGGGATCGCGATGGCCTGGCGGGCCGGATGCCGGGTGTCGAACATGGAATTCAACCAGTTCCACCCGACCTGCCTCTACCATCATGACGTCAAGAACTTCCTGATCACCGAGGCGATGCGCGGCGAGGGCGGCAGGCTGAAGCTGCCGACCACGGGCCGCCGCTTCATGAAGCGCTTCGACCCACGCGAGGAGCTTGCGCCGCGCGACATCGTCGCCCGTGCCATCGACCATGAGCTGAAGCGGCGCGGCCTCGACTTCGTGCATCTCGACATCAGCCACCTCGAGCCCGATTTCATCCGAAGCCATTTTCCGACCATCGCCGCGCGCCTCGCCGAGCCCGACATCGGAATCGACATCACCCGGGAGCCGATACCCGTCGTTCCGGCCGCCCATTATACCTGCGGCGGAGTGATGACCGATCTCGACGGCCGGACCGACGCCGAGGGCCTGTACGCCGCCGGGGAGGTGACAATGTCGGGGCTCCACGGCGCCAACCGCCTCGCCTCCAATTCGGTGCTCGAATGCCTCGTCTTCGGAGTCGCCGCCGCCGAGCACATCAACCGCAACTGGGCCGAGCTCCCGCCGACGCCGGCGATCCGCCCCTGGGACGAGAGCCGGGTCACCGATTCCGACGAAGAGGTCGTCGTCCACCACAATTGGCGCGAGATCCGCCGGTTCATGTGGGATTATGTCGGGATCGTCCGGACCACCAAGCGCCTCGAGAGGGCGCTCAACCGGATCAACCTGCTCAAGCAGGAAACCCACGATTATTACCGCCACTTCCGGGTGACCGCGGACCTGGTGGAGCTGCGCAACCTGGTCGAGGTGGCCGAGCTCATCGTCCGCTCGGCGTTGACCCGGCAGGAAAGCCGCGGCCTCCACTACACGCTCGATTATCCGGACACCCTGCCGGATGCGGTGGACACGGTTCTGGTGCCCTGAATTCCTCCCCACCGCAGATGGGGAGGGGGACCAGGCGAAGCCTGGTGGAGGGGTGCATGGCGCAGGCTTCTGCCGGCTGCCCCTCCACCACACTTCATGTGGTCCCCCTCCCCACCGCTTCTCGGCAGGGAGGATTACTGCGCCAGAAAGCTCTTCAGCTCCGACCTGAACCGCGCCGGCTGATCGTACATGATCATGTGGCCGCTATTGTCGATCCGGACGAGCCTCGCTCCGCGCTTGCGTGCATAAGCCGTCCGATAGCGGGCGTCGTCGGAGACGCGGCGGCTGGCGTCGAGGCTCGCATAGACGACCGTGAGGGGCGCTGCGATCCGCGGCAGTTGCGGCGTGAGATCCATGAGGGCCAGCTCGTGGGTCGCCCGGGCGGTGACGTCGGGATCGGCGCCGCCTTCGGGATTGCCGAACAAGCGGATCGCCGATTCGACCAGGCGCCTGCCGCCCGGCGAGGCGCTGAGATCGCGCAGGCTGTCGGCGAGGCCCCGCATCCCGGCCGCGTCGCCGCCGAGGATTCCGGCGGGCTGCGGCAGCATGTCGACCACCATCACCTTGCCGGCGAGGCTGGGGTGCCGGGCGGCCAACAACATCGCCACCGTGCCCCCCATCGAATGGCCGACGATCGCGGGGCGGCGCAAGCCCCTGCCATGAATGTAGCGGGCGACCTCCTCGGCCAGCGGAGCAACGACCTCGCCCCTGGCATTGCCGCGGGCGGGCGTATTGGCGAAACCGGCCACCTGGATGAGATGATAGCGGTAGCCGGGAATTGCGGCCACGCTCCCCTTCCACACGTCGCTCGACCCGGTCAGGCCCGGGATCAGGATGACGTCGGGGCCGGCCCCCTGGACGACGACCGAGAAACGGGTCGGCGCAAACGGCTTCACGGCGGGAGCTGAGGGCGCGGGTGAGGGCGCCGCGGCTCCGACGCAGGCGAAGCCCAGGGCGGCGGCGGTGAGGATCGACCATTTCATGGCACCGCCCCTGGAGGGCCGGGGTTGAACCTCGCCTTACTCGCCCGTCATTGCGAGCCCTTCGACGCCGCCTGCGGCGGCGCTCAGGATAAACCGCCGCTGCGCGGCAGCGAAGCAATCCAGTGCAGCACCGGGGGCCTGCTGGATTGCTTCGTCGCTTCGCTCCTCGCAATGACGGATAGTGTGGGCCGGTCCCTAGCGCCCGCCCAGGAAGCGCCGGAGCTCCGCCTGGAATAGGGCAGGCTGGTCCCCCATGATCGTGTGGCCGCTTCGATCAATCCGGACCAGCTTCGTGCCGGGCCGCCTCGAATAAGCGGAAGCGAAGGCCCGGCCCACTGTGCCGCAGGCGTAGCTGAGCCTCGCCGAGCAGGCGTAGACCACCGTGAGAGGCGCCCGGATCCGGGCCAGCTCCGGACCGAGGTCGGTGGCGAGCAGCTCCGAGACCGAGCGCCCGACCACTCCGGCATCGTTCCGGCTTTCCAGCCAGTCGGAATTGCCGAATCGGCCAACCAGGGACTTGAGGTCGCGCCGGATCCGGTCGGTCCCCTTCATCTCCCCGCCGATCAGCTTCGCCAGCGGCTTCACCGCGGCCGGCGGGACCCCGAACGGGCCCGCAGGGTAAGGCAGCATGTCGACGACCATGACCGGGCCCGCGACTTCGGGATGGCGGGCGCCGATCATCATCGCGATCGAGCCGCCCATCGAATGGCCGACGATCGCCGGCCGGCCGAGGCGATTTGAGGCGATGTAGCGGGCAATCTCGTCGGCGACCGGGGCGGCGACCCGACCGGCTGAATTCCCGGCCGCGGGAGTGCCCGCGAAGCCGGCGACCTGGACGAGATGGTAGCGATAGCCCGGAACCGCCGCGACGGTGCCGTTCCAGACCCCGCGCGAGCTGGAAAGCCCCGGGATCAGGACCACGTCGGGCCCGCTGCCGCGAATCTCCACCGATATTCGGGTCGGCTTGAACGGCTCGGCCGCGGCCGGAGCGGCCAGCGCAAGGGCGAGGAGGAGTAACAGCCGGCGACTCATGAGGCGAAGGCTAACGCGGCATGGTTAACGAATCCCAGACCGTAGAAACCCCGTCCCGCGCCTCCCGTAGGTGGACCGATGAACCGACCGAAGATTCTTTGTCCTCCGTCCCGCCTGCGCTAGAGCCCCTCCCATGCCCCATCTCTATCTGGTCGACGGTTCCAGCTACATCTTCCGCGCCTACCACCGGCTGCCGCCGCTCACCAACCGGCACGGCCTCAACGTGGGCGCCGTCTACGGCTATACGACGATGCTGTGGAAGCTCGCCGAGAGCCTCCACAAGCATGTCCAGAGCGACGCCGCAGGCGGCGTCGAAGGGGAGGAGGGACCGACCCACCTCGCCGTCATCTTCGACGCCGGCTCGCACACGTTCCGGAACGACATGTACGAAGGCTACAAGGCGCAGCGGCCTCCGCCGCCGCCCGACCTCGTGCCGCAATTCCCGCTGATCCGCGACGCCACCCGCGCTTTCTCTTTGCCCTGCATCGAGGAGGACGGGCTGGAGGCGGACGACATCATCGCCTGCTATTCCAAGGCCGCTCTCGCGGCGGGCTGGCGGGTGACGATCGTCTCGTCCGACAAGGACCTGATGCAGCTGGTCGAGGACGGGAAGCTCGACCTCTACGACACGATGAACGAGCGCCGGATCGGCCGGGACTATGTGATCGAGAAGTTCGGGGTTCCCCCCGAGCAGCTGGGCGAGGTGCTGGCGCTGATGGGCGACAGCGTCGACAACATCCCCGGGGTGCCGGGGGTAGGACCCAAGACCGCCGCCCAGCTCATCCAGCAATATGGCGACGTCGAGACCGTGCTGGCCCATGCCGGGGAGATCAAGAAGCCCAAGCTCAGGCAGAACCTCATCGAGCATGCCGAGGCGGCGCGCATGTCGCGCGAGCTCGTCCGGCTGGTCTGCGACTCGCCGCTGCCCGAGCCGCTCGAGGGTCTCGAGATGAAGGGCATTCCGGACGCCCCCTTGCGCGCTTTCCTCGAAGAGCAGGGCTTCAAGGCTTTGCTCTCGCGGCTCAACGGCACCTCGCAGGTCAAGGCGCCGAGCGACAGCGTCACCCCGGTACAGCGCGAAGTCCGGCCCGAGCCGAAGATCGACCGCTCGGCCTATGTCACGGTGACGGCCGAGGCCGAGCTCGATTCCTGGATCGCCGAAGCGACCCGGAACGGCCTCGTCGCGGTCGACACCGAGACGTCCGGCTATGACTGCGTCACCGCCGACCTCATCGGGATCAGCCTCGCCACCGAGTGCGGCAAGGCCTGCTACATCCCGCTCGAACATGGCGGCCACGATCTGCTCTCCGAGCGCCCGGAGCAGATTCCGGCCGGGGTGGCTCTCGCCAAGCTGAAGCCGCTGCTGGAGGATCCGGCGATCCTAAAGGTCGGCCACAATTTCAAGTTCGACTGGATCGTCTTCGACCGGCGCGGGATCAAGGTGGCGCCGGTCGACGACAGCCTGGTGATGAGCTTCAACCTCGACGCCGGCGGCCTCAACAGCCATTCGATGGACGATCTCGCCAGGAAGCATCTCGACCACGATTGCATCGCCTTCAAGCATGTCTGCGGATCGGGGCAGAAGCAGATCAGGTTCAATCAGGTCCCGCTCGATCGGGCCACCGAATATGCCGCCGAGGACGCCGACGTCACGCTCCGGCTGTGGACCCGCTTCAAGACCCGGCTTCCGCACGAGCGGGTCGCCCGGATCTACGAGATGGTCGACCGGCCGCTCGTGCCCGTAGTGGCCCGGATGGAGCGCGAGGGCGTAAAGGTCGACCGCGAGGAGCTCGGCAGGCTCAGCCAGGAGTTCCAGACCCAGATCGCGGCGCTGGAGGAGAAGATCTGCGCCGAGGCCGGCTGCCAGTTCACCATCGGAAGCCCCCAGCAGCTGGGCGAGGTCCTGTTCGGGCAGATGGGCCTGAAGGGCGGTCGCAAGGGCAAGTCGGGAACCTGGTCGACCGACGTCAACGAGCTCGACCGACTGTCGCGCGAGGGCGTGCCGATCGCGAGCATGGTCCTCGAATGGCGCCAGCTCTCCAAGTTGAAGTCGACCTATACCGACGCCCTCCAGCAGCAGATCAACAAGGAGACGGGGCGGGTCCATACCAGCTATTCGCTGTCGGGCGCGCAGACCGGCCGGCTTTCCTCGACGGACCCCAACCTTCAGAACATCCCGATCCGGACCGAGATCGGCCGCCGGATCCGCGACGCCTTCGTCGCCGAGCCGGGCTATGTCATGCTCGCCGCCGACTACAGCCAGATCGAGCTTCGCCTCGCCGCCCACATGGCGAACGTGCCGCAGCTGAAGCAGGCTTTCGCGGAGGGCGCCGACATCCACAGCCTGACCGCCCAGGAGCTGTTCGGCGAGGTCACGCGCGACACCCGCGCCAGCGCCAAGACGATCAACTTCGCAATCCTTTACGGAATCTCCCGCTGGGGCCTTGCGGGCCGCCTCTCGATCACCGCCGACGAGGCTCAGGCCATGATCGACCGCTATTTCGAACGATTCCCCGGCATCCGCGACTATATCCACTCGACCCTGGAAGGCGTGCGCGAGACCGGCTTCACGACCACCCTGTTCGGCCGCAAGACCCACTTCCCGATGATCCGGAGCAAGACCCAGCACGAGCGCCAGGGCGCCGAGCGGGCGGCGGTCAACGCCCCGATCCAGGGCACCAGCGCCGACATCATCAAGCGGGCCATGGTGCGGATGTGCCCGGCGCTTCAGAGCGAGGGGCTCGGCTCGGTACGGATGCTGATGCAGGTCCATGACGAGCTCGTCTTCGAAGTGCCCGAGAGCGACGTCGATCGGGCGAGCGCCGTCATCCGCCGGGTGATGGAGCGGGCGGCTGAGCCCGCCGTGACCCTCAGCGTCCCGCTCGGGGTGGATATCGGCACCGGTTCGAACTGGGGCGCCGCCCATTGAGCACGGCCCCGCCCTCGGGCGGAGAGGATATCGCCGCCCTCGCCAAGGGCGGGAGGACCAACTTCTTCGGGTTCCTGATCAGGCTCGCCGCCCGACTGCCCTTCCTGTTCATCGCGGGCCGGCTCTACGGCCCGGAGGCGCTCGGCGCCTTCGCTTATGCCGTCATCGTGATGGAGTTCGCGGCCCAGCTCGCGACCCTGGGCCTCAAGCGCGGGCTGGCCCAGCAGCTTTCGAAGACCGATCAGCCGCACGCCTGCGTCGTCACCGACGCGATCCTGGCCGCCTTCATCGCCTCCGCCTTCTTCACGACCATCCTCATGATCTTTCCGCAGGCGATGTTCCCCGCCGGTGGAATCCATGGCGCGGACTGGCTTTTGCCGATGGTGATCTTCGGGATCGCCGGCGCCGACATCGCTCTCGCCGCTTTGGCCTACCGCCACGATATCGGAGCGACGGTTCGGGCCAGGGCCATCGTCGAGCCGTGGACGATCAGCATTGCGGCGGGCGTGTGCGTCCTGATCTTCCCCGCGGCGGAAGACGGATCCCGCTCGCGCGACGGCCTGATCATCGCCTACGTCATCTCCGTGACCGCCGGCCTGATCGCGTCGCTATGGCCTCTGTATCGAAGCTACGGCTTGCCTCCCGAGTGGAAGCCGAACCCGGCCAAGCTCCTCTCCGTCGCCGGCCAGAACATCCCGCTCGCCGCCGCCGACGCGATCGAATGGGGCTCGCGCCGGCTCGACATCGCGATCCTCGGCCTGTTCGTCGCGCCTTATTGGGTGGGGGTCTATTATGTCGGGCAGCAGGTCGCCTCCCTGCCGCAGAAGCTGAAGACGAGCTTCGACCCGATCCTCGCCCCGGTCATCACCCAGAAGCTGGCCGAGGGGGACCGGCGAGCCGTCGCCAAGCAGGTTAGGCAGGTCGGCTTCTGGGTGATCGCCGCCCAGGCCGGGATCGCGCTCGCGCTTGGAATTCCGGGCGAGGCGGTGATGGGCATGGTCGGAGCCGCCTTCGTCGGAGGCACCGGCGCCCTTGCCTTCCTGCTCGCGGCGGAGGTGGTCGCGGCGACCGCGGCGGTCTCGGAAGGCGCGCTCGTCTACGTCGCGCGCCACCGCAATCTGATGATCTCCACGTTCATGATCGCCGTCCAGGCGGCGCTTACCCTGCTCCTCATCCACAGCGTCACTCTGCTCCCGCTGCCGCCGGAAAAGGTGCAGGCCTACCAGGCGGCGAGCGCGGCGGCGGCGCTGATGCTCGCGCTCGGCCTCGCCTCGATCCTCAAGGCACGGCTGCTCGGCCGGCTGCTCGACGCCCCGGTGCAGGGCTGGCGCTGGCCGCTGGTCTGGGCGGCGGGCGCGGCGGTGATCGTGGGCCAGGCGTTCACGATGCTGCCCCAGTCGCTCCAGTGGGTCGAACTCGCGATCGGGATCCCGGCGATCCTCGCGACGTTCGGGATCGTCGTCTGGCTGAAGGGCTTCACCCATGACGACCGGGTGCTGTTCCGGCTGAAGAAGGACGAGAAGCCCGAGCTTCCACCGCCGCCGGGAGTGACGCCGCCGGGGGCCGCTCCACCTTCCTGGAGCGCTCGGGAGTCGGATTGACCCGTCTCCGTTCGGGCTGAGCTTGTCGAAGCCCTCTCTTTCCCTTTGAAAAACGAGAAGGAAGGCCCCCTTCGGCTGCCGCCTGCGGCGGCCGGCTCAGGACAGGCTTCGACAGGCTCAGGGCGAACGGTTGTAGCGATTCAACCTATTCCCACGGCGCCCTAGGCCTGCAAGCCGTCATTGCGAGGAGCCCTTCGACGCCGCCTGCGGCGGCGCTCAGGATAAACTGCCCTTCGCGGCAGCGACGAAGCAATCCAGCGCCCGGGGCGCGACAAGCTCCGCTGGATTGCTTCGCTTCGCTCGCAACGACGACTGAGGAATCAATGCCTGAAGTGGCGCATTCCGGTGAAGACCATGGCGAGGCCGGCTTCGTCGGCGGCCGCGATCACCTCGTCGTCGCGGATCGAGCCGCCGGGCTGGATCACCGCCGTCGCTCCGGCTTCGACGGCGGCGAGGAGGCCGTCGGCGAAGGGGAAGAACGCATCGGAGGCGACCGCGGAGCCGATCGTCCTAGCCTCGGGCCAGCCGGCCTTTTCGGCGGCGTCGCGCGCCTTCCAGGCGGCGATTCGGGCGGATTCCAGCCGGTTCATCTGGCCGGCCCCGATTCCGGCGGTGGCGCCGTCCTTCGCGTAGACGATGGCGTTCGACTTGACGTGCTTCGCCACCGTCCAGGCGAACAGGCAATCGGCGAGCTCGCCTTCGGTGGGCTGCCTTCGGGTGACGATCTTGAGCTGCTCGCGGCCGATTCGGCCATTGTCGCGGGACTGGAGCAGATAGCCGCCGGTAATCGATTTGAGCGTCAGCCCCGGCCGGGCCGGATCGGGCAATTCGCCCGTCAGCAGGAGGCGCAGATTCTTCTTGCGGGCGAAGACGGCTCGGGCCGCCGCGTCGGCGTCGGGCGCGATCACCACCTCGGTGAAGATCCGGGCCATCGCCTCGGCGGCGGCTTCGTCGATCGGACGGTTGACGGCGATGATTCCGCCGAAAGCGGAGACGGAATCGCAGGCGAAGGCGGCCTCATAGGCTTCGAAAAGGCCGGCGCCGACCGCCACTCCGCAGGGGTTGGCGTGCTTGACGATCACGCAGGCCGCCTCCGAGTCGCGGAATTCGGAGACGAGCTCGAGCGCCGCGTCGGCGTCGTTATAATTGTTGTAACTCAGGGCCTTGCCCTGCACCTGTGCGGCCTGCGCGATGCCTCGGCCGTGGGGGCCGGCAGGAAGGTAGAGCGCCGCTTTCTGGTGAGGGTTTTCGCCGTAGCGAAGCTCGTCGCCCCGGTTCAGGGCGAGGGGCAGGACGTCGGGGAAGGCGTTCTCCTGGTCGGCGAAGGCGAACCATGAGGCGATCGCCGAATCATAGGCTGCAGTCGCAGCAAAAGCCTTGGCGGCCAGATACTTGCGGAACTCCAGCGACGTCGTGCCGTCATTCGCCTCAAATGTGGTCACAAGTTGAGGATAGTCGTCAGGATCGACACAGATCGCCACGAATCGGTGGTTCTTGGCGGCCGATCGCACCATCGAGGGGCCGCCGATGTCGATATTCTCGATGACCTCCTCGCGCCCGGCCCCGCGGGCGACCGTGTCGGCGAACGGGTAGAGGTTGACGACGACGAGGTCGATCGCCCCGATATCGTGCTCCGCCATCGCCGAAACATGGTCCGGATCGTCGCGCACGGCGAGGAGCCCGCCATGGACCTTGGGATGAAGGGTCTTGACCCGGCCGTCCATCATCTCGGGGAAGCCGGTGAGCTCGGAGACGTCCTTCACCTCGAGCCCCGCCTCGCGCAGGGTCCGGGCGGTTCCGCCGGTGGAGACCAGCTCGACGCCCCTTCCCGCCAGGGCCCGCGCGAGCTCGACGAGCCCGGTCTTGTCCGAGACCGAGAGCAGCGCCCGGTTTATCTTCACTTGGTCCTGCAACTTAAGGCTCCCTGATCTGCATTTCCGTCATTGCGAGCGGAGCGAAGCAATCCAGCGGCTCGGACGCCGGGACTGGATTGCTTCGTCGCTCCGCTCCTCGCAATGACGTCACCCCGCCCGGCGGAACATCCAGGCGATCGCGGTGCCGTCGGCCGGGCTTTCGCCGCCGACGACCAGCTGGGACGTCTCGCGGAGCCGGGCCTCGCCGTTGATCCACAAACTGTCCTCGATGGCGAGCCGGCCGCCGCGGCAGCGGAACTGCCAAACGGTCCGGCCTCGGACCCGGAGCAGGGCGCCCTGGCCGTCGGCCGTGGTCGCCGCCTCGACATCGGGGTGGAGATGGAAGCGCACCGCGTAGGGGATCGGATCGGCCTTACGCCGGCGCCCCTGGAGGGTGAGGAGGTCCTGCCCGCGAAGCTCGCGCCCGTCGGCGGCGAGGGTGAGCTGGCGCTGGTGGACGAGGCCGAAGCGGCGGACATAGCCGTCGTGGCTCGCC
>DASQZF010000103.1:0-9226 GCA_035638835.1 Allosphingosinicella sp. | reverse complement strand
CGGTTGGGCATAGCCGGCCCGACAGCGGCGCCGGGCCGTGAGGCTGACGAGGATGATTCCGAGCACCTAGAGCGTGATGGGGTCAGGCCGATTCACCTCGTCATTGCGAGCGAAGCGAAGCAATCCAGTGCGGCCTCTAGCGACACTGGATTGCTTCGTCGCTTCGCTCCTCGCAATGACGGATCAACATAAAGCCATCACGCTCTAACGACTGTCCCAACCCGAAGGCTCGCGAGGCTGGCGGCAAGGTCGGCCTGACGGAAGGGCTTGGTGAGCCGGGGGAGGTCGGCCGGAAGTCCGTCGAGCTCGGCATGGCCGGAGACGATGAGGACGGGCAGGCCCGGCCGCTCGGCGCCGAGGATCAGGGCGAGATCGGTCCGGACAGGCCGGGCATGAGGTGATCCGTGATGACCAGGTCGGGAACCCGGAGGTCGACAAGCGCAAGTGCGTCGGCGCGCCGGACTTGATCCGGATCCATGAACATGGCGGCATGAAAATCCGGACGTCCGAATTCATGGATTCCGGCCTCCGCCGGATGACGGGGGTAGCCGCTTTCAGTTCGACAGAAGGCCTTCCACCCCATAATTCTCGTCGCCAGCGGATAAGGGGGAGAGGCGTCATTCTGAAGCATCGGACAGTCGCCGCCTTTGCCGGACCGGGCCTTCCGATCGGCGCGGTCGGCCTCCCGTTGATCGTCTATCTTCCGCCTTATTATGCCGGGACGCTCGGGCTCGACCTCGCGGCAGTCGGGCTGGTCTTCTTCCTGGTTCGGGCCATCGACCTGCCGCTCGATCCCTTGCTCGGCCATTGGATGGACCGGACGAGCAGCCGCTTCGGCCGCTACCGGCCCTGGCTGCTCGCCGGCGGCCTCACCCTCGCGGCCGGGGCGTGGCTGGTGTTCATGGCGGAGCCCGGCCTCAGCGCCTTCCAGGCCTTCTCCTACCTGATGGTTCTCTATCTGGGCTATTCGCTGACCGCCGTATCGCTGCTCGGCTGGGGATCGACCCTCTCCGGCGATTATCACGACCGCTCGCGGATCTTCTCATGGTGGATGGCGGCGCAGGTGCTCGGGATGATACTCGTCCTCATGCTCCCGCGGCTGGTCGGAGGCGGCACCCCCGCCGGCGGCATCCACGCCATGGGCTGGTTCGTGATCCTGACCGCTCCGCTCACCGTGATCCTGATGGCCGCCGCCCTTCCCGAGCGCGACCGCTCAGGCGATCGGCCCCACGCCAGCTGGGCCGAGATCAAGGCGCTGGCCCGAAATCCGCTCCTCCTCCGGCTGATCGTCCTCGACATATTGACGAGCGTCGCCCCCGGAATCACCGGAGCCATGTTCCTTTTCTATTTCGAGCACCGGCTTGGCTTCGACGCGCACGAGGCGAGCCTTCTGCTGCTCGTCTATTTCGCCGCAGGGTTCGCCGCCGCCCCGCTCTGGATCGCGCTCGCCCGGCGGGTCGGCAAGCACCGCGCGCTGGCCGCCGCGGCGCTCGCTTATGCCGTGTTCCAGCTCGGGCTCAGCCTTCTTCCGCGCTCGCTCGGAATAGCCGGAGCGATCCCCGCCATGGCGATCGTCGGCCTGCCCTATATCGCCGCGCCTTCCCTGCTGAGGGCGATGCTGAACGACGCCGCGGACGTCGACCGGCTCGAGACGGGGCTCGACCGCAACGCACTGCTCCAGGCCCTGCTCACAAGCACCCAGAAGATCAGCTACGCCGCCCCGGTCGCGATCCTCTACACGATATTGAGCCTCATCGGCTTCGACCCGAAGCCGGGCGCCCGGAACAGCGACGGAGCGATCCTGGGGATGACCCTCCTGTTCGTCCTGGCGCCGGTCGCACTGATGTGTGCGGCCGCCTGGGTGGCGTCGCGCTGGCCGCTCGACCGCGAGGCGCATTCGCGGGTTCAGGCGGAGCTTGCGGGGCGAAGGTAGACGTCTCCCGTCATTGCGAGGAGCGAAGCGACGCGGCAATCCAGCGGGCCTCCGAGGCCCAACTGGATTGCTTCGCTTCGCTCGCAATGACGGTCAAAGCGTCGCGTGAACCGTCGCGATGGCCTTCATCACGGAAGCGATGCGCACGGCCGTCTGGATCGTCTCCGCCTTGACCTTGTGCTGCTGGAGAACCCGTTCGTGGCTGTCGATGCACATGCCGCAGCCGTTCATCGCGCTGACGGCGAGGCTGAAAAGCTCGAAATCCTCCTTCTCGATCCCCGGGGCGCCGATCACGTTCATCCGGAGGCGCGCGGGCAAGGTGCCGTATTCCGGGTTCGAGGCGAGGTGGACGAAGCGGTAATAGACGTTGTTCATCGCCATCACCGCCGCCGCGGCCCGGGCGGCGTCGGCCGCCTGCTCGGTGAGCTTGCCTTCCGCTTCGCCTTCCGCCGCGGCGACGATCGGGCGATAGCCGGTGCCGTGGGCGCAGGCGAGGAGCAGCCCGTATTTGCGCTGGTCGCCGAGGCCCTGGTCGTTGAGCAGGGACGAGATGTTGAGCCGAAGGTCCTTCGCATAATCGGGAAGGGTATCGGCGAATTGCTTGAGGGACATGGGATACTCCGTTCGTCCTGAGCCTGTCGAAGGACTTTTCTTTAATTAGAGGGCTTCGACAGGCTCAGCCCGAACGGACTGGAGGAAACCATGCCTCCACTCCGTCGAAAAAAGGGGCGCGGGAACCGAAGCTCCCGCGCCCCCCGTCGCGAGGTCTGCTGCCTGAGCGGCCCAGGGGGGGCTCAAGCCGCCGGGCGCAGAACCTCCTCGCCTTCCTGCCAGTTGCAGGGGCAGAGCTCGTCCGTCTGAAGCGCGTCGAGGATGCGCAGGCTCTCCTGCGGATTACGGCCGACGTTGAGGCCGTTCACCGTGACGTGCTGGATGATGTTGTCGGGGTCGATGATGAAGGTGGCGCGGAACGCGACTCCGGCGTCCTGGGAGACGATCCCGAGGGCGTCGGCCAGCTCCTTCTTGTTGTCCGCGAGCCAGGGAAAGTCGCAGGCGGCGAGCCGCTCGTCGGCCTTGCGCCAGGCGTGGTGGACGAAATCGGTGTCGGTCGATGCACCGATCAGGATGGCATCGCGGTCCGTGAAATCCTGGGCGAGCTGGCCATAGCCGACGATCTCGGTCGGGCAGACGAAGGTGAAATCCTTCGGCCAGTAGAAGAGGATCTTCCACTTGCCGTTGGTCTCGCCGAGGTCGAACGTCTCCCCGGCGGGAAGGGCGCTGCCCTGCTGAACGGGAATATTGAGGGCTGGGATCTTGTCGCCGACGGTGAGCATGACTGCTTCTATTCTCCTGAAACTCTTTGATGCACCCCTTGTGCAGTGCAGCATGTAGGAAGCTGGCATTGATCGTTCAAGGCATTTAGAACGATCAGATTGATCGGGAAAAGCGATGACAACCTACCTGCCGACCCTGAAGCAGCTTCAGTATCTGGTGACCCTCCACGACCATGGCCATTTCGGCAAAGCCGCGGAAAGCTGCTTCGTCACCCAGTCGACCCTGTCCGCCAGCCTTCGGGAGCTCGAATCGCTGATCGGGGTCACCCTGGTCGAGCGGACCCGGCGGGTGGTCCGCTTCACGCCGCTCGGGATCCGGATAGCGGACAAGGCGCGGCGAGTGCTTCGGGAAGCCGAGGAGCTGGCCGACATGGCCCGCGCCGCCGGCCAGCCGCTGACGGGGGAGCTGAGGATGGGCGTGATCCCGACCATCGCGCCCTTCCTGCTGCCCAGGCTTCTGCCGGGCCTCCGGCGCGACTGGCCGGACCTGAAGCTCTATCTCCGCGAGGAAACCAGCCAGGCCGCGTGCGTCAGCCTCCATCGCGGCCAGCTCGACTGCGTCCTGCTCGCCCTTCCCTATGGCTGCGGCGAGGTGGAAAGCACTGACCTGTTCGAAGACCGGCTGTTCGTCGCCTTTCCGCCGGGCGAGGCGCCGGCCGGGGAAGACGCCGTGCCCCCGACGGCGATCGACGAGGATCGGCTGCTCCTCCTCGAGGACGGCCATTGCCTGAAGGATCACGCGCTGGCCGCCTGCAACCGCCCCGAGCTCAGGGCCGAGGCGGCGATGCTCGGCACGTCGCTTCACACCCTGGTGCAGATGGTCGCCAACGGCCTCGGCCAGACCCTGATGCCGGAAATGGCGATCGACTCCGGCCTCCTCGTGGGCACGGGGGTCGTCGCCCGCCGGCTCGACGCCGGCAACGCCTGCCGCCGGATCGCCCTCATCTGGCGCAAGGGAAGCCCCCGCGAAAAGGAGTTCCGGCTGGTCGCGGACGCATTGAAGCGACGCTAGCGGTCACGCCCGGCTTCATCTCCAGCCAGGCTCAGTCCAGGCCGAGAAGCCAACGGTCCAGCGGCACCGCCCTGATCGGGACCCCGAACAGGTTGCGGTTGAGCTGGCTGCGATTGCGCATGATCCAGCCCAGGCAGCTGAACTCGCTGTCGAACGTGTCGAATTCGTCGCGGCTCGGACGCAGCGTCCTGCAGTCGACCAGGAAGCGGGCGCCCCTTCGGCAGCCCGGCACTCCGGCCCAGTCGCGTTGCGGCGAGACGATTGCCGGCACCCAGTAGGTCCGACCGGGATCGAGGCCGTCGATTTCGCAGCGCTGCATCCGGGCTCCTCTTCTCGCCCCCCGCGTCATTGCGAGCGTAGTGAAGCAATCCAGTGGCGCAAGCGTCGGTGACTGGATTGCTTCGTCGCTTCACTCCTCGCAATGACGCTCCTAGGCCTCAGGCTCCGCGATTCCGATCGGCTGGACGCTGTCGGGGTTCTGCGGAACGTCGAAGCGGTCGGCATTCATGACCTTGGTCCAGGCTTTCACGAAGTCGTGCACGAACTTCTCCTCGTGGCCCTTCTCCGCATAGACCTCGGCGACCGCTCGAAGCTGGCTGTTCGCACCGAAGATGAGGTCGGTGCGGGTGGCGCGCCATTTCTCCTGGCTCCCATTCCCCCTTCCGGCGCCTCGATCGTAGCCGACGAACTCCTCGTCGCCGCTCTCGTCGATCACCTTCCAGAAGATGTCGTTGTCGAGCAGGTTGACGAAGAAATCGTTGGTGAGCTGGCCCTTGCGGGTGGTGAACACGCCCTCCGGCCGGTCCCCGTGATTGGCCCCGAGCACTCGAAGTCCGCCCAGCAGCACGGTCATCTCCGGCACCGAGAGGCCGAGCAGCGAAGCGCGGTCGAGAAGAAGCTCCTCCGTCTTCACGCTGTGCCGGGTCTTGAGATAGTTGCGGAAGCCGTCCGCCACCGGCTCCATCACCGCGAAGCTTTCAGCGTCGGTCCACTCGTCGGTCGAGTCGCCGCGGCCTCCCGCGAACGGGACCTCGACGTCGAAGCCGGCGTCCCTCGCCGCCTTCTCGACGGCGGCGGTGCCCGCGAGGACGATCGCATCGGCCATCGACAGCGAGCCGCGAAGCGCGTCGATCCGGTCGAGGATGGGGTCGAGCGCCTCGGGCTCGTTGACCGCCCAGCCGCGCTGCGGCTCGAGCCGGATTCGGGCGCCGTTGGCGCCGCCGCGATGGTCGGAACGGCGATAGGTCGAGGCCGACGCCCAGGCGATCCTGACGAGCTCGCCGATGCCGAGGCCGGAATCGAGGATCTTCGAGCGGAAGCCGGCGATATCGGAATCGGACGGGGCGTTTCCGGCCGGAACCGGATCCTGCCAGATCAGATCCTCCGCCGGAACCTCCGGCCCGAGGTAGCGGACCTTGGGCCCCATGTCGCGGTGGGTGAGCTTGAACCAGGCCCTCGCCCAGGCGTCCTTGAACGCTTCATGGTCGTTTCGGAACCTCTCCGAGATGGCTCGGAACTCGGGATCTTCGCGAAGCGCCATGTCTGCCGTCGTCATCATCGTCGGCACGCGCTTCGAGGGATCGTGGGCGGCCGGCGCCATGTCCTCTTCGCGCTGGTTTATCGGCTGCCATTGCTGCGCGTCCGCCGGGCTCCGGACGAGCTCATATTCATAGTCGAGAAGCAGCCGGAAATAATTCTCCGACCACTCGGTAGGCGTGTTCACCCACGACCCCTCGATCCCGCTGGTGATGGTGTGCTCGCCGAAGCCGCTTTCGTGGGCGCTTGCCCAGCCCAGGCCCTGGAGTGCGATGTCGGCGGCCTCGGGCGCGGAGTCGACCAGGCTCGGATCGCCGGCGCCGTGCGCCTTGCCGAACGTGTGGCCGCCGGCGGTGAGCGCGACCGTCTCCTCGTGGTTCATCGCCATCCGCTCGAACGTCACCTTGATGTCGCGCGCCGATTGAAGCGGATCCGGGACTCCGCCGGGGCCTTCCGGATTGACGTAGATGAGGCCCATCTGGATCGCCGCGAGCGGATGCTCGAGCTCGAGCTCCTCCTCGGGCATGATCCGGGTCTTGTTGTCGGGGTGGCCGACGAACTGCTCCTCGGAGCCCCAATAGATGTCGCGCTCGGGCTCGAATACGTCGCGCCGGCCGCCGCCGAAACCGAAGACGGGGCCGCCCATCGATTCGATCGCGACGTTGCCGGCGAGGATGAAGAGGTCGGCCCAGCTGATGCTCTTCCCGTATTTGCGCTTGACCGGCCAGAGCAGGCGCCGCGCCTTGTCGAGATTGCCGTTGTCGGGCCAGGAATTGAGCGGAGCGAAGCGCTGCTGGCCGCTGTTCGCGCCGCCGCGGCCGTCGGCCGTCCGGTAGGTGCCGGCGGCGTGCCAGGCCATCCGGATGAAGAGCGGCCCGTAATGGCCGTAATCGGCCGGCCACCAGGGCTGGCTCTCAGTCATCAGGGCGGTGAGATCGGCCTTGAGCGCCTGGTAGTCGAGCGCCTTGAAGGCCTCGGCATAATCGAAATCCGCGCCCATCGGATCGGGCGAATGGCCGCCCTGGTGGAGGACCTCGAGCGGAAGCGCCTCCGGCCACCAGTCGCGATTGGTTCGTCCCAGCAGCGAGCGAACGGTCGTCGGCTTGTCCATCGGGCAACCGCCCATTTCACCGGTCTTCGCGTCCATCTGTACCTCTCCTCTATTTTCCGGCCACGCTAGGCGCAGGGCGTGATCGGAGGAAACGAGGAATAACGCTCAGAGCAAGCGGTAAAATCGATCACGGGAGAGGTCGCGAAGCGAATGTGACGCATCCGCATCGGATTGAATAGGATTCGCTTCGAGGGATTTGCCGTGTTCCATTCGTGTTCCAACGACTCGGGGTGCGGAGGAGAGCGCATGAGACAGGGATGCAGATGGGCGCTCCTGGCGGCGGGCGCCGCGACCCTAGCGGCTTCGGCGGCGATGGCCGCGGAGACGATCGTCTACACTTACGATGCCAAGGGCCGCGTCGTGAAGGTCGAGCGCAGCGGCACGGTCAACAACAACGTCACCGCCAATTACAGCCACGACAAGGCGGACAACCGGACCAACGTGACGGTCACCGGCTCGCCCAATCCGCCGCCGCCCTGAGCGCAAGCACCCGCGCCGGAATGGAGGCGCGGAAATAACGAACCGGGCGCCGCGAGCGGCGCGAGACTTTCGGGAGAGACCTGATGAAGACGACGTCCCTTCGGGCGCGCGCCCTTGCGTGCGCGCTTCTCGCCGGCACCTTCTACACCGCAGTCGCCGCGACCGCGGCCTCGGCGCAGAGCTCGCCCACCTTCCGGACCCTCGACCCGAACGGAGTGGACCTGGTGAAGGGCGACTTCCTGACCAGCTTCCCCGAAGGCTCGATCGGCTCGGGCGAGGCGGAGCTCGCGCTTCTCCGGATGGTCGGAGCGCTCGGGGGCAACGGCACCCGGGCGACGAGCCAGTGGGACCATATCCTGTTCAGCACCGGCGCCGCCGGCTCCTTCGTCGACTTCGGCTCGAGGGTCGACAAATTCCCCGGCGCCGAGAGCCGCGGCGCGGCCCTCTCCGGAAGCGGCGACAGCTACCAATATCGCTCAGCGGACGGCACCGTCATCGCCTTCAGCGATCCGAGCCCGGGCGACGATACCACTTACTGCAACGGAAGCGCCCAATCCTTCTGCGTCCTCCTCCCGACCACGATCACCTCGCCCGACGGCAAGGTGGTGACGATCAACTACGCATTCTCGCACATCTGCATCAACCAGCCCCCGCCCCAGAATCCGGACGACGAGCCGCCGCCGCCGGTCTGCCAGAACACGCCGCGGATCGCCTCGGTGACCAACAGCTTCGGCTACGAGGTCCGCTTCGCTTATGTGTCGGCGCCGGTCACCAGCGGGACCGTCCCGGCGAGCTTCCACCAGCGCACCGGAGCGAGCTTCTACAACAGCAATGCGGGAAGCTCGCCTCTGGCCAGCGTCTCTTATTCCTATCCGTCGAGCGGGGTGACGGACATCACCGACACGGGCGGCGGCGTGTGGCGGGTGACGAGCGGGGCGAGCGGCCACGCGGTGCGCCGCCCCGGCGCTTCGTCCGATACGATCGGCGCGAGCCTCAGCGGCGGAGTGGTCACCTCGGTCACCAACGGCGGAGTGGCGACGAGCTATTCGCGAAGCGTCTCCGGCTCGACCGCGACGATGACCGTCACCAACGCGCTCAGCCAGGCTTCTACCGTGATCTCGGACCTGACTGCCGGCCGGCCCACCTCCGTGACCGATCCGCTCTCGCGCACCACCGCTTTTCAGTACGATTCGAGCGGCCGGCTGACCCGGACGACCGCTCCGGAGGGCAATTACACGGCCTATACCTACGACCTGCGCGGCAACGTCACCCAGACCGAGACGGTCCCCAAATCGGGCTCGGGCCTGCCCTCGATCGTCACCTCTGCGAGCTATGACTCGACCTGCTCCAACCCCAAGACCTGCAACCAGCCCAACAGCACCACCGACGCCCGCGGCAACGTCACCGACTACACCTACGATTCCAACCATGGCGGCGTCCTGACGGTCACCGCCCCGGCCGTGGGCGGCGTTCGTCCGCAGGCCCGCTACAGCTACACTTTGACCAACGGCGAATACCGCCTGACCGGAACCTCGACCTGCCAGACGGGATCGAGCTGCACCGGAACGGCCGACGAGGTGGTGAGCGCGATCGCCTACGACGTGAGCGGCAACGTCACTTCCACGAGCAGCGGCAACGGCGCCGGAACGCTCACCGCCGCGAGCGCGATGACCTACGACGCTTTGGGCAACCTGCTCACGGTGGACGGCCCGCTTTCCGGCGCCGCCGATACAATGCGGATGCGCTACGACAACGGACGCCGGGTGGTGGGCAGCGTGTCGCCCGACCCCGACGGCGGCGGAGCGCTCAAGCACCGCGCG
>DASQZF010000102.1:0-17706 GCA_035638835.1 Allosphingosinicella sp. | reverse complement strand
CTGCTGAACCTCATCCCCAAAAGGATAGGGTGACGACGATCCGACAGCCGACGCCGGACCCCGGGTGGCCACCCGGGGTCCGGCACTGCTCACGCAGCAAAAAAAGAATACACCATTCCGCTACCACGAGGGTGACGGATGGGCTTTGCGCAGCAACGTGATCTTCGCCTTGCCGTATTTGCGTTCCGCCTCGATCTCATAGCCTTGCGCGGCGACGGTTTCGCTCCGGCCGGTTTCGACGCTGACCAGTCCGCCGGGCGCCACCGCGAGCTTCGCAAGGACCGCCGGCGCCAGGCCGCTGCCGTAGGGCGGGTCAAGGAAGGCGAGATCGGCGGGGGCTGGGAGGGCGGCGTGCTCGGCGTTCCTCGCCAGCACTTCGCCGGAAGCGCCGAGCGCGGCGAGATTGGCCTTGATCGAGTCGACGGCGCGGCGGTCGTTCTCGACGAAGACGCAGTGGGCGGCGCCGCGAGACAGCGCCTCGAGTCCGAGGGCTCCGGAGCCGGCGAAGAGGTCGGCGACCTGGAGCCCCTCGAAGCTTCCGAGGCGGCTCGCGAGCATCGAGAAGAGCGCCTCGCGGACCCGGTCGGCGGTCGGGCGGGTGTCCTGGCCCTTCGGGGCGAGGAGCGGACGGCCGCGCCACCGGCCGGCGACGATCCTCATGAATGCCTCCCCGGATTTTTCCGGGGAGGGGGACCGCCCGCAGGGCGGTGGAGGGGTCTTTGGCGCAGGCTTCTGCCAGTTACCCCTCCACCACCCTTCGGGTGGTCCCCCTCCCCATCTCGCGATGGGGAGGATCTTCCGCCTTTCAGACCCTTGCGGAAGGCCGCCAGATCGTGCTGGCGCACCTCGTCGACCGCGCCGAGGGGCAGATCGGCGAGCGGGAAGGGGCCGTAGGAGGTGCGCAGGAGCCGCGAGACCTGGAGGCCGAGATGCTCGAGCACCCGGCGGACCTCCCGGTTCTTGCCTTCGGTCAGCCTGAGCTCGATCCAGGCGTTGCGCCCCGTCCGGCGCTCCAGATTGGCGTCGATCGAGCCGTAGCGGACCCCCTCTATCTCGACTCCCTGGATGAGGTCCTCGAGCCGTTCCTGGCTGATCTCGCCGAAGACCCGGGCCCGGTAGGTACGCTCGACACCGGAGGAGGGGAGCTCGAGCTGCCGCTTCAGCTCCCCGTCGGTGGTGAGGAGCAGGAGCCCCTCGGTGGCGAGGTCGAGCCGCCCGACCGGGATCACCCGCGGCAGGCCCGCCGGGAGCCGGTCGTAGATGGTCGGGCGGCCCTTCGGGTCGCGCTCGGCGGTGAGGAGCCCCACCGGCTTGTGGTAGCGGAACAGGCGCGCGGCCTCCGGCGCCTTGACCGGCTTGCCGTCCACCGTGACTCCCTGGAGGGAGGTGAGGAGGGTGGCCGGGGTCTCGACGACCTTGCCGCCGATCGCGATCCTGCCTTCCGCGATCATCCGCTCGATTTCACGGCGCGAGGCGATCCCGGCGCGGGCGAGCAGCTTGGCGATCCGTTGATCGTCGCGCTGCGCGCCCGGCCTTTGATCGTTGCGCTGCGGATCCCTGGGCGAGTCCCCGGGCGAGCCCCTGGATGAGGCTTTGGTCGGGTCCCAGGGGCGGGGCGGGGCGGGGGGACGGGGCGGGGACAGTTCGATTCTCCTGACGAGAAGCCGGACGGGCGGAAATATGCGCTCAGTCGATCCGCCGGCAATGGCACCGTTGCCTCGCGCGCTCGTTACGCAAGAGAAACCGATCCCGGTGGGCAAGGCCGGTAGACAGGGGGCGTGCATTAGATGTTGTTCGGCAAACGCGAAAGGGCGATCCGCCGGATCCTTATCGTCGAGGACGAGCCGCTCGTCGCCTTCGACAATGAGCATCTGCTTCGCGAATGCGGTTACGAGGTGGTCGCGACCGTCGATACCCTGGCCGACGCGGTCCGGGTGCTTGGCGAGGAGGACGTCGATCTCGTCCTCAGCGACATCCAGCTCAACGGCGAGGGCGACGGCATGGACGTCGCCCGGGCGGCCATGGCGAGGCAGGTGCCGGTCCTGTTCGTCACGGCCAACTGCCCGCTCGAAGCTCGAAGCCTCGGCCTGGGCTGCCTCGCCAAGCCCTATAGCGACAAGGTGATGAAGAACGCGCTCGACGCGCTCGACCGGAAGCTGTCGGGGAAGAAGGTGGGAAGGCTTCCGGCCGGGCTGAGCCTGTACGAGGAGGCGTGATTTGCCTCCCCATGCGGAGCATGGGGAGGGGGACCATGCGAAGCATGGTGGAGGGGTAGAAGGCGCAGGCCTTTGCCGTCTCGCGCTTGAACCGCTGAAGACTGAGCCAGTTGCCCCTCCACCACACTTCGTGCGGTACCCCTCCCCATCTTACGATGGGGAGGCAAGAAGCGCCGAATCCACCTGGTCGTGGAAGTGCCGGATCCCAGTCTCCAGCGTACCAAGCGTCAGCTCCTTCACCACCCCCGCCTCAAGCCCTTCCTGGCCCAGCGCCGCCGCCCGGTAATCCTCGCCGCCGAAAACTCCTTCGTCGAGCAGCGCCCAGCTTCGCGCCCAATGGTCCTCCTCCTGGGGAGTGGACGGCGGCTCGGGGATCAGCATGAAGTCCTCGACTTGGGTCCGGCCGACGGCCTGCGGCATCAGCACCATCAGGTTCACGTAATCGGGGCTCATGATCATGATCGTCGCCGGGAAGAGCTGATAGGCGAAGGTGATGACGGCGCGGAGGGCGGACCAGTCCTCGTGGTCGATGGACGCGAGGTGGTCGATCCGGCCGACCGCCGAGCGCTGGTGCCGGCCGAGGACGTCGGCGGCGGTCACTCCGTCGGTGAAGAATTTGGCGATGGTCGGGGCATGGAGGCGCTGGACGTGATAGCTTTCCAGGAACGCGTCCATGATCAGCTTCCAGTTGGACGCGACGTCGTGGACCCGGCGGCGGTAGAGATGGTGTCCGGCCAGGCCGAAGGCGTCGAATTCCGGAGCGAGGCTGCGGGCGTCGGCGAAATCCGCTTCCTCCCGGGCGAACCAGATCAGGCCGCCCGCCTCGCAGGAGGGGAGCTCGACGAGGCCATATCGGGTCTTGTCGAGCCCGGGGAAGGTGTCGGGACGCGGCATTCCGGCAAGGGCGCCGTCGAGCGAATAGGACCAGGCGTGATAGGGACAGACGATCCGGGGCGCGCATTGCGTCTCGCCGCCTTCGACCAGCCGGGTGCCGCGGTGCCTGCAGACATTGTAGAAGACGTGCGCCTTGCCGGCCTTGTCGCGGGCGAGGAGGAGGGGCAGGCCGAAGCCGTCGTGCGGCACCGCCATGTTCGGCCGTGGAAGAAGCGCCGAGGGGGCGATGACCTGGGGCAGGCGGCCGAACAGGCGCGACTGCTCCAGCTCGAAATGAGCGGGATCGGTGTAGGCCGTGGCCGGGACGGTGGTGATCGCCTCGCCATGGCTGCTCTCGCCGCGCGCGACCACGGCCGCGAGGGCGAGCTGGCCGTCGGTGGGGCGAAGGCTGGCGGGCCTGTCCATTGCGGCGGGAAACTGCGTCCGGGCCGATATGAAGGCAAGGGAATTCCTCCCCCGGAAAACCGGGGGAGGAATTTAGAAGCCATCTTGGCTCTAGCGGGGCGGCCCGGACGCGTTACAAAGGCGTTATGAGCACCAATCCAGAAGTCGCCGCCGCGAAGCCGGGATTCGCCGCAACCGTCGCGCCCTATTTCCGCAAGCGGCCGATCGCTGCGCTCCTGCTCGGGATATCGAGCGGGTTCCCGCTCGCGCTCCTTCTCGGAACGATGACCTTCTGGCTGACCAAGGTCGGAATCGACAAGAAGACCATCGGCTTCGCGGTCGGGCTGACCACGCCCTATACGCTCAAGTTCCTTTGGGCGCCGTTCATCGATCGGATCAAGCTGCCGGTGCTCACCGGACTGTTCGGGCAAAGGCGGGCATGGCTGTTCTTCATCATGGCTTTGCTTTTCGGGGCGGTGTGGATGCTGGGGTTCAGCGACCCGGCGCGGCACATGGGGGTCTTCGCCTTCTGGGCGATCGTCGTCGCCTTCCTCGGAGCGACCCAGGACATCGTCATCGACGCCTACCGGATCGAGATCCTGCCCGATGACGAGCTCCCGCACGGCACCGCGAACAACCAGTTCGGCTACCGTCTCGGCGCCTTTTTCGCCGGCGTGGGCACGATCGCGCTGGCGTCGTCGGAAGGATTCGGGCTCGGCTGGGAGAGGGCCTACGGGCTTACCGCCTTCTGCGTCATCCCGGGGATAATCGCGGCCATCTGGGCCGGTCCCGGGCTTCACGACAAGGTGCTCGCCAAGGAGAAGATCGAGAGCTTCGGAAAGTGGATCCAGACCACGGTCGTCGGTCCGTTCCGCGAATTCCTGCGCCGCCGGGGCGCCGTGCTCATCCTGCTGTTCGTTCTGATCTACAAGCTGGGCGACGCGATGGGTCAGATCATGCTCAACCCGATGATCGTCGAGCTGGGCTTCAGCGACACCGAGTTCATCCTGATCAACAAGGGCGTCGGTTTCTGGGGCCTGATCGTGGGGGTCGCGCTCGCGCCGCCGTTCATGGCCTGGCTCGGAATGGGCCGAGCCCTGTTCGTCTCGGGGGTCCTGATGATGGTCAGCAACGGGATGTTCGCGATCCTGGCCCTGCAGGGCCATTCGAACCTGTGGCTCACCATCGCCGTCGTTACCGAGCAGGTGACGAGCGGAATGGGCCTGACGGTGTTCGTCACCTACCTCTCGGGCCTGTCCAACCTCGCCTACACCGCCACCCAGTTCGCACTGCTTTCCTCCTTCGCGGCGGTCGGACGGACCTGGTTGTCGACCCCCGCCGGAATCGCCGCGGAAAATCTCGGCTGGCCGGCCTTCTGGCTGATGACGATGGCGGTCGGAGTGCCGGGGCTCGTCCTGCTCTGGATCCTGTGGCGGCGCGGCTTCGTCGTCGACACCGTGCGCCAGCCCAGGAGCGAGGACGACGAGACCGAAGCGGGCGCCGGCAAGCCCGCGCCCGCGACGGGCTGACGGATGCCCGTTCTCGTCGTCACGATTCTCGTCCAGATCCTGTGCGTGGTTCATCTGATCCGCAACGGCCGCAACAATCTGTGGCTGTGGGCGATCATCCTTCTCCCGATCGCCGGATCCGCCGCTTATTTCCTGGTCGAGATATTGCCCGGCCTGTTCCAGCGGCGCGAGGTTCGGGCGGTCCGGGCGGCGGCGGTGAGGAAGCTCGATCCGGAGCGGGAGCTTCGAGCCGCGCGCGACTCGGTCGACATCGCCGACACCGCTTCGACCCGGACCGCGCTCGCCGACGCGCTTGCCGACTCGGGCAATTGGGGCGAGGCCGTCCGCCATTACCGCGAGGCGGTCGCGAAGACGCCGGGCAAGGATCGGACGGCGCGCTTCAAGCTCGCCCGGGCGTGCCTGGAGGCCGGCAATGGCGCCGAGGCCCGGCGGCTCCTCGAGGAATTGCCCCGATCCGCCTCTTCCTCCGAGAACGATCGTGCGGATCTGCTCCTCGCCCGAAGCCTCGAGGCGCTGGGCGAGACCGACCGGGCGATCGCGCTCTACACGGAGCTGGGAGAGCGTATGCCCGGCGCGGAGGCGCAGTGCCGCCGGGCAGCGCTGCTCATCGCGGGCGGCCGCGGCAGCGACGCCGTTCCACTGCTCGAGGAGGCCGAGCGCCGGGCCCGCCGGCTCGACAAGATGGAGCGGCGCAAGGAAAGCGAGATGTACGACTGGGCGGCCCGGACTCTCGCGGAGCTTAGGGGGAGCTGAGGGCTCCATCCGTTCGACCTGAGCTTGTCGAAGGCCCTTCCTTCTCTCGAGCGCGAGCAAAGGAAGGGCTTCGACAGGCTCAGCCCGAACGGTTCTTGTCAGTCACCCCGAACAATTCCTGTTCCGATGCTCCTACCCTAGGTCGGGGCCTGCCCGTTAGCCTTCAGCACCTGGCCGGCCAGATAGAGCGAGCCCGCGATCAGGACGATGGGCGGGCGGCCGCGGTCGGCGTGGCGGGCGATCCAGCCGAGCGCCGCCTCGACGTCGGCGGCGGCGAGCGAGGCGAAGCCGGCGCCTCGCGCCGCCGCGGCGAGATCGGCCGGAGCATGGTGCGGGTGGCCCGGGACCGGGACGGCATGGAGGGTCGGCGCCCGGTTGGCGAAGGGCTTCAGCACCCCGGCCATGTCCTTGTTGGCGAGAAGGCCGAGGACGATGTGAAAGGGGCGGTCGCTCGGCACGTGGCCTCTGAAGAAATCGGCGATGGCGCGGGCCGCGGCCGGATTGTGGCCGCCGTCGAGCCACAGCTCCGATCCTGGGGCAAGCCTGTCGGCGAGCGGCCCGGGCGCGAGGCGCTGGAGCCGGGCGGGCCAGTCGGTCCAGCCGATCGCGGCGCGCAGGGCCGGCTCGCGGATCGCAAGCGTCCGCTGGGCCCGGAGCATCGCCACGGCGAGCGCCGCGTTCATCGCCTGATGGGCGCCCTGGAGACGTGGAAGCGGAAGCTGAAGCTTCCCGCGCTCGTCCCGATAATGGAGCTTGTCGCGGTAGACGATCGCGTCCCAGCTCTCGCCGCGCGGCATCCAGATCGCTCCCGCCGCCTGCGCCGCCTCGGCGATCCGTTCGGCCATCCGCTCCGGATAATGCTGGGTGACGAGAGGCACCCCACGCTTGGCGATCCCCGCTTTCTCGGCAGCGATGTCCTCGATCCGGTTTCCGAGGAATTGCTGGTGGTCGATCCCGAGCTGGGCGATCCCGCACGCGACCGGCGCCGGAACGACGTTGGTCGCGTCGAGCCGCCCGCCGAGGCCGACCTCGACGACGCAGGCGTCGGCCGGCCGGCGCGAGAAGGCGAGCAAGGCGGCCGCGGTGGTGGCCTCGAAGAAGCTGATCTCCATGTCCGAGGCGGAGTCCAGCACCTCCTCCAGAAGCTCGGCGAGAAGATCGTCCTCGATCAGGTCGCCGACAAGCCGGATCCGCTCGTTGAACCGCACGAGGTGCGGGCTGGTGTAGACGTGAGCGCTCAGCCCCGCGGCCTCGATCGCCGCCCGCAGGAAGGCGCAGGTCGAGCCCTTGCCGTTGGTCCCGGCGACGTGGAGGACCGGCGGCAGGCGCCGCTCGGGATTGCCCAGGCGGGCGAGGAGGGCTGAGATCCGCTCCAGGCCGAGTATGTCCGCGCCCGGCGACAGGGTCGCTAGCCGGTCGAGCTGGCGCTGGACGGCGGGATCGGAGGAGACGGCGTGGTCCATTTTAGCCCCTCCCCTTCAGGGGAGGGGTTGGGGTGGGGCCTGTCGGAGGCGCGGAGCTTGTGACATCCCCCACCCCCGACCCCTCCCCTGAAGGGGAGGGGGGAAGTGTCACGCAGCCGCCTTCCGCTCGGGGGTGAGATAGCCGATCAGCCGGGCCAGGGTCCCGCGCAGGTCCTTGCGGTGGACGACCATGTCCACCATCCCGTGGGCGAGCAGATATTCGGCGCGCTGGAAGCCTTCGGGGAGCTTCTCGCGGATGGTGGATTCGATCACCCGCTGGCCGGCGAAGCCGATCAGCGCCCCCGGCTCCGCGATCTGGATGTCGCCGAGCATCGCGTAGGAAGCGGTGACTCCGCCGGTGGTGGGGTCGGTGAGGACGACGATGTAGGGCAGCCCGGCCTCCTTCAGCTCGGCGATGGCGACCGTGGTCCTGGGCATCTGCATGAGCGACAATATGCCCTCCTGCATCCGGGCTCCGCCGGCGGCGGTAAATATGACGTAGGGGCAATGGTCCGCGATCGCGGCCCGGACCCCGTCGAGGAAGGCCGCGCCCACCGCCATCCCCATCGATCCGCCCATGAAGGCGAAATCCTGGACTCCGATCACGGCGCGATGCCCCTCGATCGTGCCCCTGGCGTTGATCAGCGCGTCGCTTTCGCCCGTCGAGGTCCGGGCCGCCTTGAGCCTGTCGCCGTAGCGCTTGGAATCGCGGAACTTGAGCGGGTCCTCGCGGACCTGCGGCTGCGGGAGCATCGAATAGCCCGGGTCGAACAGGCTTTCGAAGCGGGGCCTGGGGCCGATCCGGCCATGATGGTCGCAACGCGGGCAGACCGACTCGTTCTCCTCCCATTCCTTGGTGAAGATCATCGCGCTGCACTGGCGGCATTTGTGCCAGAGATTGTCCGGCGTCTCCCTCTTGGGGAGGAAGGGGATGGAGTTGCGGACGCGGTTCAGCCAGCTCATCGGGGTCTCCTGAGGCGAGCGGGAGATAGGAGCGTGGGGAAGGGGTGTCCAGCCGACGGCTAGAGAGTCGCCTCGATCGCCCTTGCGGCCTGGTCCGGATCCTCGGCCTGGGTGATCGGCCGGCCCACCACCAGGATCGAAGCCCCCGAGTCGAGCGCCTTTCTCGGGGTCATCACCCGTTTCTGGTCGCCGGCGTGGCTGTCCGCCGGGCGGACCCCGGGGACGACGAAGAAACCTCCCGGCCACGCTTTCCTGGCCGCCGCGACCTCGTTGCCGGAGCAGACCACTCCGTCCAGCCCGGACTCCCGGGCGAGCACGGTCAGCCGTTCGACCTGCGCGTGGGGATCGTCGGCGAGGCCGATCGAGGCGAGGTCGCTTCCGTCGAGGCTGGTCAGGACCGTCACCGCGACCACCTTCGTTCCGATCGGCGCCGCCGCCTTGGCGTCCTCCATCATCGCCCGGCCCCCGGCGGCGTGGACGGTGAGAACCGCCGGCTCGAGCGGGCGAAGCGCCTGGATCGCCTTGCCGACCGTGTTGGGGATGTCGTGAAATTTCAGGTCGAGGAAGATCGGCAGTTGAAGCTCGGCCATCTCGCGGACCCCGTGGAGGCCGTTGGAGCAGAAGAATTCGAGGCCGAGCTTGATCCCGCCGACATGGTTCCTGACCCGGGTCGCGAGTCCCTTCGCCCGTTCCAGGTCGGGCGTGTCGAGGGCGACGAAGATCGGGCTCCTCATGCGGGCCAGACCTTGGAGTCGGTGGCGACTCGCTCGCCCCCGCCCGCACCTTCGCCATTGTCGACGGGGATCGGGGCAGGGGCCGGGCGCGTGGGGGCGACGCTGACCGTGGCGGGCTCCAGCCGGCGCCTGAGGCTCCACAGCCGCGCCCGGTAGACGATCAGGGTCGGAAGGAAGCCGAGCAGGAAGGCGGCGAGGACGAGGACGGGAAGCTTCACGTCCGCCTCGAGCCCGCCCCACAGCTTCAGGGTGACGGCGTTCCAGTTCGCCTTGGCGAAGAGGACGAGGACCACGGTCAGCGCGATCCAGAAGAGGGTTTTCAGGAACTGCATTCGCGCCCTCCAGGGTTCGGCACAGGTCTATGACCCCGCGGGCGGCGGCGCAATGGCCACCATGGCCCCAGCGAAGGCTGGCCCGGCGGGCGATGAACGCCGGCGCCTTTCACCCCCGGGGCCCAGCCTGCGCCAGCCCAAGAAATTGGTGCCAGGCACCAATTTCTTGCGCCGGAATTCGCAAGCCCTGGAAAAATGGTGCCAGGCACCATTTTCCGGGGGCGGCGGGATTCACCCGACCTCCCGCTCGATCGCGTCGAACAAGGGCTGGATCTCGCGAAGCCTGGGCCTTTCCTCGGCGAGGATGGCGCGGAAGGCGTCGCGCTTCAGCCGCTCGGTCAGGCCTTCGGGGAGGTCCAGGCCCTCTGGCAGGGTCGAGACGGTGATGTCGACGAGCCTGTCGGCGCCGTGAAGCCGGCCCCAGAGATAGTCGTTCTCGCGATAGGCGCGGCTGAAGAAGGCGCCGAAGCTGTTGAACTGCACGCCCTTGAGAGTGGCTCCGACCCCACCGGCCCGGATCGCGGTCGCATCCTCCGGCGAGATCCGGTCGACCTTGACCTCGTCATATTCGTCGAGTCCCTCGCCCTGGAGGAGCGGGAGGGTCGCGATGTCGTAGAAGGGGAAGCCGAGATAGGCGAGGATCAGGTTGCGGCGCTCGCGCTTCGGGAAGGCGGCAAGCGACTGGGTGAGCCGGACGTCCGCCTCGTCGTCGGCCGACTTCAGGGCCAAGGCGTCGGCGAGCGCTTCGAGCGCCTCGGCGGGCCGGGCCTCGACGTCGCGATAGACGTCCGAGCCGGCGGCGGCGGGCTCCTTCGAATAGCGGCCGATGAGCCGGTAGAGCTCCGTGCGCGCGGTCGCGATCGCGTCGCGCGGCGGATCCGGCTGCTCCTCGATCTGGCCGAGGCGGCGGAGGAGGAAGCGAAGCCGCCGGATCCGGAAGGCGGCGTCGAAGCTCCTCAGAAAAAGCACGACCTCGGGCCTGGCGCCGGCGGTCGTCATCGAATCCTGGTCGGCGAGGCCGAGGCGCCTGGCCTCGCTCCAGGCCGCCTGGCGGACCCGTTCGTGGCGGCCGCGGTCGCCGCCGCCGCCGAGCTGGAAGATCCGCTCCGCCGCCTCCTCCGCCACTCCGGCGAGCTTGAAATGGCCGTAGGCGGCATAAGCGTAGCCGGCCTCGCGGGCGGCGACGTTCTGGGCCCGGGCTCGCCAGGCGGCGAGCCGCTTCGCGCTGGGCTTGAGCAGGAAGATGGTCGATCCGAACGCCCGCTCGATTGCGGCCTCGACCTCGGGCCGCATCGCCTCGACGATTCGGCGAAGCCGGCGGATGGTGGACGAGCGCTGGTCGATCGCCTCGAGATTGTCCCGGATCGGCTGCTCGCGCGGAATGTCCGAAAGCGCCCCGAAGATGGTCGCGAAGAAGCCGGGCGCCTCGTCGCCCGCGCCGGCCGCGAGTCGCACCGAGCGAAGGCCGGGCTTGGGGTCGATATAGACGAAGCGCCGGTCGACCTCGCGGTTGGCGGGCCGGTTCTGGAGCGCCTTGATCGCCGGCCGGAAAGGCGCGTTGGCGAGAACCGAGCCGTCGATCAGGACCGCGCTTTCCGCCGTTCCGAGGGCCGACTGGCGGGGAAGCGCCCGGGTCAGGAAGTCGCCGCGGCCGGGCCAGTCGGAGCCCCGCTCCGCGAGCACCGAGTCGAGCTCGGCGACCTGGAAGGGCGGGAAGGCGCCGGGAAAGCTCGCCGTCGCCCGGGCCGCGAAGCTGAGCTCGGCGGGGTCGGCCAGCGGCCCCGGGCCGGTCCGCCGGAAGGAGAGGATCAGACGGTGCTCCTGCTCGATCACCTCGCTCGGGGAGTTGAGCCGAAGGCGCTCGGAATAGCCGTAGAAGTCCGTCACGGTGACGAACAGGTCGAGCGGATGGTGGCCCGGCAGGAGCGGGGGCCCCTGCGGTCCGGCGGCCATGGCGTCGAAGGCGCCGAGCAGGAGCCGGGTGAAGCCGGGCCCGCTGAACGGCGGAGCGAACCAGCGCGCTCGGACGAAATTGGCGAGCTTGCCGCGAATCTCCTCCCGATGCTCCGCCTCCACCGTCTTCTCGAGCACTCCGCGCCGTGCGGACCAGGCCCAGGCGAGCGGCACCGCGGCCGACTTGGCGATTCGCGAGAAGCGGTTCATCGCGGGGTCGATCAGCCGGTCGACGTCGGCGGTCTCGAGCCAGAGGTCTGTCAAAGGCTCGAGCGAGCGGCCGCTGGCGATCGCCTCGGCCAGGAAGACGGCGTTGATCCCGCCCGCGCTCGCCCCGGCGAGGATGTCGACCAGCACTCGGACGTCGAGCGCGCATTCGCGGGCGATCGCCTCGATCAGCCGGCGGTAGACGGCTTCGCTACCGGGTTCGGCCTCCTCGCCGGAGTGGAAGGCGCGGCTCGCGCGGGCGAGTCGCCAGACCTCCTTGGTGATCCCGTGCATGTAAACGGCGAGGCTGATTCCGCCGTAGCAGATCAGGGCCAGCCGTAATTCCTTTTCACGCACCGGACGAACCGTGGCAGGGGAGCGACGAGTTGTCGAGAAGGATGGAACTCCGCTCAACTCATCGCGGAATCAATTCACGCGACCGTAACGACCGGGACTCATTTGGATTGGCCGTCTAGCCCATCCTCATCCGAGACTGAGGGGCCACAAAGATCATGATGTTTTCGCGCTTGCGTCGCCGCGGCACTCAGTTCGCCGTCATCACCGCCATCACCGGGCTCATGAGCTCGGGACCCGTCCAGGCCGACGAGATCGCCGCCGGCGACAGGGTCGAAAGCCTGACCGCGGTGGTCGCGACTCTCGACGAAACCGTCCGGATAGTTCCGATCGACCCGGTCGTGGCCGAGGAGAAAATCTACAAGGCGATCGGCCAGGGCACGGCCAGCTATTACGGCACCGAGCTCGCCGGCAACCGCACCGCCAGCGGCGAGCGCTTCAACCCGAACGGCCTTACCGCCGCCCATCGCACCCTTCCGCTCGGAACCAAGCTGCGGGTGACCAACGTCGCCAACGGCCGAAGCGTCATCGTCCGGATCAACGACCGCGGCCCGTTCGTCGGCAAGCGACTGATCGACGTCTCGCTGGGCGCCGCCCGCGAGATCCAGATGATCCGTTCCGGCACCGCGCAGGTGCGCCTCGAGATCGTCCCGACCACCTGATTATTGCCTCCCCATCGCCAGATGGGGAGGGGGACCACCGAAGGTGGTGGAGGGGTAGAAGGCGCAGAGGTCCGAGGAGCTCGCGCGAACCGTCAGCGTCGGCGCCAGTTACCCCTCCACCATGCTTCGCATGGTCCCCCTCCCCACCGCTTCGCGGCGGGGAGGCAAGTCAAAGGCTTTACCTGCCTCCTGAACCGGGTATCAGGACCTGCTAAGCGACCCGACCGTAACTCGGGCTCCAGAGTATCGCCCAGGAGAGTGTAAGCTGAAGCGGCCGTTTTTGTACCTGCCCGTCGCCGGTCTCCTCCTCATCCTCCTCTACTGGGCCGTGACCCATGTCAGCGTCGGCGGCGGCCGATCGGCGCAGCCCGAGCTTGGCATTTCCAACCAGCAGCTCGCCGATATCGAGGAGCGGCAGAACGCGCCCGGAAGCGTCGCCGACTATGCCAGGCTCGACCAGCGGCTCCAGGCGCTGATGCGGAACGAGCGGATGGTCGGGCTCGCCGTCGGGGTCGTCGAGAATGGCGAGATCCGCTTCCTCAAGGGCTATGGCGAGACTGTCGCCGGAAGCGGCGAGGCGGTCACCACCGATACCGTGTTCCGCTGGGCCTCGCTTTCCAAGGGCGTGGCGGGGGACATGGTCGCCCTGCTGGCAGACCAGGGCAAGCTCTCGCTCTACGAGCCGGTGGCCAAATATTCGGCGACGCTCCGCCTGCCCGGGGGCAACGAGCAGAAGGCGACGGTCTCCGACCTCCTGTCCCACCGGCTCGGCCTGTTCGGCCACGCGCAGGATTCCAAGCTCGAGGACGGGATGGACCCGCGCTACCTCCGGGCGTCGCTCGCCCAGCTCAACTCGATCTGCTCGCCCGGCACCTGCTGGGCCTATCAGAACGTCGCTTATGACGCCGCGACCGAAATCGTCGAGAAGGTCACCGGCCAGAGCTATTCCGAAGCCGTTCGCGAGCGCCTCTTCGGTCCGCTCGGGATGGTCAGCGCAAGCATGACCCGCGAAGGTCTGGTCAGCTCGAAGCGCTGGGCGCGTCCCCATGTCGGGGGCAAGAATTCGAAGCCCGTCGAAGTCGCGGAGCCCTATTACCGGGTGCCGGCGGCGGGCGGAGTCAACTCGACGATCAAGGACCTCGCAATCTGGATGCAGGCCCAGATGGGCCTCAAGGCCGGAGTCCTCTCGCCCCGGGTCCTGGAGTCCGTCCAGACCGCACGAGCGAGCACTCCGGGCGAGCTCGGCCGGATGCGCAAATATCGCGAGCGCGTGAACACCGCCGCCTACGGCCTGGGCTGGCGGGTCTACGATTATTCCGGCCGCCGGGTCATCGGCCATCATGGAGGCGTGAGGGGCTATCGCTCGCTGATCATGTTCGATCCGGCGCTGAAGTCCGGGGTGGTCGCCTTGTGGAACGGCTCCAGCGGCCAGCCCTGGGGCCTCGAGTTCGAAGTGATGGACATGTTCTACAGGCTGGAGCCCCGCGACTGGCTCCAGCTGGAGGAGAAGCCGGGGGCAGCGGTGGCGCCGGCGGAAGTTAGCGGCAACAGCAGCGCCGACATCGGCAACAACATGGTGGAAGCGGCGAACTGATCTCCCCTCCCTGGAAGGGAGGGGCCGGGGGTGGGTCCGCCGAAGGCGGCCGAAACACCAATGTCCGAAAGTCTCGCTGCGCTCGCCTACCCACCCCTGACCCCTCCCTTCCAGGGAGGGGAATCTAGAGTCGCCGAAGCTTCGCCCAGACGGGGTAGTGGTCGCTCGCCTTCTTCGCCGCCGGGCTGTGATGGACCCCGCATTCCTCGATCCCGAGCCCGGGCGTGACCATGATCCGGTCGAGACGGGCCACCGGGCGGCGGACGTGGAAGCTTCGGCCGCAATCGGCGAAGGCGAGGTGATTGCCGAAGTCGCGAAGGCAGCCGCCGCGAATGCTCCATTCGTTGAGGTCGCCCATCAGCACCGCCGGGGTCCCGGCCTCGTGGGTCTCGATATGATGGAGGATGGCCTTGGCCTGCTGCCGCCGCCACAGGCCCGAAAGGTCGAGATGCATTCCGATCACCCGGAGCTCCTCCCCGTCCAGGCAAATGTCCGCCATCACCGCTCCGCGCGGCTCGAGCGAGGGGAGATGGAGAAGCTGCTTGTGCAGGATCTCGACATTCTTGCGCACCAGCAGGGCGTTGCCATGCCACCCCAGGCTTCCGTCGCGGGCCTCGAAGGCGACCGGCTTATAGTCGCTATGCTCGGCGATCATGTCGAGCGGGATGGCGCTCGCCCGGGTCCCGAACCGGCGGTCGGCCTCCTGGAGGGCGATGACGTCGGCGTCGAGCTCTCGAAGCACCTCGAGCGTCCGCTCGGGCCGCCGGCGGCGATCGGTACCGATCGCCTTCCTCATATTGTAGCTGGCGACGCGGATCATCGGGTACGGTTACTCTTTCGGGCCTGTAATTGGCCATGGACCCGCCAACGAAGCCGGTGCCAGCTTAAAATTCCTCCCCTGCATTTGCGGGGGAGGGGGACCACCCGAAGGGTGGTGGAGGGGACCTTGCCGACTCCGAAGAGCCCCTCCACCATGGTTCGCATGGTCCCCCGCCCCGAGAAATCTCGGGGAGGAATTAGGAATTACCGCCGATGATCGGCGAGCTTGCCGAGCTGGTGGTCGAGCGCCCGGACGACCTTCTTGGCGGCGCCGATCACGGCCCGGTCGACGGTGTCGCCCTGATCGACCGCGGCGACCGGCGGGATGCCGTTCACCCGGGCCTCGATCGAGGCGCGCAGATCGGCATTGCCGCCGCGGGGCCCGTTGACGTCCGAGACATGGACCTCGACGTCGGTGATCCGCCCTTCGAAGCGTGCGAGGCGCTGACGAATCTGCTCTTCGAGGCGGCTGTCGCGCTCGCTGTCGCTTTCGATCTGGTTGTCGGAATGAATCTGGATGAACAAAACACTCTCCATTGCTGGCTTTGGGTGAATGCGGGGGAAGGGTGGGGGTTCCCTGCTTTTATCCTCCCCTTGCGGAGCATGGGGAGGATTTCCACGTTCCCCTTCCGTCCCACTCGCTCCCGCGCTAAGCCTTCCCCATGGCGAAACCCAAGAAACGCTATGTCTGCCAGGCCTGCGGGTCGGTCCAGAATCGCTGGATGGGCCAGTGCCCGGACTGCACCGAGTGGAACACGCTGGTCGAGGATGCCGGAGCGGTCGTCACGCCCTTTTCCGCGCGCCACAATCTTCGCGGCGGAGGGCGGTCGATCGAGCTGGTCGGCCTCGACCGCGACATCGCGCTGCCGGAGCGGATGTCGACCGGGATCAAGGAGTTCGACCGGGCCATCGGCGGCGGGCTGGTCGCAGGCTCCGCCACCCTGATCGGCGGCGATCCGGGAATCGGCAAGTCCACCTTACTGCTTCAGGCAGCGGCCCGGATGGCGGAGGCCGGGCTCGGGGTCGCCTATATTTCAGGCGAGGAGGCTACCGACCAGGTTCGGCTTCGAGCGCGCCGGCTCGGCCTTGGAGGCGCTCCGGTCCAGCTTGCCGCCGCCACGTCGGTCAGGGACATATTGACGACTCTGGCGGAGGGCCCCTCCTGCGCCCTCGTGGTCATCGATTCGATCCAGACCATGTATTCGGACCTGATCGAAGGGGCTCCGGGAACGGTCAGCCAGGTTCGAGCCTCGGCCGGGGAGCTCATCCGGTTCGCCAAGGAATCGGGCGCTGCGGTCGTCCTCGTCGGCCACGTCACCAAGGACGGGGCCATCGCCGGGCCCCGGGTGCTCGAGCATATGGTCGACACGGTGCTCGCCTTCGAGGGCGAGCGAAGCCATCAATACCGGATCCTGCGCGCCACCAAGAACCGGTTCGGCGGGACCGACGAGATCGGGGTCTTCGCGATGGCCGAAGGCGGGCTGGAGGAGGTCGGCAATCCGAGCGCGCTCTTCCTCACCCACCGGGGCGAGGCGGTCTCCGGAGCCGTGGTCTTCCCGGCGCTGGAGGGCACTCGGCCGGTGCTGGTGGAGATTCAGGCGCTGACCGTGCGCCTCGCCAGCGGCGCAACCCCGCGCCGGGCCGTGGTCGGCTGGGATTCGGGGCGGCTCGCGATGATCCTCGCCGTTCTCGAGGCGCGTTGCGGCCTCAGCTTCTCGACCGCGGAAGTCTATCTGAACGTCGCCGGCGGCTACCGGCTGAGCGATCCGGCCGCCGATCTGGCGGTGGCGGCGGCCTTGGTTTCCGCGCTCGCCGAGCGGCCGGTGCCGCCCGAGGCGGTGGCCTTCGGCGAGGTCGCTTTGTCGGGCGAGCTGAGGCCGGTTGCGCATGGACCGCTCCGGCTGAAGGAAGCGGCCAAGCTGGGCTTCGAGCGGGCGCTAGTCCCGGCGTCGGTGAAGGGCGAGGGGGGAATGAGGCTGTCGGGCTTCCGGACCCTGAAGGATCTGGTCGATCATGTTCTCGGCCGCTGATTCCCCTCCCTGGAAGGGAGGGGCCAGGGGTGGGTAGGCGAGCGCAGCGAGACTTTTTCGGCCTTGGAGTTTCGGCCGCCTTCGGCGGACCCACTCCCAGCCCCTCCCGTCCCGGGAGGGGAGCCAAGTGCCTTCCCTCCCGCTCGAACCTCCGTTAGCAGTCGCAGCATGACCGCCCTCGACGTCATCGTGCTGCTTCTCGTCGGCTGGAACCTTGTTCGCGGGGCGATGAAGGGTTTCGTCGGCGAAGTCCTGAGCCTCGCGGCGTGGATCGTCGCCATCGTGTTCCTGAAGCTGCTTCACACGCCTGCGACGAACGCGCTCGAAGGCGCGGTCGGGACCCGGTCCGGCGCCGCCGTGCTCGCCTTCGCCCTGGTCTTCGGCATCGTCTTCATGGCCGGCAAGCTCGTCGCGCGCCGGGTCGGCGGGGGCGTTAAGCGAAGCGTGATCGGCCCGATCGACCGGCTGCTCGGAGCGGGGTTCGGAGCGCTCAAGGGGATCATCCTGGCGACCCTGCTCTATCTGGGCGCCAACCTCGTCTACGACACGATCTGGGGCGCCCAATCGGAGCGTCCGGCCTGGATGGCCGATTCGCGCACCTATCCCCTGCTCCATGCCAGCGGCCGGGCGATCGTCGATTTCGTCGAGTGGAGGCGAGGCGCCCCAGCCGAGCCCCGCTACCGCCAGGCCCCGCAGCCCCGGGAAACCGAGCCCGCCAACGCTTCGTGAGGGCAGGCTTCCCGGAAACGGCCCGGCAGTGTCGCGACCTGGACCGTCATGCTGAACTTGTTTCAGCATCCAGGGTCGAGCCGCCTCGCG
>DASQZF010000101.1:0-9233 GCA_035638835.1 Allosphingosinicella sp. | reverse complement strand
GTCGAAGCCCTCTCTTTCCCTTTGTAAAACAAGAAGGAAGGCCCCCTTCGGCTGCCGCCTGCGGCGGCCGGCTCAGGACAGGCTTCGACAGGCTCAGGGCGAACGGTTGAAGCGATTCAACCTATTCCCACAGCGCTCTAGAACTTCATCCTTCCGCCCAGGGCCAGGATGAACACGCGCTGCTTGTCGACTCGGCCGGCGGTAAGGATGTCGGTCTGGGCGGCGGTTCCGGCGTAGAATCGCTCGTCGCGGTTGATCGTGCTGGACTCCGCATCGGTGAGGCTGGCCGCGGCGTCGAGAAGGATGTGCTCGCTCCACCGGTAGGTCGCCCCGACATTGTAATTGACCCGGTCGGCGTCCGGCACGCGCGGATCCCGGTTGGCATCCCTCGTGGGCGTCGGATCGATCTGGACTCCGCCCCGGAGCGTCAGCTTCTCGCCGACCGATTGATCGAAGCCCACGGCGACGCTCCACGTGTCCTTGTAATTCTGCACGATGGCGTTGTTCACCGGGCCCGAAATGTCGAGGATGTCGAACTTGCTCCAGCCGAAATGGACCGCCTGGACGTTCACCGTCAGTCCCTTGGTCACCCCCAGGCGAGCGCCCGCAATGAGCTGCCAGGGCGTCGTGAATCGAACGGTCGTCGGGCCGGCGACGTTGCTCGCCGCAAGCGGGCCGAGGAGCCCGGTGACTTCGATCGGCCCCTTGGGGGCGTGAGCGATCGCCGACTTGTAGGCGAGCCCGACCGACACCCGCTCCGACGGACGGAGCTGAAGGCCCGCGCTCCAGCCGAGGTCCCAGCCGTTGCCGGTGAGCCGGAGCCGGGCGTCGGGGGATCCCGGCGCCAGGTTCGGAAGGGCGTTGGAAAGCCAGGCGTCGACATATTGGATGTTCAATGCCGCCCCGACGCTGAGCCAGTCGGTGGCCTTCACCGCGACGGACGGCTGGAAGTCGAGCGTCAGAAGGCGCGTTCGGATCGCGGAATAGCGTTGCCAGCCGGACGGATCGTATCGGCTCGTGAAGCTGAACGGAGAGGTGACGGCGAGGCCGATGGCGATTCGATCGCTCAGCGGAAGCGCGAACGCATTGTGCGGAGCGACTCCGCGCAGAATGGGGTCCCGGAGCTCGGGCAATCCTCCGACCGGCCCGGGAGGAGTCCCCGGCCGGTCGATCAGGGTGCCGGAGTCGCTGACCCGTCCCTTCGGAAGGATGGCGGTTGCCCCGAACGCCGCTTCGGCCTCGGTGGCGCCGGCGATGGCCGCCGGGTTCCACCACAGCGACGCCGCGCCCTGGTCCGCGACCTCGCCGGAATTGGCTCGGCCCCAGCCCCTGACCGACTGCTCCTGAAGATAGAATCCCGCGGCCTCGGCGGCGCCGGCGGTCATCACAAGGCCCGCAGCCGTCCCGAAAAGCAACAAATGCCTCTCGACGCCTCGGCGCCCTTTCGCTCTGCCAGTCATCATTCCCCCCGACTTCGAACCCTTGCGGCCCTTCAATCCCATAAAGGCTAGAAACGAAATCTTTGTTTCTCAACCTTTTTAATTTGCATCCGAAATGGATATTTGACCATCCTCATCCGGATCAATACGAGCCCCCCGTGCAACACCTAAACGGTTAACGCTCGAAACGTGCGCAGGCGCAATTGTTCCCCAGCCTCTAATATGCTTACCTTTGCGTTCATCAAATGCTTGGGGCAAATCAATGAATCATCATTTCGGTCTTCCGGCCTCCGACGATGCGAGCCCGGTAGACATTGTCGTGGGGAGCCGCGCGGGGGCGCTGCCTCTGCAACATCGCGAACGCCCGGCGGGCACCCGTCTGTTCGACCTGGGGCAGCTCGAGGTCCGCTGGGAGGCCGAACGGGGCGCCTTGTGGACCCATATGACACCGGTCGACCGGCCCAATTTCAACCGCTCCATGCTTCGCGACTTCCAGTGCTGGCAGGCCGAGATCGGCCGCGAGTTCGCGGACCCGAAAGAGGGGCTGAAATATCTGGTTCTGGGATCCCGCTTTCCGGGAATTTTTAACCTCGGTGGTGATCTCAACCTGTTCGCCCGGTTCATCGAGAGCGGGGACCGCGACGGCCTCGTCCGCTACGGCCGCGACTGCGTCTCGATCCTCCACAACAACCTGCGGCGGCTGGAGCTTCCGATCGTCACCATCGCGCTCGTCCAGGGCGACGCGCTCGGCGGCGGGTTCGAGGCGGCGCTCAGCTTCAACGTCGTGGTCGCCGAGAAAGGGTCCCGCTTCGGCCTGCCCGAGATCGCCTTCGGCCTGTTCCCGGGCATGGGCGCTCACAGCCTGCTTTCGCGCAGGATCGGCCTCGCCCGCGCCGAGGAGATGATGCTGTCGAACCGGCTCTACACGGCCGAGGAGATGTACGAGATGGGCATCGTCCACATCCTGGCCGAGCCGGGTTGCGGAGAGGAGGCGGTCCGGGCCTATATCAGGAAGAACGGCCACCGCCACGCGGGCCATCGCGGCATCTACCAGGCGTCGGCGCTCGCCGATCCGGTCACGCTCGAGGAGCTGAACTCGATCGTCGAGATATGGGCCGACAGCGCGCTCTGCCTGAGCCAGGCCGATCTGAAGCTGATGCGTCGGCTCGGGAGCGCCCAGATCAGGCTTGCAGCCGCCTGAGGCTGCCGGGAGCGGGGTCCGCTTCCGTCCATTCCTCGCCCCGCCCCTGCATTTCCAGACGGCGGCTGATGACCGATTCCGGCACCGGCCGCCCGAGGAAGAAGCCCTGGGCGGCGGTGCAGCCGGCGCCGGTCACGTAGCCCAGCTGGGTCTCGGTCTCGATTCCCTCCGCGACGATCTCCATGTCGAGCTCGGCGGCGAGGCTGACCAAAGCGTGGATGATCGCCCGCGCCTCGCGGCTCTTGGTGACGTCGGCGATGAAGGTGGTGTCGATCTTGATCTTGTCGAAGCGATATTTTTTCAGATAGGTGAGCGACGAATAGCCGGTCCCGAAGTCGTCGATCGACAGCTTGAGGCCGATCCTCTGGAACTCGCGGATCAACGAGTTGGACTGGGCCGTCTCCTCCAGCAGCACGCTCTCCGTGATCTCCAGCTCCAGCCTCCGGGCCGCCAGGCCCGAACGGTAGAGGGCGGAGAGGATCATGTGGCTGAGGTTGAGGTCCTTGAGCAGGGCCGGCGACATGTTGACGGCGATGCTGACGTCCTCCGGCCATTTCGCGGCGGCCGCGCAGGCCTGGTAGAGCACCCAGTGGCTGATCGGGGAGATGAGGCCGGTGCTCTCCGCGATCGGGATGAACTCGCCGGGGCTGACCATCCCGAGCTCGGGATGGTGCCAGCGCAGTAGCGCTTCGCAGCAGGTGACCTTCTTGGTCTTCAGATCGACGATCGGCTGGTAATAGACTTCCAGCTCGCCTTTATCGATCGCCTCCTTGAGAGCGCCCTCCAGCCTCCGCTTCTTATGGAACTCCTCCTGCATCCTTGCCTCGAACAGGCAGAAGTCGTTCCGGCCGTTCGACTTGGCGTGGTAGAGCGCCATGTCGGCATGCTGGAGCAGGGTGTCGGCATCGGTTCCGTGGCCCGGAGCCACCGCCGCTCCGATCGATCCGGTGACCTGGAGCGAGACGCCTTCGACCACCATTGGAACGGTAAGGCCGCGCATCACCTCACGGGCCAGTTCCTCGGCGAAATAGGGCTTGGTGCCGTGCGCGAGCAGGACGAACTCGTCGCCGCCGAAGCGGGCGACGCTTCCGCGGCCCTCGATGATCCCGGACAGCTGACGGGCGACGCTGCGTAACACTCCGTCGCCGGTGGGATGGCCGAGGGAGTCGTTGATCTCCTTGAACCGGTCGAGATCGACCCAGAGCACCGCCAGCTCGCCATTCTCGCCCGACTGCACCGCCTCGAGCTCGGACACGAGACGCTCCTGGAACGCGCCGCGGTTTTCGAGGCCCGTCATCGCGTCGAATCGGGCCAGCTGCTCGAAGCGCTCGGTGAGGCCCTTTTGCTCCTGGGTGGCCATCATCGCCTTGAGGATCGCCGAATAGGTCTGAAGGGTGACGTCCACCATTCCGATTATGAAGGCGCAATTGACGGCGCCGAGGACCCAGCGGAGCGGATCGTCGCTGAAGAACAGCCCGATCGACATGGGTGCGGAGGCGAGCGCAAGCTGGCCGATGGCGATCACCGGCCGTCCGGCGTTGCGCCCGCAGATCCCGGCGGCGTAACCGGTGGTCAGGACCGCGGCGAGAAGGTGGTAGAGGGCATCGTCGGAGCGTGTCAGGGTGAGGAGGGCCATCACGCCGAGCAGGGCAGCATAGGTCCAGGCGCCGAGTTCATAGATCGTCTCGGAGCGGGCGCCGCCCGACGGATTTGCGTCGCGTACCCGGTGGAAGAAGACGGCGTGGCCGAGGCGAAGCGCTCCGGTCAGAGCGATCGCGATCGCCATGAGGGTCAGCCAGGGGTCGCGGCTCGATAAAGCGATGGCGGTGCTGCAGGCCGCGCCGGCGACGGCGCCCGCGCCGAGCGATGTCGCGGAAGCGAACAAGGTCTCGACCAGCGAGCGGCGCACTTCCTCGGCGACCGACCGGTCGATCTTTGCGATATCACGCAGCTTCGCAACGATGCTGGCCACTAGGCTCCCCCACGCACCCGGCCTTATCGCTCAAATATCTTTATCTTGGATTAAGGTCTTTCGGTCCGCTTACTCGTCGGGAACTTGTCTGCCGGCGCAGGGGTTTAGACGGGATGCTCCAACCTTTGCGTGACCAGGGCCCGCTCCCGATGCAGCAGTCCCCGAAACTCCGATTGAGCCTGCATACCCCCAAAGGCACCGGCTGGGACCTGGTCGTGTCCGCCGGGATGGAGCGCTTCATCGGCCCATATTCCAAGGTGCCGGGCTTCATCTCCGGCGAGCTGGTTCTGGAGTATCAGCCGGTCGGCTGCGCCTGCAGCTTCCGACCTTCTTCCGCCGCACCGACTTTATAGCCTCGAGCGCTTTCGAACTGCGGCTGCAGGCGGTCGTTGAGTGGCCGGTAATTGTAGAAAGGGACGGACGGCCACAGATGATGGCCGAGATGCAGGTTCTGCCCGAGCAGGATCCTGTGCGCCATCGGCCAGTAGACCCTCGCCTTGTTGTAGCGGTCCGACTTGTCGAACGGGACGTGGGGCAGCCACTGGAAGAAGATGTTGAGGAGCACCAGCCCGATCATCATCGGCAGCCAATAGAGCAGCACTGCGGTCTTCGCATGGCCGAGCGCCACCGCTACCCAGAAGACGAGCTGAAGCGCGGTGACGGTGATGGCGTGGATCTTCATCTCGTTGGAAGTCAGGCGAGCCTGCTTGATCGTGTAGCTGGCCGCGGGCACCAGGCGGACGATCGGCAGCGGCAAAAGCAGCAGGCTGCGAAGGAAGACGACACGCCCGACGCTCTTCCATAGCGGGCCGTGGCACAGATTATAGTCCGGGTCGTCGTCGGTGTTGGTGTGCTGGTGGTGGAGGAGGTGGATCCGGCGAAGCGCCGGATAGCTGGTCATCATGTTGAGCGCGCCCCACCAGCCGAGCAACTGGTGGACCCAATTGTGACGGGTGCTTCGCACCACGTTGCCGTGAATGCTCTCATGGACCAAAGTGTAGTAAGCAAAGTGGATGTAGCCGAGCGGCAGGATCACGAGCCACAGGGGCAGGATCCCGGTCAGTGCGCCGGCGATCAGGCCGGCCTGCGCGAGCGGCAGAAGCACGGCGAGCCGGAGGGTCGGCCACGCTACCGCCGGCGACAGCGACTCCGCCACCCGCCTCTCTTCGCCAATCGACATTGCCAGCATTTGCCCTGCTCCCCTGCCGCGCCCAGCGGCCCCACGATGGTTTCCAGCGCCTTTACCACAGTCGGGCGCGGAAAGAACCATTGCATGCCGCCGATGCGAACATCGTATGCGCCCGTCGCAGCCTGGCACAGTGGCGGCGCGGACGGTTACGACCGCATCAACCATTTATGAACCTGTGGCCGCGATATTGCCGCCATGCGCAAAGCCGGCTTCCATCTTCGCCCCCGACCTTCGACGCCCTGCGTCGAGCTCGAGCTTCGACTGACGGACGGAAGCCCGTGGCGGCTGACGGTTTCGCCCGGAATCGAGCGCTTCATCGGCCATTACCCCCTGGCCGACGGTCTCGACCCCGGCGGCGCTCTGCTCCGTTTTCGGGCGATCGGTCCCGACTGAGGGAAACCCGCGCGCGCCCCGGCGTTAGGGGGCGATGACCGCTAAGAATCAGATTTCGACATGCCCAGGCCGCGCCCCGCGCGCCGTCCTGTTCGACGTCGACGGCACCCTCGTCGACACCAACGATCTCCATGCGGCCGCCTGGCGCGAGGCGTTCCTGAAGTTCGGCCTCGACAGGCCGATCGAGGAGATACGCTGGCAGATAGGGAAGGGGGGCGACAACCTCATCCCCTCGCTCTTCCCGGACCTCGGCGAGGAAAGGCGCGAGGCGATGGAGGCGTATCGAAGCGACCTCTTCAAGCGCGACTATCTGCCCCGGGCGACTCCTTTCCCGAAAGTGCGCGACCTGTTCGAGCGGCTGGCGGCGGACGGCACTCGGATCGTCCTGGCTTCCTCGTCCCATTCGGAGGAGGTGGACTATCATCTCGGCCTCATCGCCTGCGCCGATCTGGTGAGCGCGACCACCTCGAGCGACGATGTCGAGAAGTCGAAGCCCTGCCCGGACATCTTCGCAGCGGCGCTCGGCAAGGTGGCGTCGCTCGGCGCCGACGCGGTGGCGGTGGTCGGCGACACGCCCTGGGACGCGATGGCCGCGGGGAAGATCGGCCTTCGAACGATCGGCTTCCGTTCCGGCGGCTTTCCCGACGACGCTCTGGCACAGGCGGGCGCCTGCGAGCTTTACGACGGTCCGGCCGACCTGCTCGCCCGCTTCGACGGATCGGTATTCGGCCGTGGCTAAGGACAAGACGAGCAAGGCGAGCAAGGCCGTGCTGGCCGCGGACGAGGCCGCCGCGGAGGCGGCCCTGCCCTTTCAGGGGAGTCCGGCGATGGAGGCGCTCGGCCGTTTCGCCTCGCTCGGCGACCAGCCGCCGCTTCGTACCCTGTGCGCCGCCGTGATCGCGGCGGGGTTGGCGGGAGGGAACCGGCGCCTCGCCCGGACCGGCGTGAGGATGCTCGTCGCCCATACGCTTGCGACTCTCGCCAAGGACTTCGTCAAGGAGCGGGTCGATCGCACCCGTCCCCGCTCGAAGGGCAAGAAGGGCAAGGACCATGTTCCAAGGCCCGGCCGCGACTCCTCCAAGGAGGAAACCAGCTTCCCGTCCGGCCACAGCGCCGGAGCGGCGGCCGTCGCCTGGGCCTTCGCCCGGGACTATCCGGAATATAAGGTGCCGGCTTATGCCGCCGGGAGCGCCCTGGCTTTGGCCCAGATCCCGCGCTGCGCCCATTACCCGACGGACGTCGGCGCCGGGCTCGCCATCGGTATCGTCGCGGAGGCGGTAGTGGACATCGGCCTCGGGCTGGTGAAGGAGCCGGAAGTCCCCGCCTGAAGATAGGAGTTGCGCCTTGCGCCTGTTGCCCCTCGCTTTGATCGCCTCGCTCGCCGCCTGCTCGCCCTCCGGCGACCGGGCCGCATCGGATCCGAAAAAGGCCGGGGCAGGGGAGCGGCAGGTGGCTCAGGTCCTGGATTCGGCGGACGCTCGGGATTCCCAAAGCTATGCCCGGCCGCTCGAGGCTCGAGTGACCCATGTCGCTCTGGATCTCAAGGCGGATTTCGCCGCCAGGAGGCTGGCCGGAACCGCGACCCTCGACGTCCAGTCGAAGCCCGACGCCCAGGCGATCGTGCTCGACAGCAAGGGGCTGGAGGTCAAGTCCGTCACCGACGGGGAGGGCAAGCCGCTCCGCTTCGCGTTTGGCAAGGCCGACCCCAATCTCGGAGCGCCGCTCACCGTCGAGCATATGGGAGCGAAGCGGATAAGGATCGCCTATGTGAGCGCCCCCGAGGCCGAGGCGCTGCAATGGCTGACCCCGGAGCAGACCGCCGGCAAGAAGCATCCCTTCCTGTTCAGCCAGGGCCAGGCGATCCTCAACCGAAGCTGGATCCCGACCCAGGACAGCCCCGGCATCCGCCAGACCTGGGAGGCGCGGATCGTCGTCCCCGAGCCGCTCCGGGCGGTGATGAGCGGCGAGCGGCTGACCCCGGAAGGCGAGGCGGCCGAGGGCGGCGGCAAGGCCTATCGCTTCCGGATGGACAAGCCGGTCGCGCCTTATCTGATCGCGATCGCCGCCGGCGACATCGCCTTCCAGAGCCTCGGGCCGCGCACCGGGGTCTATGCCGAGCCGGCGACGATCAAGTCGGCCGCCGCCGAGCTGGTCGACACCGAGAAGATGGTCGCCGCGGCCGAGAAGCTCTACGGCCCCTATCGCTGGGGCCGCTACGACATGATCGTCCTCCCGCCCGCCTTCCCTTACGGCGGGATGGAGAATCCGACGCTCACCTTCCTCACCCCGACCTTCCTCGCGGGCGACCGCAGCCTGGTCGGCCTCGTCGCGCACGAGCTCGCGCACAGCTGGTCGGGCAATCTCGTCACCAACGCCGTCTGGCCCGATTCCTGGCTCAACGAGGGCTTCACCTCCTATTTCGAGAACCGGATCATGGAGGCGCTCTACGGCCCGGGCCGCGCCGGCCAGGAGGCGGCCTTGTCCTTCGCCGACATGGAAAGCGCTCTGACCGAGCTCGGCTCCGCCGCTCCGGGCACCCGCCTCCACAACCCCGACGAGACCACCGAAGGCGGCGCCAGCGGGATCGTCTACGACAAGGGCGCCCTGTTCCTCAGGACGATGGAGCGGACCGCCGGGCGCGAGCGGTTCGACTCCTGGCTCCGCTCCTATTTCGAGCGCCACGCCTTCCAGCCGATGACCTCCGCGCTCTTCCTCGCCGACCTTCGAGCGAACCTCGTCAAGGGCGACAAGGCGCTCGAGCAGAAGCTGATGCTCGACGACTGGGTCTACAAGCCGGGCCTTCCCGCCAACGCCGTCCGGCCCGATCCCAAGGCCTTCGCCGCGGTCGACGCCGTCCTCGACAATTTCAAGGGCGGAGCGCCCGCGCCCGCGGCCTTATGGTCGGCCTGGACGACGGCCGAGCGGCTTAGATTCCTCGACGGACTGCCGCGCCAGCTGCCCGAGCCGCGCCTCGCCGAGCTGGACCGCGCGCTTGGGCTGACCGAGAGCCGCAATGCGGAGACCCTCTTCGCCTGGCTG
>DASQZF010000100.1:0-11434 GCA_035638835.1 Allosphingosinicella sp. | reverse complement strand
GGCTAAGGCCCGGCGACTTATGCAAAGGTCCCGCGAATGCAGGGGAGGATTTAAGATCAGCGAGTCGCGTTGTAGGCCAGCTGCTCCTCGGTGAGCTGGAAGCCGACGAGCATCTCGAAGGTCGCCCGGCGGACCGCTTCGCGGACGGCCGGATCGGCCAGCGGATCGATCGCGGCCGACGGATCTCCGGGCTTGCGGCGGCGGGTGATCTGGGCGGTCACGTCGGCGGGGAGGGTCACCGCGGCGCGGTTCACCGAGCCGCTCGCCGAGCCCTGGGTGGCGGCCCGGAGCGCGCCCTCGGCGAAGCTCAGCCGGACCCGGGTGACGCTCTTCGACTGGACCTGGGTCCCGCCTTGGACCGCGACCACGAAATAAGGGAGCACGACTTCACGCGCGCCGCGGCCGTCGCGGCGCTGGGCGTGGATGTCGAAGGTCAGCCGGGTGACGATATTGTCCCCCGTCTCGTCGCAGGTCGAGCGGAGGTTGGTGATGTTGGCGACGACGTCGATCGCGGCCGCGTCGCGGCTGTTTGCCGGGTTGAACAAGGTGATGTCGCCGGTCGAGGCCGGGATCGCGACCGCCGGGCACGCCGAGCGTGTGGCGGTGATTCCGGTGTCGGTGATCTGCCCATTGGGCGTCGAGCAGGCGACGAGGCCTAGGGGAATCAGCGCGGCAAGGGCCGCCTTGGACTTGAACACAGGCTGGAAATCCTCACCTTTGAACGGGACGCCGCGGATCATAGGAACCGGGTTCCACCGAAGCAAGCGATCCCGTAGAGACCCGTGTCATGGCCGCCAAGCCCCCACTCACCCTTCTGATCGCCGCCCCGCGCGGCTTTTGCGCCGGAGTCGACCGGGCGATCCGGATCGTCGAGCTCGCGCTCGAGCGCTATGGGGCGCCGGTCTATGTGCGCCACGAGATCGTCCACAACAAATATGTCGTCGATGGCCTGAAGGCCAAGGGTGCGATCTTCGTGCCCGAGCTCGACCAGGTTCCGGACGGGGTGCCGGTCGTCTTCTCCGCGCACGGAGTGCCCAAGGCGGTGCCGGCCCGGGCCGAGGAGCGCGGTCTCGATTTCCTCGACGCCACCTGCCCTCTCGTCTCGAAGGTCCACCGCCAGGCCGAGCGGCTGGTCGAGAACGACTGCCATATCCTCTTCATCGGCCATTCCGGCCATCCCGAGGTGATCGGGACCTTCGGCCAGGTTCCCGAAGGGCGGATGACCCTGATCGAAAGCGTCGAGGACGCGCAGCGGGTCGTGCCCGCGGAGCCCGACAGCCTCGCCTACCTCACCCAGACCACCCTCTCGGTCGACGACACGGCCGAGATCGTTGCGATCCTGGAGCGCCGCTTCCCGTCGATTCGCGGGCCCAAGGGCGAGGACATCTGCTACGCGACCTCGAACCGCCAGGCGGCGGTGAAGGACATCGCCCGGGCCTGCGACGCGATGCTGGTCATCGGATCGCCCAAGAGCTCCAACTCGGTCCGGCTGGTCGAGGTCGCCGAGCGCGCGGGCACCCGGGCGAGGCTGATCGGCCGAGCCGACGAGATCGATCTCGGCTGGCTCGACGGGGTCCGGACGCTCGGCATCACCGCCGGAGCCTCGGCTCCGGAGACCCTGGTCCGCGAGGTGGTCGACTTCCTCGGCCCTCATTACGAGATCACCGAGATCGAGGGCGAAGGAATCGTCGAGCGAATGGTGTTCAAGCTTCCGCGCGGGCTCGAAGCCGCTTGACCCCAGCTGCAAGACCTGGAGTCCAGGTCGAGATCTTCACGGACGGCGCCTGCAAGGGCAATCCCGGGCCGGGTGGCTGGGGCGCCGTGATCCGCTCGGGCGCCCACGAGAAGGAGATAAGCGGCGGCGAGCCTCTCACCACCAACAACCGGATGGAGCTGCTGGCGGCGATCCGGGCTCTGGAAGCCCTGAAGCGCCCCTGCGAGGTCGCGCTCTACACCGACAGCATCTACGTCCGCGACGGGATCACCAAATGGATCCATGGCTGGCGCCGCAACGGCTGGAAGACGGCGGACAGGAAGCCGGTCAAGAATGCCGACCTCTGGCAGGAGCTCCTCGAGGCGGCGGCGCCCCACAAGGTGGACTGGCGATGGGTGAAGGGCCATGCCGGCCATCCGGAGAACGAGCGGGCCGACAAGCTGGCCTGCGACGCGGCGATGGCGGCCGGGAAGCGGTAAGCCGGCTGCACTTTCTCTGTTCCGTCCCAGTGCTTAGCCCGTTCGAATGTCGAGGCGCCGAGGCCCCTCCTTCATGGAGAAATATGCCACGCTGAACGGGGATTTGAAATGCGGCCCTCGACCCAGGCTCGGAAGGTTTCGGTAGCGCTCGAGCTCGTCGCGCTGAAGCGGTTTGGCTGAGAAGTCGAACAGTATCAGGACTCCTCGGCCGTCATGCTTCAAGAGCTTTTTGACCTCGCCAGCGTTCACGCTGGGCAAGACGTCTCCCTTTGGGCACCAAGGCCGGCGGACCGCGAACTCGACTGCGATATTGTTTATCATGAAGTCGAATCTGCCCCATCCGGTGACAGCTCCAGGGAGCGTCGTCCAATGTTCTGGGTTAGCCTTGGGACCGAAGTATCCGAGCAAGAAGGTCCGAACGAGCGGCAGCAGTTCTTGCTCCGACCACTCAGTGAAGACGAAGGATTTACGGAATTCGGCTCGTCGCAGGCTTGTGAAAAACAGATCGAACGCATCTATGATCGCAGTTACGCTGGACATACGGCATAGCTCCCCCACATTTCTTAGGTGACCTTTGATACGTGCTGACGCAGGTCATTGGAATAGCAATGAGCAAAGCCGTCGCGGGGTTCCGGTGACGTTCAATCCTGCATGTGGCTCCAACTTCTCGGACGGCGGTCACCGAATGAATCCGTGTCGCGAGCGCCGGATCACGACCGGGCTGTCGGATCAGATGCAGGTGATCAATGCATCGGCGTCAAAGCCCAGCGATCTTCAGCAAGCCGTCTCCCAAACCTTCCAGGCCCCGACCGAACAGCCCCGACTTCCCCCTCGCCCGAGGCATTTCCTCGTAGATCACCTGGCCGATCGAGCCGTCGAACCGGTCGTGGAACAGGCTCTGCTTGCCGGTCAGGTAGGCGAGGAAGGTTTCGCTTCGGGTGACCGAATAGTCCAGGCCGGCGCTCCAGCCCATGGTGGCGGCGTCGGCGACGCGCCTGCCTCCGGCGGCGGGCTCCAGTGCGACCCCGCGGGCGCCTTTGACGACCAGCGCGCAAGGCCCGTGGAAGACGAGGTGGCGCAGCCGGAGGATGAGCCAGGACAGAAGGCAGCCGATCCTCCAGACCCGCTCCACGTGCAAAGGCCGTCCGCGATCCTTGACGATCCCGACGAGATTGCGAGGCCTGAACACGACGGCCGATCCTTCGGGGATCTCGAGGATCCCGATCTCGTCGATCGGATCCCTGCTCGCGGAGAGGGTGGCGCTCGTGTCCTTGCCGGGCCGGATCCGGGTCAGCCCCACCAGCCCCGTCGCGAGGCTTCCGAAGGGCAGCGCCGGGCTGAGCAGAAGCTGGGAATCGGCCTCTGCGTCGGCGACCGAGCTCTGCAGATATTCCGGCCGGACCAGCAATTCCTCGCCGGGCCGGAGACGCAGGCGCCGGGAAACCGCGCTTCCCGCCTGGGGCCCCTCCCCGGCCAGGCGCCCGCCGGCCCAGCCTATCCCGCCGGCGCCCGGCCGTCCGATCCTGATCGGCCGGAGATTCGACGCCCGAGGCGCGACGACGAAGAACCAGAAGGCCTTCACCGCCGGTGGAACGACCAGGATCAGGAGCGTCACCCAGGCCGCCCAGCCGAGCACCGGCTTCACCGCTCCCCAGGCCCGGTTGGCCCAATGGCCGGCGAGCCGCCCGCGCTTCTCCTCGATCTGCCGCCCAAGCTCGGCGGTCGGGGCCGGGAGCGACCGAAGCACCGCCTGGCTTTGCCGATAGGCGAGCCCGGCACGGTCGAACGCTCCGCGGGTGGCACGATAGGCCGCCGCCAGTCGCTGCCGCTCGGTGCGAGCGGATGCGAGCTCCTGCCGCGCCGCCCGCAATTCCCGCCAGGGGCCTTCGATCCGGCTGACCGCCGGCATCCGCTCGATCCGAGCCAGCAGCGGATAGCGGCGCTCGGTCGCTGCGATGCTCTGCTCCAGGACCCGGATCCTGGAGTCGAGGATCCCGACCCTCGCGGCGATGCCGTTCACCTGTCCGCCGCGCCGGATCGAATCCAGCCGGGCGGCGATCACCGCTTCCTCCCGGCGCATCAGCTGCAGCCGGAACCGGCCGGCGAGCGCGCGCGCCACCGCATTTCCGTCCCCGGACGCCGCGCCGAGTGTGAGGCCGAGGCCTCCCGTCCGGCCGCCCTCCTGCCCGGCGATAGCGGCCCGGACCTCCGCCAGCCGCCGGTGCAGCATGGGTTCCTCCAGACGCTCGATCGACCGAAGGCCAGCCTCCGCCTGCTTCCGCTGCCGCTCAACTTCCGCTTCGAGCAGACCCTGCTGCCGCTCGAGATTCTCGATCTCGCCCGAGAGCTGGGGAAGCTGGCGGTAGGCATTCCCGATCTGGACCGCGGCGACCATCGCCGCGACGAGCAGAACGAACAGAAGCACCCGTCTGACCGACCAGGACATGAGAAGGCGAAGGAGGTGCATCATAAAAGCGGTTCCGAAGGCAGGCGCATCAGGTCCAAGCGGCGATCGCAGGACCCTGCGGGTGGACGTTCAACCCTCCGGATTGGTTGCGCGCTATCCCCGTCGGCCTGGCGCCGAGGCTCGAGGGAATATCGACATTTTGGAGAGCCTGCGCTCGGCTGGATGTCGATGAAGTCTAGCGGAAGCGCCCCGGAGCGTAAGGCTCGGGATCCAGCTCCGGGACCCGGCCGAGCAGCAGATCGGCCGCGAGCTTCGCCGCCGCGGGAGCGGTCTGGATTCCGAAGCCGCCCTGGCCGGCGCACCAGAAGAAGCCCGGCAAGGCGGGGTCGAAGCCGTAGACCGGGCGGCGGTCGGGGGCGAAGCTTCGAAGGCCGGCCCAGCTTCGCTCCACGCGCTCGACCTTCCAGTCCACCGCCCGCTCGAGCCGGTCGATGGCGATTGCGACGTCCAGCTCCTCCGGCGCGCAGTCGCAGGGATCGCACGGCGTTTCGTCATGCGGGCTCAGCCAGAGCCGGCCGCCCGCTTCGGGCTTGAAATAGAATCGCTCGAGCGAATCCATCACCAGCGGGAGGTCGCCAGCCGCCGGCGGATCCACCCGGAGCTGCGAGAGGGTCCGTCGATAGGGCTGGAGGCCGACCGGCGGCGCGCCCGCCAGGAGGGCGATCCGATCGGCCCAGGCGCCGGCCGCGTCGACGAGCAGGCGGGCAGTGAAGCCGCCCGCCCGGGTGTCCACCGCCCAGCCCCCACCGTCCCGCCGAAGCCCGCGCACCTCGGCGCCGGTGAGGAGCTCGGCACCGCTCCGCTTCGCCCGGGCGAGGTAGAGGCCGTGGAGGCCCGCCACGTCGATGTCCCTGCAGCTCGGCTCCAGGATTCCCGCGATCCACTCGTCGCGAAGGCCCGGGACGAGCTTCCGGAGCCCGGCCTGGTCGAGCCGTTCGAACTTGACCCGCTCGCCGAATTCCGCCTCCAGCCCGGCCAGAGCGTCGAGGCCGTCCGAACCGGCGATATGCAGCCCGCCGCGCGGCGACAGGAAGCCGTGCCTTTCGAGGAAGGGGCCCGAAGCGGTGGTGAGCGGCTGGATGAAGGGGCCGCCATAGCTTTCCGCCCAGAAGGCCGCCGAGCGGCCGGTGCTGTGATAGCCCGGCTGGTCCTCCGCCTCGACCAGGAGCACCGAGGCCTCGCCCGCCACTTCCGAGGCGAGGCTCGCCCCGGCCATTCCCGCTCCGATGATCGCGATGTCGGCGTCGAAGCTCATCGGGCGGCGTGGCGGTCGAGGAAAGAGTCGATCGCCGCGAGCGCCCGAAGCCGGACCTCGTCGCGCTCGCGAAGGATCTCGTGGGCGCTGTCGCCGTACATGATGAGCTCGGCGCTCGGCAGCTGGGCTGCGACGCGCCGGATTGCGTCGGCGCCGACCAGCCGGTCGCCCTCGGCGCCGATCAGGAGCATCGGGGTCTGGACGCCCGCCAGCCGGGCCGGGGTCAAGGCCGCGCAGGACTGGAAGGCGGCCTTCAGCCAGCCCCAGCTCGGCGCTCCGAGGTTGAAGCCCGGATGCTTCTCCCACCACCAGAGCTCGTCTTCGTAGCGGTCGGGGCAGCCGGTGAGGATGGCCTGGCGCATCGAGCCCGCCGGCTGCGGGAGGGACGGCTGCTGCCAGGCGGGCTGCCCGCTCCAGCCGAACTGGGTTGCCGTCGATGCGAGCCACTGAGCCGCCAAAGCCGGCATCGGTCCGGTGTTGATCGCCAGCATCGGCGCCACCAGCACCGCGGCGTCGACCGGCGGATGACGGTCCGCGAGCATCCGCAACAGGACGTGCCCGCCCATCGAATGGGCGACGACGACATGGGGACCGGGGGTCTCGCGCCGCCAGTCCTCGATGAAGGCGGCGAGGTCTCCGACCAGAGTTTCGAAGCGGTCGAGGTGCCCGCCGGGCAGATCGCCCTGCGACCCTCCCTGCCCCCGCCAGTCGAAGGAGGTGACGTTCCAGCCGCCGCGGTGCCAATGATCCTGGGCCTCGAGATATTTCTCGATGAAGTCGCCGCGCCCGCTCGCGAAGAGGAGGCTTCCGCGGACCTGCGCCTTTTCCCCTTGCCGCCGCTCGATCGTCCGGACGGACCAGCCGTCGGCCGCCTTCCATTCGCCGAAACGGGCGTCTGACTGGACTGAACGGCGGTCGAACGCTTGGCGGGCCATGGCGCCGGTTACGGTTTCGAAAGCTGTTACGTCTAGTGCCTGCTTCCCATGCAAGGGGCTCTTTCCTGGTTTTTCATCGCTTTGCTCGGCGCCGCCATGCTCTGGGCGTCGATCGGCGACTGGCGCACCCGGACGATCCCCAACTGGCTGAACGGGGCGATCGCCCTCTTGGCCATCCCCTATTGGTGGAGCGTCGGCCTCGGCCTCTGGCCGGACGTCGCGCTTCAGATCGGGCTTGCGATGGGCGTCTTCGGATTGCTCGCGCTCGCCTTCGCTCTGGGCTGGATGGGCGGGGGCGACGTCAAGATGGCGGCCGCCATCGCCTTGTGGCTGCCTTTTGCCGGGGTCGTGAAGCTGCTTGCGATCATGTCGATCGCGGGCGGGGTCCTGACCCTCGCGATGCTTGCCGCGCACCGGATGGCGAAAGCCGCCGGCCAGCCCGAAATTCCGTACGGCGTCGCCATCGCATTTGGCGGTTTTTGGCTTATTGGCGAACGGATTCTTAACCAATTTGTCTGACATGGGAGCCTGCAATTTGAAGCGGGCGAGGAGGCGACTGGCGTCATGGATGTGAAAAAGCTCATGCTGCTGATCGGAGCGCTGATCGTCGCGGCCGTCACCGCGGTGACCGCGAAGAACATGTTCAGCGGAGCCGGGGCGCCATCGGCCTCGGCCACGCCAGCGGTTCCCGCCGGCCCCGAAGTGCTGGTCGCGACCCGGGCCCTTCCGATCGGGACCATCATCGACGCCGAGGCCTTCCGCTTCCAGCGTTGGCCCGAAGGCCTCGTCCAGCCCGCTTACTACATCAAGGGCAAGCCCGGGGTCCGCCCCGCCGATCTGGTCGGAACGGTCGTCCGCAACGAGATCACGGCAGGCCAGCCCTTCACCCAGGGCTCGCTGATCAAGCCGGGCGAACGCGGCTTCCTCGCCGCCGCGCTCGGGCCGGGGATGAGGGCGGTCACAGTCGCCGTCTCCGCGACCAGCGGAGTCGCAGGCTTCGTCTTCCCGGGCGACCGGGTCGACATCGTCCTCACCCAGGACGTGGCCGGCGGCGGCGAAGGCGTTCCGCTCAAGGTCTCCGAGACCGTGATGCGCAACGTCCGGGTTCTCGCCACCGACCAGCGCATGGATGCCAAGGGCGAGGACGGCAAGGCCGTCGTCCAGCGCTTCACCATGGTCACGCTCGAGGCGACCCCCAAGCTCGCCGAGAAGATCGCCGTCGCCCAGAGGATCGGCGACCTGTCGCTGTCGCTTCGCTCGATCGCCGACAATTCGGCCGAGCTTGAGCGCGCCATCGCCTCGGGCGAGGTGAAGGTGCCGCAGACCGACGATCCCAAGGCCGAGCGCCAGATGCTTCTCTCGATCGCCAACCAGCCGTCCGACGGCAAGTCCACCTATACGACCGGGTCCGACGTCTCGCGCTTCCAGCGCAGCACCGTCCCCGGAAGTGGTGCGGCGAAGGCCACCCCTCAGGACAAGGTCGCCGATGCATTGACCGCCATGGCGCTCGCCGCTTCGGGCAAGCCGCCCGCCGGCAGCGGCGCCGGCGCCGGCGCCGCCGTCACCATCTCCACGGGTCCCACCGTTCGGGTCGCCCGCGGCAACAGTGTCACCATCGTTCCGGTCGGAGCCAAATAAGATGACAAAGCTGAACACCCTGCGCCGAGCGACGGTCGGGACCGCGATCTTCGCGCTACTCGCCGCCAGCTTCACCCCGGTGATGCCGAGCCTCGCAATGGCCGCGCCGCCCCCGGTGGGCAGCTACCGGCCCACCAACCAGGTGCTGCTGTCCGTCGGTGAAGGCGAAGTGATCTCGCTTCCGCGCAGCGTGGTCGACGTCTGGACCTCCAACCCGGGCGTTGCCGACGTCAACGTCACCAGCCCCCGCCAGCTCGGCCTGTTCGGCAAGGGCGACGGCGAGGCCACGGTGATCGCCACCGCCGCCGACGGCTCGGTCGTCTGGGGCGCCCATGTCCGGGTCAGCCAGAACATCAGCTCGGTCGATCAGATGCTGAAGGCGGCGATGCCGGACGCCAACATCTCGATCACCCATGTCGGCCAGATCGCCGTGATGAACGGAACGGTCGCCTCCCCCGCCGACAGCGCCCAGGCGGAGGCGCTCGTCCGGACCATGCTCAATCCCGGGGTCGACGCCAACGCGCCGGGCGCGATCCTGAAGATCATGCCCGTCAATCGCCTGAAGGCCGCGACTCCGCTCCAGGTGATGCTGAAGGTGACGGTTGCGGAGGTCAGCCGGTCGCTGGTCAAAGAGATCGGGGTCAACCTGCTCAACCGGGACGTCGACGGCGCCAACGGCAACGGCTTCCTCTTCGGAGTCAGCCAGGGCAATGCCGGAACCATCACCGACACGCCGCTGGGCATCACCAATCCCGCCACGGGGCTTCCATTCACCACCACCGCCAACAAGTTCGCATCGGGTGCCGGAACCACGCTCGGCTTCGCCGGGAACATTCTCGGCATGGACATCCTTTCGACCCTCAAGCTCAACCAGCGGAACGGGGCCGTCCATACCTTGGCCGAACCGACTCTCACCGCCCTTTCCGGAGAGACGGCCAGCTTCCTCGCCGGCGGCGAGTTCCCGATCCCGATGGCGAGCGGAATCAACGGCACCTCGGTCGAGTTCAAGCAATATGGCGTGAGCCTCGCCTTCACGCCCTATGTCCTCGAGGGCGGCCGGATCTCGATGCGGGTGCGCCCGGAAGTTTCCGAGCTTTCGGACGCCGGAGCGATCCAGCTCAACGGCTTCAGGGTGCCCGGGCTCACCACGCGTCGCGCGGAGACCACGGTCGAGCTGGGCTCGGGCCAGAGCTTCATGATCGCGGGCCTGCTGCGCAACAGCAGCGGCAACAACACCGACAAGGCTCCGCTGCTTGGAACCCTGCCGATCATCGGCGCCCTGTTCCGGTCGAACAGCTTCAAGCGCGACGAGACGGAGCTCGTCATCGTCATCACGCCCTATCTGGTGCGCCCGGTCAACGCGTCCCAGATCGCGCTTCCTACCGATGGATTCCGAAGCGCCAACGGGATGGAGCGGGTCATGCTCGACAAGGGCGAGTATAACCGGTCCGCGCCCCGTCCGGGACCCTCCATGGCCGCCCCGCGCACCGCGAGCCCCGGCATGGGCGGGGTCGCGAGCGCGCCTCGGCAGCTTCCGGCGCAGCCGCGCCAGGCCGAAGCCAATGCCAAGGCGACCCGCCCGCAAGCCGCTTCCGCCACTCCCGGCTTCAGCTTCTGACCGATCGAAAGGACGTGATCATGGCACGCACCAAATCTCTCGCCGCCGTCGTCGCGATCGGCGCCGCCCTCACCCTCCCCTCCGCGGCCCTCTCCAAGCGGCCTCCGGAGCGGCACGGACCCGCGCGCGGTCTCGACTCCCTCAATCAGCCGGTCGTGCAACGCACCGACTATCTGCTCGACCTCGCCGACAATGGCGGGCTCAGCGAGGCCGACATGGGCCGGCTCGACTCCTGGTTCGACTCGCTCGGCCTGGGCTATGGCGACCATGTCTTCGTCGACCGCGGAACCAGCATCGGCCGGCAGGACGTCGCCAGGGTCGCGGCGGCCTACGGCCTCCTGATGACCCCGGGCGCCCCGATCCTGGAGGGCGACGTGCCGATGGGCGCGGTTCGGGTGATCGTCAGCCGGTCGACGGCCAGCGTTCCCAATTGCCCCAATTTCGAAGTGGAGCGCGGGCCGAGCTCGACCTCGTCCAATTACGGTTGCTCGGTGAACTCCAACCTCGCGGCCATGATCGCCGACCCGAACGACCTGGTCCTGGGCCAGGTCGGAAGCGTCTACGGCGACGCCAACACTTCCTCGAAGGCGATCCGGGTCTACCGCCAGACCGCCCCGACCGGAACCCGTGGCCTCTCCGACGTCAGCACGAAGGGTAACTAGATGAACGCGCCTTTCAACGCTTCGCGCGCCGCCGCGCTTCGGGATCCCTTCAGCGCCTTCGTCTGCGACGACGCCACGGCCGAGATGCTTCGGCCGATCGCGGTCGAGCATGGCTGGGCCCCGGAGAAGGTCAACAAGGGCGGGCTTCGCAACGCCGTCCAGACCCTGTCGGTCTCGGCCAGCCCGTCCATCCTCTTCGTCGACCTTTCGGAATCGGGCGATCCGCTCAACGACATCAACGCTCTTGCCGAGGTCTGCGAGCCCGGAACGGTGGTGATCGCCGCCGGCCAGGTCAACGACGTTCGACTGTACCGCGATCTGGTCGCCTCGGGCCTGCAGGATTATCTGCTCAAGCCCTTCACTCCCGACCAGCTGCGCGATTCGTTCGCCAATGCCCAGATGACCATTTCCGGGCCCAGGGTGAACGAGGCGGCGAGCGAGAAGCCGCACGTCTCGGCGGCGGTGATCGGGGTTCGCGGCGGAGTCGGAGCTTCGACCCTGGCGACGTCGCTGGCGTGGATGATGGGCGACAAAGCGGGCCGGTCGACGGCCCTTCTCGACCTCGACATCCATTTCGGCACCGGCGCCTTGGCGCTGGATCTGGAGCCGGGCCGCGGCCTTACCGACGCGATCGAGAATCCGAGCCGGATCGACGGCCTGTTCATC
>DASQZF010000099.1:0-31300 GCA_035638835.1 Allosphingosinicella sp. | reverse complement strand
TGAGCCTGTCGAAGCCTGTCCTGAGCCGGCCGCCGCAGGCGGCAGCCGAAGGGGGCCTTCCTTCTTGTTTTACAAAGGGAAAGAGAGGGCTTCGACAAGCTCAGCCCGAACGGAGACGGGTCAATCCGACTCCCGAGCGCTCTAACGCAGCAGCTGGATTGCCGCGTCGCTTCGCTCCTCGCAATGACGGAGCTACATCCCGTTCGCCGCGGCGTCGTTCGCGATCTCGTTGCCGACCACCGGAAGCTCGCCGGTGGCGCCGGCCTCGCCGTTGCCGAGCGCCGGGTCTTCGGCGACCATGGAATCGGCCGAGGTGTCGAGCACTTCGGAAATGTTGTTGAGCGATTCGTTCTCGCCCGCGGTGGGGCTTCCGTCATCTTCCCGCCCGCAGGCGGCGACGAGCGAAGCGCATGCGAGCAAAGCGGCCATGGCGCCATATTTCTTCATCTGTCTTGCCTCCGATCCCGTTCCGCCGGCAGCTTGCCGTACATGAACGCAAATAAAAAGGGCCGCGTGCCCGGTGGCACGCGACCCTCTCATTTCCGGCCTTGGCCTTCGACTTAGTCGACGGCGTTCGAAACGGAGTTTCCGGCGTCGGTCGCGGCATTGCCGAGATCGCTCGCCGTGTTGGCGGTGGCGTCGCCGATGCTGTCGAGCGCGTTGTCGGTCGAGCTGACCGCGGCGGCGCCGTTGGCGTCGACGTCGATCGCGGCGCTGTTGACGTCTTCCATGGCATTGACTTCGGTCGCGTTGACGTCGGTCGCGTTGTTGCCGGCTTCGTTGGCGGCCGGGGTGCAGGCGGCGACGCCGAGCGCCAGGGTGGCGGCGACGGTGAGGACGATCTTCTTCATAACATTCTCTCCTTAAGAGAATAAGGGCTTTGCCGGGCGAGGTCCTGACCTGGGCAAGCCCGCGTCAGGTTCCGACGATCCGTGATGTAATCAAGACGAACCGATATGTCTACTAGTTTAGTTGGCAATTGCGCCGAACCGAGGCCGTTCTTCTCGGAAAGTCAAAGGCTTACTGGTATTTTTACGAGGTAGGGTTGGAGCGTTCGTCACCTTGAACTCGTTTCAGGGTCCAGTTCTCCGCTCGCGAGGCGGCCCGACCCTGGATGCTGAAACAAGTTCAGCATGACGGAAGGGGCTTACTCTCGTCATCGAAGCTTGACCCGCATATAAAGATATCTTTATATCGTTATCCCCATGTTCTCCACCGCCCCCGCCGCCGCTGAGATCTTCCGTTCGCTTGGCGATCCCACGCGCCTTCGGATCCTCGCCTTGCTTCGGGCGATGGAGCTGTCGGTCGGCGAGCTCGCCCAGGTGCTCGGGCAGAGCCAGCCGCGGGTCTCGCGCCACGTCCGGATCCTCATCGAAGCCGGCCTCGCGGAGCGCCGCAAGGAGGGGAGCTGGGTGTTCCTCAGCCTCGCCGAGCCGACCCGGGTCGAGCCGCTCTTCGCCGCCCTGGAACGCTGGGCGGAGCTCGACGGCGAGGATCCCTGGGCTTCCGCCGACGCCGCCCGTCTCGCCGCCGTCCGGGCCGACCGCGCCGCCGCCGCCGAACGCTATTTCGCCGCACATGCCGGCGACTGGGACGAGATCCGCTCGCTCCACATCGCCGAATGCGAGGTCGAGGCGGCCTGCGCCAGAGCACTCGGGGAGCGCCCGGTGGGCCGTCTCGTCGACATCGGCACCGGCACGGGCCGGATGATCGAATTGTTCGGCCCCGCCGCCGAGCGCGCTTTGGGCGTCGACCGATCGCCCGAGATGCTCCGCCTCGCCCGGGTCAAGCTCGCCCAGGCCGGCCTCGTCGCCGCCGAGCTTCGCCAGGGCGACATGTACGCCTTGCCGCTCGCCGCGGGCTCGGCCGACACCGTGATCCTCCATCAGGTCCTCCATTACGCCCAGCAGCCCGGCGCTGCGGTCGCCGAGGCGGCGCGTCTGCTCAGCCCCGGCGGCCGGCTGCTCATCGTCGACTTCGCTCCGCACGAGCGGGAGGAGCTTCGCGCCCGCGACGCCCATCTCCGGCTGGGCTTCGCCGACGACGTCATGCTCAGATATCTCGATTCCGCCGGCCTTCGCGGCCGGGTCGTCGAGCATCTCGAGGGCGGCGAGCTGACCGTCACCCTCTGGGAAGGCGAGCGTCCCCAGGAGAAATTGAAGGTGGTCGCATGAATCCCGGAGTGCCCAGCATAGCCAAGTGGCGCGAGCCGCTCTTCGCCGACGTCGCCGGCGACATCGGAGTGAGCTTCGAATTCTTCCCGCCCAAGACGGAGCGGATGGAGGAGACGCTTTGGGAGTCGGTGAAGACCCTCGAGCCGCTGGGCCCGCGCTTCGTCTCGGTCACCTACGGCGCCGGCGGCTCGACCCGGGAGCGCACCCACAACACGGTCGTCCGGATCGCCCATGAGACCTCGCTCGCCCCTGCCGCCCACCTGACCTGCGTCGAGGCCAGCCGGAGCGAGATAGACGAGGTCGCGCTGGGCTATTGGCAGGCCGGGATCCGGCATGTCGTCGCTCTTCGGGGCGACCCGCCGGAGCCGGGCAAGGGCTTTTGCTCGAATCCCGACGGCTATGCCAACGCCGCCGAGCTGGTCGCCGGACTGAAGCGGGTGGCGCCGTTCGAGATCTCGGTCGCCGCCTATCCGGAGATGCACCCGGATTCGCTCAGCCGCGCCGCCGATCTCGACAATCTCAAGCGCAAGATCGACGCCGGCGCCGACCGGGCGATCACCCAGTTCTTCTTTTCTCCCGAAAGCTTCTTCCGATTCCGCGACGACGCCGCGGCGGCCGGGATCGACGCCGAGCTGGTGCCGGGGATCCTGCCCGTCTCCAACGTCGCCCAGACCCGCAAGTTCGCGGCGATGTGCGGCGCGGCGATCCCGCTTTGGATGGACAAGCTCTTCGAGGGGCTGGACGACCTTCCCGCCGCCCGCCAGCTCGTCGCCGCCACCGTCGCGGCCGAGCTTTGCGGCCAGCTTTATTCCGGCGGGGTCCGCCAGTTCCATTTCTACACGCTCAATCGCGCCGAGCTGGCCTACGCCATCTGCCACCTGCTCGGCCTTCGCCCGAAGGATGAAAATGAACGTCGCACAGCAGCTTAGGGCCGCCGCCTCGACCCGCATCCTGATCAAGGACGGGGCCTACGGGACCCAGATCCAGAACCGGCGGCTGCGCGAGGCCGATTATGCCGGAAGCCTAGGGCTGTCGCGCGACCAGAAGGGCAATAACGACCTCTTGAACCTCACCCAGCCGGAGCTGGTCCGCGAAATCTGCCAGAATTTCGCCGACGCCGGAGCGGAGCTTCTCGCCACCAACAGCTTCAACGCCAACCGGATAAGCATGGCCGATTACGGCGCGGAAAGCCTCGTTCGCGAGATCAATTGCGCCGCCGCCCGGATCATCGCCGACGTCGCCGAGAAAGAGGCCCAGAAGGACGGCCGCAAGCGCTGGACCGTCGGAGCCCTGGGCCCCACCAACAAGACCCTGTCGCTGTCGCCCAACGTCAACGATCCCGGCTATCGCGAGATCGATTTCGATACGCTGTCGGACGTCTATGTCGAGCAGATCGAGGGTTTGGTCGAGGGCGGCGCGGAGATCGTGCTGATCGAGACGGTGTTCGACACCCTGAACGCCAAGGCGGCCGTCCACGCCGCCCAGCGGGTCGACCGCGACCTGCCCATCATGCTTTCGATGACGATCACCGACCTTTCCGGCCGCAACCTCTCCGGCCACTCGATCGAGGCCTTCTGGGCCAGCGTCCGCCACGCCCGGCCGCTCTCCATCGGACTCAATTGCTCGTTCGGAGCGGCTCAGCTTCGAGCCCATGTCGCCGTCCTGTCGGGGATCGCCGACACGCTGATCATGGCCTATCCCAATGCCGGCCTTCCCAACGATCTCGGCGAATATGACGAGGGCCCGGCCGAGACCGCCGCCCAGGTGCGCGAGTGGGCCGAGCAGGGCATCGTCAACATCGTCGGCGGCTGCTGCGGGACGACCCCGGCGCATATCGGAGCGATCGCCGAAGCGGTGAAGGGCTTCGGTGCGCGCAGGATCGCGCAACCTGCCCGCCGCACGCTGCTTGCCGGAATCGAACCGATGGTCCTCGCCGCCTGACCGTTAATTGGTGCCAGGCACCAATTATTTCCTGAAATTGGTGCCTGGCACCAATTAATTTCCGACCGAGTGAAATCATGGCCACCGCACCCTTGCCCGAAGCCTCCTCCTCCGCCTCCTCCTCCTTCGTCAACATCGGCGAGCGGACCAACGTCACCGGCTCGGCCCGATTCAAGAAGCTGGTCATGGCCGGCGACTATGCCGCCGCGGTCGAGGTCGCGCGCCAGCAGGTCGAGAACGGCGCCCAGGTCATCGACGTCAACATGGACGAGGGCCTGCTCGACGCCGAATATGCGATGACCACCTTCCTCAAGCTGATCGCCGCCGAGCCCGACATCGCCCGGGTGCCGGTGATGATCGACAGCTCGAAATGGACGGTGATCGAGGCCGGCCTGAAATGCGTCTCGGGCAAGCCGATCGTCAATTCGATCAGCATGAAGGAAGGCGAGGAGGAGTTCCTCCACCACGCCCGCAAGGTGCGCGACTATGGCGCCGCCGTCGTCGTCATGGCCTTCGACGAGGTCGGCCAGGCCGATACCCAGGAGCGCAAGGTCGAGATTTGCGAGCGCGCCTATAAACTGCTCGTCGCCGAGGGCTTCCCGCCCGAGGACATCATCTTCGATCCCAACATCTTCGCGATCGCCACGGGGATCGAGGAGCATCGTACCTACGCGCTCGACTTCATCGCCGCCTGCCGCGAGATCAAGGCGCGCTGCCCGCACGTCCACATTTCGGGCGGGCTCTCCAATCTGAGCTTCTCCTTCCGCGGCAACGAGCCGGTGCGCCGCGCCATGCATTCGATCTTCCTGTACCACGCGATTCCCGCCGGCCTCGACATGGCGATCGTCAACGCGGGCCAGCTCGACGTCTACGACACGATCGACCCCGAGCTCCGCGAAGCCTGCGAGGACGTCATCCTCGACCGCCAGCCCGGAGCCGGCGGCGACGCCACCGAGCGGCTGGTGACCCTCGCCGGGAAGTTCCTCGGCTCCGATCCCGTGCGCGAGAAGGCCGAGGCGGAATGGCGCGGCTGGGAGGTCGGCAAGAGGCTCGAGCACGCGCTTGTCAAGGGAATCGACGCTTATGTCGTCGCCGACACCGAGGAAGCGCGCCAGACTGCCGAGCGTCCGATCCATGTCATCGAAGGTCCGCTGATGGACGGGATGAACGTGGTCGGAGACCTGTTCGGATCGGGCAAGATGTTCCTGCCCCAGGTCGTCAAATCCGCCCGGGTGATGAAGAAGGCGGTCGCCCATCTCATCCCCTTCATCGAGGCGGAAAAGGAGCGGACCGGAGCCACCCAGGGCAAGGGCCGGATCGTTATGGCCACCGTCAAGGGCGACGTCCACGACATCGGCAAGAACATCGTCGGGGTCGTCCTCCAGTGCAACGGCTTCGAGGTGATCGACCTGGGAGTGATGGTGCCCTGGGCCGACATCCTCAAGGCCGCGAACGAGAACAATGCCGACATGATCGGCCTCTCCGGCCTGATCACCCCGTCGCTGGACGAGATGGTGACGGTGGCGGGCGAGATGCAGCGCGCCGGGATGAAGCTCCCGCTCCTGATCGGCGGCGCCACGACCAGCAAGGTCCATACCGCGATCCGGATCGACCCCGCCTACGACGGGCCGGTGCTCCACGTCCTCGACGCCAGCCGTGCGGTCGGGGTCGCCTCGTCGCTCGTCTCGGAGACCCAGGCCGAGCCTCTCATCGCCAAGACGGCCGAGGATTACGAGGCGACCCGCCAGGCCCGCGCCCGAAGCGGCCACAGCGAGCTCTCGACGATCGGGGAAGCCCGGGCCAACGCCCAAGCCTTCGACCCGGCCGGCAAGCCGCCGCCGCCCAAGCGCCCGGGCCTGCACCAGTTCGGCGAATGGCCGGTCCGCGACCTTCGGGCCTCGATCGACTGGACTCCCTTCTTCCGAGCCTGGGAGCTGGCCGGCAACTATCCGGCCATCCTCACCGATCCGATCGTCGGGGAGAGCGCGACAAGCCTGTTCAACGACGCCCAGGCGATGCTCGACAGGATGATCGCCGAGCATTGGGTGACCCCGCGGGGCACGGTCGGCCTCTGGCGCTGCAGGCGGGAGGGCGACGACGTCCTGGTCCTCGCCGGCCCACCCACCGGGTCCGCCGGTGGGCCCCTCCACCATGCTTCGCATGGTCCCCCTCCCCGAGCGGAGCTCGGGGAGGATCACTGGACCCGGCTCCCCTTCCTCCGCCAACAGGTGAAGAAGCGCGAAGGCCGGGCGAACATGAGCCTCGCCGACTTCATCTCTCCGGACGAGGAGGACTGGATCGGCGGCTTCGCGGTCGGGATCCACGGTCTCGAGCCGCACCTCGCCCGCTTCAAGGCGCAGAACGACGATTATTCGGACATCCTCCTGAAGGCGCTCGCGGACCGTCTCGCCGAGGCCTTCGCCGAGGTGCTCCACGCCCATGTCCGCAACAGCGTCTGGGGCTATGCGGAGGAGCATCTCACCAACCAGCAGCTGATCCGCGAGACCTATACCGGGATCCGCCCCGCCCCCGGCTATCCGGCCTGCCCGGACCACAGCCTGAAGCCCGTATTGTTCGAAATGCTCGGCGGCGAGCCGGCCGGAGTGACCCTCACCGAGAGCATGGCGATGCTCCCGACCTCCGCCGTCTCCGGCTTCTACTTCGCGCACCGCGACAGCCAGTATTTCGGAGTGGCGAGGATCGGCCGCGACCAGCTGGAGGATTATGCGGCGCGGCGGGGCATCTCGCTCCAGGAAGCGGAGAGGTGGCTTCGGCCGAATTTGGATTGAATTCCCCTCCCTGCAAGGGAGGGGTAAGGGGTGGGTAGTCGAGCGGAGCGAGACTTCTTCGGACTCGGTGTCTCGGCCGCCTTCGGCGGACCCACCCCCAACCCCTCCCTTGCAGGGAGGGGAGCAAATGCGTTATCCTCCGCTTCGAGGAGACGCGCCATGCCGATGTTCCCGAAGATCCAGAGCGCTTGCCCCTACAAGAGCGACCTTGCCGCCCTGATGGACGGCGACATGTGCCGGATGTGCAAGCGCAACGTCTTCGACCTGACCGCGATGGACGACGGCGAGCGGCTCGCCTTCCTGGCCGGATGCGAGGAGGAGGAGTGCGTCTCCTACCGGATCCCGGCGCGGGCGATAGTCGCGGCGGCCGCGCTCGCGGCGGCTTCGATGTCCGCCCCGGCGATGGGGCAAGAGGCAGCGGCCCCCGAGATCGAGGCCGTTGAGGCGGATTCCGTCCCCTATGACGAGTCGATGGTGATCGTGGTCGGCGGGATCAAGGATCCGAAGAAGGCGGTGCTGGTGGAGATCGATGTCGACACCGACGTACCTGAGATGCCGGTCGTCTATGATGACGAGGAGGCTCCCGCCTCGCTTACGTCTGCGGCCGGCCCGGCCGGGGCCTGACCTCCGACATCTCCTTCCATTCGAGGAGGCTGGCGAGCTGCCCGGCGGCGAGGATGGAGCGCGAATCGCCGTCGCCCAGGGTGAGCGCGATATGGGTGCTGTCGAACGTGTCCAGCGCCAGGTCGAAGCTTCGCCAGCTCCCGTCCACATAGGCCAGGGTCCAGCTGTGCGGCATAAAGCTGTTCGTGACCCCATGATAGCGTTCGCGCGAATAGACGAGGCCGCTCGCCACCCGGGTCGGGATTCCGGCCGAGCGCCCGAGCGCGGCGAGCAGAACCGCCGCTTCGGTGCAGTCGCCCGCCCGGCGATCGAGGGTCTCAAGGGCCGAGAAGTGACCGGCGAAGTCGATCGTGGCCAGATAGGGACGGGCCTTGGCGGCGAGCAGGCTCATCTTGCGCGAATCGTTCGTCGCCATTCGCGCGATCGGGCGGGCGATGGCCCTCAGGCGCGGATGGTCGCTTTGAAGCCAGGCCGTGGGCCTGAGCGCTTCGTCGAGGGCCGCCTTGTCGGTCGCGAGGCCCGGTCCGCAATCGGCGCAGATATCGACCAGGACCCCTTCGGCCGAGGCCGACGCCCGTTGCTCGCTGGTCACGGGGAAAGGGAAAGCCAGTCCGTCCCGATAGGCGAAGCGGTAGCGGATCCGGCCGCGCATCGCCTCGGGCGAGATCCGGAAGGGCGATTTCACCATCGCGCTCTGCAGCAGGCGATAGGGGGAATGGGGCTTGAGCGCGGTCTCGCGGTCGGAGACGGAGAGGGTGACGCTGGTGCCCATCATCGGCTGGGTCATCGACCGCACCCGGCCGTCCGGACCAAGGGTCAGCCTGCCCACCGCCCGAAGCTCCCCGCCTTCATAGCGCCTGCGGACGGCCGAGAAGCTGCCGTCGGGGCCGGGCGCTCCGGGACCGGGCTCGATCACGACCCGCTCGACCATCATGGCCGCGACGTTGAGATTGTCGAACTCGAGACGGGGAACGGCCGCCCGGTCCCAGCCGCGCATCAGGCCCAGGCCGGAGTCGAAGCGGACGCCCGGAGCGAGCGCCACGACCGCCGAGCGGCGGTCCGTCGAAGTCGAACGTGTGATCTCCGCCTTGTCCCGCCCGATCCGCGCTTCGATTCGCGACCAGCTCCGCCCGGTCGTGGAATATTCGCTGATCGAGACCGGCCGACCGGACCTATCGTCCCTGACGACCTTGCGCTCGGAGGTCCGGATATTGGCCTCGCCATTGTCGACGAGGATCTGCTGTTCCGAGATCGACTCGACTCCGGCCGGGCCGCGGCGGGCCTCGCTCCGGGCATGGCCGATCGCCGCTCCGTCGGCGGCGACGATCCGGTACCAGGTTTCCGTGTCCCGCGGCGGCCTGTCGGCGCCCGCGAGGAGCGGAGTGACTGCGAGGCATAAGGCGAACCTCGCTCGATCGGACCGGGGTGTCGGGCTCGAAGCTGCGTCCATGAGGGCCAGGCTAGGGTCCGGGCGCCGACGAAGCAACTTGCGGCGCCGCGCGCATCACTCGCAGCCAGGCCGAGCGATGCTATAGGGGCCGACGTGAATCGCCTCCTCGCCCTCCTTGTCCTGCTTTTCTGCGCGATGCCCGCACAGGCCCAGCTGCCGCCGGGCCAGAAGGCGATGGCGGTGCGCCTGGTCCCCGAGACGGCCCGCCCGGCCCCGGGCTCCCGGGTTGCGCTCGCCCTCGTCATGTCGCCCCGGCCGGGCTGGCACGGCTATTGGCAGAATCCGGGGGACGCCGGGGTCGGAACGCGGATCGCCTGGCAGCTCCCCGAAGGCGCCTCGGCAGGCCCGATCCGCTATCCGGTGCCGGAGCGGCTGACCATCCAGGGGCTGATGAACTACGTCTTCGAAGGCGAGCATTCACTCCTCGTCGACCTGCAGCTGCCTCCCGGACTGGCGCCGGGCACAAAGCTGCCGGTGCGGGGCAAGGTCGATTATCTGGTCTGCACCGATCGAATCTGCGTCCCGGAATCGGCCGAGGTCGCCGCCGATCTCGAGGTGGGGGACGGCCGTCCGGCCGCCGAAGCGGGCTTCGACCGCTATCGGCAGGCACTGCCTCGGCCGCTGCCGGAGACGGGCCGGTTCGAGCGGCGCGGCGCAATGCTCCGCCTCGCCATACCGCTTCCCGCCGCGGTCGCTCTGGACGATCCCTATTTCTATCCGGTCACCGACCAGGCCCTGGTCTATTCGGCTCCGCAGTCCGTGTCGCGGCGCGGAGACTGGCTGATCGTCGAGACCCAAGCGGGGACCGGCTCGCCCGCGGCCCTTGAAGGCGTGCTCGAGCTCGGGGCGGGGCAGGGGCTTTCGCTTCGGGCCCTTCCGGGCGAAGTCGGGCCGGCCGGCGCTCCGGTCGGGCCGGGGGCCGCGGCCGGCGCGAGCGGCTACCGGGCCGTCCTACTCGCGCTCGCCGGCGCGCTGATCGGCGGCCTGCTCCTCAATATCATGCCTTGCGTCTTCCCGATCCTCAGCCTCAAGGCGCTGAGCCTCGCCCGCGCCGGCGGCGACGAGAAAGCGGCGCGGCTCGAGGCGCTCGCCTACGCGGCGGGGGCGGTTCTCGCCTGCCTCGCGCTGGGCGCCCTGCTGCTTGCGGTGCGGGCCGGCGGAGCCTCGGTCGGCTGGGCCTTCCAGCTCCAGGATCCGAGGGTGATCCTGTTCCTTCTGCTGCTCGTCACAGCCATCGCACTCAACCTCGCCGGACTGTTCGAGCTGCCCTCGATGGGCGGGCGGTTGGCAAGCGGGAGAAGCGGCGCTTTCGCCACCGGAGCGCTCGCCGCCTTCGTCGCGACGCCCTGCACCGGGCCGTTCATGGGCGCCGCCCTGGGGGCCGCCTTGATCCTCCCGGCCCCGGCGGCGCTGGCCGTCTTCGCGGGCCTGGGGCTGGGCCTCGCTCTGCCCTTCCTCCTGCTGGGCTACATTCCCGCCTTGAGGCGCCGGCTGCCCAGGCCGGGCCCGTGGATGGTCCGCTTCCGCCATGTCCTGGCGGTCCCGATGGCTCTGACCGCGCTCGGTCTGGCCTGGATATTGGAGCGCCAGACCGGGACGCCGGGCCTCGCGATCGGGCTGGCGGGCGCCGGAGCGATCGGACTGATCCTGTGGTGGGCGGGCCGCCGGCACGGCTGGCTGCCGCTCGTCCCCGCCGTGCTCGCGGCGGGAGTCGCGGTGGCGCTTCTGCCCGCGCCCTCGGCGCCGGCCCAGGCCCGAACCGGCGGCGCGCTCGCGGCCGAGCCGTTCAGCGATGCGAGGCTTGCCGCGCTGCGGAGCGAAGGCCGGCCGGTCTTCGTCTATTTCACCGCCGACTGGTGCCTGACCTGCAAGGTCAACGAAGCCGCCGTCCTCGACCGGGACGAGGTCGCCGCCGCATTCCGCGACAAGAAGGCGGCGGTGCTGGTCGGCGACTGGACCCGCGGCGACGCTGCGATCGGCCGGTTCCTGGAGAAGCAGGGACGATCGGGGGTGCCGCTTTACCTGTGGTACGCGCCCGGCCGCGAGGCGGAGGTGCTGCCGCAGATCTTGACGATTGGGAAGGTGAAGGGTTTATCTGCCTCCCCGGCGGCGTAGCCGGTGGGGAGGGGGACCATGCGAAGCATGGTGGAGGGGTAATTGCCGCAGCCGCAGAGGAGCGCGCTCGAATCCGCTACGTCCGAGCCGATTACCCCTCCACCACCCTTCGGGTGGTCCCCCTCCCCGGCAAATGCCGGGGAGGATTTATTGCGGCCACACCTTCTTGCCCGCGATCCACGTCTCGACCACCTTGGTCTCGCGCAGCTGGCGGGGCGTGGGGACGTCGAAGATGTCGCGGTCGACGAGGATGAAATCGGCCCAGCGGCCCTTTTCCAGGCTTCCGATCCGGTCTTCGGCGAAGCCGGCATAAGCGGCGCCTCGGGTGAAGGCGGCGAGCGCCTGCTCGAGAGTCACGCGCTGCTCCGGAAGCCATCCGCCCGGGGGCTGCCCGCTCGGGTCCTGGCGGCTGATCGCCGCGGCGAGGCCGGGAAAGGGGTTGGGCGATTCGACCGGAAAGTCCGAGCCGAAGGCGAGCGGTGAACGGTTGGCGATCATGCTTCGCCAGGCATAGGCGCCGCCGAGCCGCTCCGTCCCCATCCTGGCCTCGGCCATCTGCCAGTCGCTGGTCTCGTGGACCGGCTGCATCGAGGCGACGATCCCGTTCCGGCCGAAGCGCGCGAGATCGGCGGGGTCGACGATCTGGGCATGCTCGACCCGCCAGCGCCGGTCCCCCTTGTAGGTGACGGCCATTTCCTCGAACGCGGCGAGCACCTGGGCGTTGGCGGCGTCGCCGATTGCGTGGGCCGCGACCTGGAATCGGTCCATCGCCGCCCGGCTCATGATGTTGAGCAATTCGGTCTCGGTGACGAAGCTCAAGCCCCGGGTTCCCGGGCTGTCCTTGTAGGGCTGCTTCAGCCAGGCTCCGCGCGAGCCCAGGGCGCCGTCGACGTAGAGCTTGACCCCGACCAGCCGGAGCCGGTCGCCGTAGAGCCAGGGCGTCGGCCGGGTCCCGGCGATCGCGAGGGTGCTCTCGACTCCGGCGCCGTAGGCGATGATCCGGACCTTGAGCCGGCCGTCGTCGCCGGCCCGGCGCATGACCATCCAGTCGTCCGGGCTGGTGCCCATGTCGGTTGCGGCGGTTAGGCCGTTGGAGAGCATGATCTCCTGGGCCCGGTCGAGCGCCTGGTCGCGGGTCCGGGGGAGCGGGGCGGGAACGACCTTGTCGATCAGCGAGGAGGCGGCGTCGACGAAGATCCCGCTCGGCTGGCCTCCGGTTTTCTCGATCCGGCCGCCGGCGGGGGATTCGGTCCGGGCGGTGATCCCGGCCTCCTTCATGGCGGCGCTGTTGGCCCAGCCGGCATGGCCGTCGACCCGTTCGAGCCAGACCGGCCGGTCCTTGACCGCCGCGTCGAGCTCGGCGGCGGTCGGGAAGCGGCCGAGGCCCCAGGTCTCCTGGTTCCAGCCCCGGCCGATCACCCAGCGCGGGGTCGGGTTGGCCGCTGCATAAGCGGCGATCCTGGCCTGGGCCTCCTGGAGCGACTTGGTGTCCGACAGATCGAGCTGAACCGCATTGAGGCCGAGGCCCATGACGTGGCCGTGAGCGTCGATCAGTCCGGGAAGGAGGGTGCGCCCCTTGCCGTCGAAGCGGAAGCGGGCCCGAGGCACCTTCTCGCCGCGTTGATAGAGCCGTTCGACCTTGCCGTCGTCGCCGATCAGCATCCCCGTGAACCGGACCAGCCGGCCGTCCGCTCCGATCGTATAGCCGTTGACGTTTTCGACCCGGACGTCGGCGACGGCCGCGGAGGCAACGAGAATCGAAAGCGCGATACCTCCCCTCCCTAACAGGGAGGGGATCGAGGGGTGGGTCCGGTCAAGGCGGCTCGATGCGGCCTTGACCGGTTCCTGCACTGACGCTGCCGGCGCCGCTGCGCGGCGCACCCACCCCCAGCCCCTCCCTTCCAGGGAGGGGAGGATGGCGGCGCGGCGCAAAGCCTGGAAAATACTCATAGCCATGGGCGCATAAGGCTTGTTCCTCCCACGCGCCAGATGCTCTAACGACCCGGCATGGCCGACCTCCCAGTCACCCTCGCCGACATCGAAGCGGCTGCGCGGCGCATCGAAGGGGCGGTGGTGCGGACCCCGACCCTGCTCAGCGCAACCCTTTCGGAAGCGACCGGCGCCAACGTCTGGGTCAAGTTCGAGAACCTCCAGTTCACCGCCGCCTACAAGGAGCGCGGAGCGCTCAACAAATTGCTGCTGATGGATCCCGAGATCCGCTCGCGGGGCGTGATCGCCTCGTCGGCGGGCAACCATGCGCAGGCGGTCGCCTATCACGGGCGCCGGCTCGGGGTCCCGGTGACGATCGTGATGCCGACCTCGACTCCGAGCATCAAGGTGAAGCAGACCGAGGGCCACGGCGCCCGGATCGTCCTCCACGGGGAGATGTACGACGAGGCTTATGGCGAGGCGCTCCGGATCGCCGAAGCGGAGGCCCTGACCTTCGTCCATCCTTTCGACGATTTCGAGATCATGGCCGGCCAGGGCACGGTGGCGCTCGAGCTTCTCGCCGACGCTCCCGACATCGACACACTGGTCGTGCCGATCGGCGGCGGAGGCCTGATCTCCGGGGTCGCCACCGCGGCCAAGACTCTTCGCCCCGACCTCACCGTCGTCGGAGTCCAGGCCGAGCTCTATCCGAGCATGTATTGCCGGATCAGCGGCAAGGACATGCCGTCGGCCGGCGACACCCTGGCCGAGGGGATCGCGGTCAAGAAGCCGGGCCTGCTCACGGCGCAGGTCATCGAACGGTTCGTCGACGAGATACTGCTGGTCCACGAGCGCGAGATCGAGATCGCGGTCAGCCTCTTCCTCCAGATCGAGAAGACGGTCGCGGAAGGGGCGGGCGCGGCCGGGCTCGCGGCGCTCCTCGCTCATCCCGACCGGTTCTCGGGCCGCAACGTCGGGCTGATCCTCACCGGCGGCAATATCGACACCAGGCTTCTCGCCACCGTGCTCTTGAGGGACCTCGCCCGCTCCGGCCGGATGGCGCGGCTTCGGATCCAGCTCCAGGACCGGCCCGGCGCGCTTCTGGCGGTGATGAAATTGTTCGACGCCCATGGCGCCAACATCATCGAGATCTATCATCAGCGGGTCTTCACCACGCTTCCGGCCAAGGACGCGTTCATCGACGTCGAGTGCGAAGCGCGCGATTCCGAGCATCTCGACGCACTCGTCCGGGCGCTCGAGGAGGGCGGTTTCTACGTCCATCCCGTTGAGATTCGCTGAGCCCGCGTCCCGCTAAGGAACGTATGTTGGTTAATGCGCTTTCCGGTTCTCCGGACCCTTCCCAAGCGACCGGCAAACACGCATAAACTGAAACTCAACCAAAGCCTTTAAGCCCTCGGAGTTCAGTTGAGCGCACCCTTCCGCTTTCCCCGGTTTTTCGTGACCAGCCCCGCGCCCTGTCCGTATCTCGCGGGCAAGACCGAGCGGAAGGTGTTCACGGAGCTCGCCGGGCAGCATTCCTCGGACCTCAACGACGCGCTCGGCCGGATCGGCTTCCGCCGCAGCCAGGCGGTCGCCTACCGCCCCTCCTGCCTCGATTGCTCCGCCTGCGTCTCGGTCCGGGTCGTCGCCTCCGAATTCCAGGCCAGCGCCACCCAGCGCCGAATGCTGAAGCGGCATTCGGATCTCGAGGTGACCGCCTGCAAGCCCTGGGCGACCGAGGAGCAATATGCGCTGCTCCGCCGCTATCTGAAGCAGCGCCATCCGGATGGCGGGATGGTCGGGATGGACGAGAGCGACTTCTCGGACATGATCGAGCAGTCGCCCGTAAAGACCTACGTCATCGAATATCGCGAGCCCTCGGTCGGCGGCCGGCCCGGCAAGCTCGTCGGCGCCTGCCTCACCGACCAGCAGGCGGACGGGTTGTCGATGATCTACAGCTTCTTCGAGCCGGACGATCCGGCCCGGCCCGGGCTCGGCACCTACATCATCCTCGACCATATCGTCCGGGCCGGGAAAGCGGGCCTTCCCTACGTCTATCTCGGCTATTGGGTCGAAAGCTCTCCGCGGATGGCCTACAAAGCGCGCTTCCGACCGCTCGAGCGGCTCGGACCCGGCGGCTGGAACCGCTTCGACCCCGACCAGCGCGAGCTTCCGCTTCGCTGACGCCCCGTCATTGCGAGGAGCCCTTCGACGCCGCCTGCGGCGGCCCTCCGGATAAACTGCCGCTTCGCGGCAGCGACGAAGCAATCCAGCTTCGGCACTCTCGACGCCCGCCGCGCTGGATTGCTTCGCTTCGCTCGCAATGACGGGCTCGACCCATTGATCCACGTTAAAACCAACTGTTAATCACTTGCGCGTACATCCCGGACCATGGGGTGGGGCATTGATAAATTGCGCCGGCTGGTGGATGCGGGCGAAGTGGAGACCGTCGGGGGGCGGATCCTCCTCGAGGAGCGGTTCCGCGCGCTCCAGCGGCAGGTCCCGCTCCTCTACGTCGTCATCTTCTCCAACATGGTCGGCCTCTATCTGGCCTCCGGCGGGAAGTTCGATTCCTTCCTGGACTTCCCGCTCCTGATCGGAGCGCTGATGGTCATGCGGACCGTCCATTGGCTCAAGGTCCGCAACCGGGTGCTCGCTCCCGAGCGGATCCTGAACGAGCTTCGCAAGATGCTGGTCTTCTCGGTCATGTTCAGCGTCGCCTTCTGCGCCTGGTCGCTCAACCTGATGGCGACCCGCCCGGCCACCGACCACGATTTCATCATCCTCTTCGCAAGCCTCGCGGCAATCGGCTGCGCCTACGGAGTGAGCCGCTATCCGGCGGCGGCGCGCACTCCCCTCCTGCTCCTCGGCCTGCCGCTGGCGGGATTGCTGATCCTCACTTCCGATGCCGCGCATGTCGCAATGGGCGTCGGGCTCCTCTCGATCATCCTCGTCCTTCTCCGCCAGCTCGGGCTCCACGACGAGGGCTTCTGCGAGCTTGTCGAATCGCGCACCGCGATCAGCCTCGAGCGGGAGCGGGCGCAGGGCGCCGAGCGGCTCGCCAAGGCGGAGAAGGCCAAGGCCAGGCTGATCGCCGACACCGACCCGCTGACCGGCCTCGCCAACCGCCGAGCCTTCCTTCGGGCCCTCGGCCGCCGAGCCGCCGGCCTTGCCCGCTCGCGCAAGGGCTTCGCGCTCGCGATGGTCGATCTCGACGGGTTCAAGCCGATCAACGACACGTTCGGCCACGCCGCCGGCGACCGGGTGCTCGAGGGGATCGGAAGCCGTCTCGCCCGGGCCTCCGGCGACGGCGCCCTGATCGCTCGAACCGGCGGCGACGAATTCGCGCTGCTCCTTCCGACGATCCGCTCGATGACCGCGGCGGACAGCGCCGGGGTCGCCATCTGCGCGGCGCTCCAGGAGCCCTTCCAGGTCGACGGCCGCGAGTTCCGGGTCTCGGGCAGCTGCGGAGTGACCCTGCTCGTGCCGGGCGACTGCAACGTCGAGGAAGCGCTGATCCGCGCGGACACGGCGCTCTACCGGGCCAAGGAAAGCGGCCGCTCCGGAGTCGCCGTCTTCACGCCCGAGATGCACGAGATCCACCGCCGGCGGATCCTGGTCGAGAAGGCGCTCCGGCTGCCCGAGACCCTGGATCGGATCGGACTGGTGTTCCAGCCGATCAAGGATCTCGCCACCGGCGAGCTGAAGGCCCTCGAGGCGCTTGCGCGCTGGCACGACGACACGCTCGGCCGGATCCCGCCCAGCCAGTTCATCCCGATCGCCGAGCAGATCAACGTCATCGAGCAGATCAGCGACAAATTGCTCGGCCAGGCCGCGGCCGAGGCCGCGCGCTGGGCGACCTCGGTCCGGCTCTCGTTCAACGTCAGCGCCGTCCAGCTCTGCACCGCCGGCTCCGCGCAGCGCCTTCTCGCCGTGATCGAGCGCGCCCGGCTCGAGCCCGAGCGGCTCCAGCTCGAGGTGACCGAGACCGCACTGCTTGCCGATTTCGAGGTCGCCCGCGACAATCTCCGGGCCCTCCGCGGCGCCGGCGCCCGGATCGTCCTCGACGATTTCGGGGCGGGCCACGCCTCCATCTCCTATCTTCGCGAGATGCAATTCGACGGGGTCAAGCTGGACGGAACGCTGATCGCCACCGTCGCCGATTCCCTGCGCAGCCGCCGGCTCCTGAAGGGCGTGCTCGACCTGTGCGCCGCGCTCGGCCTGCCGTCCGTCGCCGAGCATATCGAGACCGAGGACCAGCTTCGCCTGCTTCGCGAGCTGGGCTGCAGGGAGGGGCAGGGCTTCCTCCTCTCCCCGCCGCTGCACGCCGACGCCGCGGCCGCGCTGGCCGCGCCGAAGCTGACTTCGATCAAGGGCGGAAGGGCGGCGGCGTAATCTGCCTCCCCATCGCCAGATGGGGAGGGGGACCATGCGAAGCATGGTGGAGGGGTATTTGCCGTGGACTGGGAGGTTCCCGCTGGAACCCTTCACGTCCGAGCCTTCTACCCCTCCACCACACTTCGTGTGGTCCCCCTCCCCAAGCTATGCTTGGGGAGGCAAGGTTTCCACCCAGGGCGGGTTCGGGATCGCCTGGGTCGCCTCGTGAAGCAACACCGCCCAGCGCAGCGACAATTCGTTGAAATAGGCATCGTCAGCCTCGATCCGGCGGGTGAGCACCGGCCGCAGCGGATCGGCCGGCATGACCATGAGGTCGAGCGGCCTTGCAACGCCCAGGTTCGATCGCATCGCGCTGTCGAACGAGAGCAGCGCCACCTTCACCGCCTCGTCGAGGGGGGTCGAATGGCGCACCCCGCGGTCCAGGATGGGCTTGCCATATTTGGTCTCGCCGATCTGCAGGAACGGCGATTCCGGCGAGCAATGGATGAAGTTGCCGGCCGAATAGACGAGGTAGAGCGAGGGCGGCTCGTTTCCGATCCGGCCGCCGAGCAGGAGGGAGACGGAGCTCGAGATGTTCGCTTCGGCGAGCACCGAGCCGACGGTGCGGTTGACGCCCTGAACCGCCTCGCCGACCAGCTCCGCCACCCGGAACATCGAAGGCGCCGTGGCGACGGTGAGCGCCGATTCGTCGCCGATCGGCGCGGGCAGCGAGTCCGTGAGCTGCCCGATCGCCGATTGCGACATGGACAGGCTTCCCGAAGTGCACAGGAAGATCTGCCGGTCCTTATCGTCGGCGAGGACGTGGAGCTTTCGGTAGGAGGAGAAATTGTCGACGCCGGCATTGGTCCGGCTGTCGGCGATCATCACCAGCCCCGCCTCGAGCAGGAGTCCGACGCAATAGGTCATGGCTGGGTCTCAGGCCGGGTCGCCATGGCTCGGCTGCCAGGCGAGCACATTGCCGTCATTGCGAGCGAAGCGAAGCAATCCAGTTCGGCCCCCGCCTGCTGGATTGCTTCGTCGCTGCCGCGTAGCGGCAGCCTGTCCTGAGCGCCGCCGCAGGCGGCGTCGAAGGGCTCCTCGCAATGACGGATGAACCGACGTTCAAGCTCCAGTGACTGTCCCAAGCGACTGTCCCCAGTCGTCTTCACTCCGTCGTCTCGCCCGTCCACTCGTCGTTGTCGTGATCGCGCTCGGCGTCCTCCTTCGTCTTGTGGACGACCTTGTCCTTATGCTCGGGCGGGCCGTAGATCGTGTAGAGCCTGAGCGGAGCGTCCCCGTCGTTGACGACGTTGTGGCGGGCCCCGGCCGGGACGATCACCGCGAAATCGTCCTCCACCTTGTTCGGAGCGCCGTCGATATAGACGGTGCCGCGCCCTTCCTCGATCCGGAAGAACTGGTCGCGGTCCTCATGCACTTCCTCGCCGATGTCGCAGCCCGGCGGGAGAGTCATCAGCACAAGCTGGAGGTTCTTGCCTGTATAGAGCACCCGCCGGAAATCCTCGTTCTCGACGGTGGCCTTCTCGATATCCTCGCAATAACCCTTCATGTCGCTCTCGCTCCCTTGGCGCCTCGATACGGGATTGAACCGCATAGGAAGCGATTGCGTTCCGCGAAAGGCCCGTGAAGTGTGCGGAGGAAAAGCCCCTCCCCTTAGGGGAGGGGTTGGGGGTGGGGCATGTGGGGAGAAGATTCTCAGAAGTCGGTTAGCTTGACAGACAACCCCCACCCCCAACCCCTCCCCTGAAGGGGAGGGGCTAATAGCGTGAGCCCTTCGGAAGGCCCTCACCCCAGGCTGATGTCGAGGAACATCATGGTGGCGAGGCCGACCATCAGGCTCATCGTGGCGATCCCGTTGCCGTCCTTGCGGTGGGTGTGGGGAATGATCTCCGAGGAGACCACATAGATCATCGCACCGGCGGCGAAGCCGAGCGCCCAGGGAAGGAGGCTCGCGACGGCGGCGACCGTGGCGACTCCGATCAGGCCGCCGACCGGCTCGACCAGGCCCGAGGCGAGTGCGGCGAGGATCGCATGACCCCTTCCATAGCCGATCGTCATGAGCGCGGCCGCGACGGTGAGGCCTTCGGGAATGTTCTGGAGGCCGATGCCCAAAGCGGTGGCGTAGCCCGCCTTGAAATCGCCCGTCCCGAAGCTGACCCCGACCGCTAGGCCTTCGGGAAAATTGTGGAGGGTGATCGCGGCCACGAAGAGCCAGATCCGGCGGTGCGCCGCCTCGTCGACCCCGTCCTTGGGGGCCATTCCGAGCCCGCCGAGGGCGGGTACGGAGCGATTGATCAGTCCGACGAAGGCGCCGCCGATAAGCATCGCGGCGATGACGATCGCGGCGGCCACGGAGCGGCTGAGCCCGGTCGACTCGCCCTGCTCGATTCCCGGAATGATAAGGGAGAAGAAGGAGGCGGCGAGCATCACCCCGGCGGCGAAGCCGAGGAACGCCTGCTCCGCCCGAGCGCCGGGCCTGCCCGTGACGAACAGCGGGAGGGCTCCGAGAACGGTGGCGAGGCCCGCGGCGAGGCTGCCGAGGAAGCCGGTGAGGATGATCGAGTTAATCAGGCATTCCTACGGCGATCCGGTAGAGCAATGCTGAGGGGAGGGGACGCAGCCGCCCTCGGCTGCGTCCCCTCTAATGCTCACTCCACGTCGGCGTCGAGGTCCTTCGTGCGTCCCGCGCCCGGGCCGGCGCCGAGGTCGGTCCCGGTGGTCGGGTTGCGGGTGGGATCCGAGATGGTCCGGACGGCCGTGGCCTTCAGGTCCTTCTTCTCCCGGGCGCTGAGTCCTTCGACCGTCGCGAGGCCGTCGCCGCCGCCGAGCGGGATCGCGCTCGTCACGTCGTCGAGCCGGTCCCATTCCGGGCCGCTGTTCCACGGGCCCTCGAGATCGCCGTCGCCCTGCGAGGTGTTGACGTAGAGGCTCGAATAATCCGGATGGCCCGGAAGCTTGCCGGTCGGGAAATTCTCCTCGATCGCGTAGAGCGCCTTCTCGAACGACTTCTGGTGGGCGATCTCGCGGGTCATCAGGAAGGTGAGCGCGTCCTTGATCCCGGGATCGTCGGTGATGTTGATCAGCCGCTCGTAGACGATCTTGGCCCGCGCCTCGGCGGCGATGTTCGAGCGAAGGTCGACCGTGGGCTCGCCGCGCGAATCCACATAGGCGCCGCTGAACGGGATTCCGGCGGAATTGGTCAGCGAGGGACCGCCGCCGAAGACGATCTGCTGCGTGGGAGTGCTCGCTCCGGACTTGGCGAGGTCCATGTAGAGCTCGGCCTCGCTCATCGTGCCTTCGGACATCCTGCCCTTGGCGCCCTTGTTGAGCATGGCGACGATCGACCCGATGATCTCCAGGTGGCTGAGCTCCTCGGTGGCGATGTCGAGAAGCATGTCCTTGCGGCCGGGATCCTCCTCGGCGAGGCCCTGGGTGAAGTAGCGCATCGCGGCGGCGAGCTCGCCGTCCGGACCGCCGAACTGCTCCAGCATGAAGGTGCCCAACGTCGGGTTCGGCTCGGCGACCCGAACGGTATATTGAAGCTTCTTGTTGTGCATGAACATGGCGGGGGCTCCGGGGGGATGTCTGGAGCGAACCCGTGGGCGATGGACCCCGTTCCCGCGCAGGCAAAAGATAGTCGTTACGGCTCCGCGACTTAGTTCTGGCCTCCCCATGCGCAGCATGGGGAGGGGGACCATGCGAAGCATGGTGGAGGGGTAGGTGGCTGGGAAGCAGAGGGTTCGAGCGAGAACCTCGGAAGCGTGCGCCAATCACCCCTCCACCACCCTTCGGCTGGTCCCCCTCCCCATCTGCGATGGGGAGGAAATCAGTCCTTCACCACCACGCCGGCCTTGATGACCACGTCGACATTCTCCAGCTGCCTCACGTCCGCGATCGGATCCCCGTCCACGGCGATCAGATCCCCCCAGCGCCCGACCGCGATCGCTCCGACGTCCTTCTCCCGCCCGAGCGCCTGTGCGGCGTTGCGGGTGGCCGACTGGATCGCCTCCATCGGGCTCATCCCATATCGGACCATCCAGCGGAACTGGCCGCCGGCGCTTCCGTGCGGCATCACTCCGGCGTCGGTGGCGAACACCATCTTCACGCCTGCGCGGTGGGCTGCCCGGAAATTGTCGCGCTGGAGCTGGGCGATCTCGCGGTCCTTCCTGAGATTGTCCTCCAGGACCCCGTTCCTCGCGCCTTCAGCCTGGGTATATTCGGTGTTGAAGATGTCCATGGCGAGCCAGGTCCCGCGATCGCGGGCCAGGCGGATGCCCTCGGCGTCGATCAGCGAGGCATGCTCGATCGTGTCGATTCCGGCTCGGATCGCGGCCTTGATCCCGGCGGCGCCATGGGCATGGGCCGCGACCTTCAGGCCCCATTGATGCGCTTCGTCGGCGATGGCGCGCAGCTCCTCCTCGGACAGCTGCTGCTGGCCGGGCTCGGTGTTGCGCGAGAAGACTCCCCCGGTGGCGCAGACCTTGATCACCTCGGCGCCATATTTCCTCTGCTCGCGCACCCGGGTCCGGAGCTCCTGCGGCCCGTCGCCGACCGCCTTGCCCCTGGCCGCGAGGGAGGGCGGCAGATAGGTCTGGTCGCAATGGCCGCCGGTCGCGCCCAAAGCGTGGGCGGCCGGGACGATCCTCGGCCCCACCATCAGCCCCTCGTCGATGGCCTGCTTGTAGCCGACGTCGGCATAATTGTCGGAGCCGACGTTGCGCACCGTTGTGAAGCCGGAGTCGAGCATGTCGCGGGCGTTCCGGACGCCCTGCGCCACCCAGAACATGTCGGTGAACTGAAGCCCCGAATAGCCGCCGTAGCGCGGGTTGGAATCGAGATGGACGTGCATGTCGATCAGGCCCGGGAGCAGGGTCTTGCCCGGAAGGTCGATCCGCTTCGCTCCGGCCGGGATGACTGGCCGGGCGCCCCCTCTCCCGACCACCGAGGCGATCCGGCCGTCGGTGATCACCACCACCGGCTCATCGACGACCTTGCCGGCGAGCACGTCGACCATCCGGTCGGCGGTGACGACGACGGATTCGGCCGAAGCGGGGGCGGCGTTGGCGGCGAGCAGGAGGAAGGCGAGGAGGGGTTTGCGCATTCGGCGGCTCCGATCGAAGTTTCGCGAGCTTCCTAGCCGCGCCGGGAGGGGACAGTCACTAGTGACGTCCCCCATGCCTGCGCCGTCCCATGCCGGCGCTCGTTCTCGGGCTCAGTCGGTTCCGGCCGGGACCTCCTCCAGCGGGCCGCCCATTCCGGCATATACGGAGTGGCCCTTGACCATGGCCAGGGCCTCGGTGGGGGCCGGCGACTTGTCGACGATGTGCACCGCTCCGCCCTTCGAAGTCACTCCGAACAGGTTCCTGGCGAAGGCCAGCGGAAGCCGGACGCAGCCGTGCGAGGCCGGGCGGCCGGGGATCTGGCCGGCGTGGAGCGCGATCCCGCCCCAGGTCAGCCGCTGCATGAACGGCATCGGCGCATTGTTGTAGAGATTGGAGAAATGCCTCGCCCGCTTCTCGAGGATGTCGAACTTGCCCGTAGGCGTGCGATGGCCCGGCTTCCCGGTCGAGACCGTCGTCACCGCGATGAGGATTCCGCCGCGATAGACGTAGGCGCGCTGGAGGGGGATGCTGACCACCATCTCGACCTCGCCCGCCGGCGAGCGCTCCGGCTGCCACACGAACTCGCCCGGCTTCAGGACCGCAGTCTCAACGGCGGCGGGAGCCGGCTCGACCGCTGCGGCGGCGGGCCCGACGACCTCGGCATAAGCCGAGCAGATGGGGGTGAAGGCGAGCAGCAGAACGCTGCCGGCGACGAAGAGATTGCGGACGCTTACCTGGTTCATGGCTTCGACTTACGGGTGTTTATCCCGCTCCTTTCCTCGGCCGGAATGGCCGTGGCGATGCATCTAGGATCGGCGCATGGCCGCGCTGTGCCACCGACGAGCCTTTGTTGTTTCGATTGTTGCAGTGCAAAAATTTACCGTCTCCGTCGGGTTTGGGAAAACCCTGAGTCACCCCTTGCCGGATCGTTCCGCCCCTACGTCCGTTTCCTCCATCGGGCCGCCCGTCGGCGCGCCGTCTGTTTGCGTAGGAGACAATCCATGTCGGCAAGAATGTCCGGAGCGATCCTTTTCCTCTCATTGGCCGCGGCAGCGGCGCCTGCGATGGCGCAGGATTACGACCGGCGGAGCAAGGCCGAGCGGATCGCCGACGAGATCGCCCGCCAGGTCGAGGCCACCGCGGGCGCCATCGGAACCGTCACCGACTCGGTCCATCGAAGCGTCGATTCCGTCCGCTTCAGGGGCCCCGAGCGCTTCGCCGTCCAACGCTGCGCCCCGGTCGTCGAGCGCTACGGACGGATGCGGGTGGACGACGTCCGCCGCTACGGCCGGAGCGGGTGGCGGGTCTACGGAACGGTGAACGACGGCGGCGGCGCCGGCTACGGCTACGGCCTTCGCCGCGGCTACGGCCCTCGAAGCTTCACCTGCACCGTCCGAGAGGACGGCCGGGTCAAGCTCAAGACGAAGCGGCTGCGGCGCTACTGAGACTCAAGGAGGGGGACAGTCACTGGTGACTGTCCCGATCCGCTTTCTGGTCTCCGACATCCGGAGCGCAGAGCCTGCCGCGGTTACGACCGCTCCCCCTCCCGGCCGTCCGGCGCCGGCGGCAACCCGCCCCGCGCCCGATGCTTCCTGATCGCCTCCACCCGCTTGACGATCTTCTCCGTCACCGCCTCGATGCTCGGCGGCGCCGGCACCCGCCCCCGCCGCCCGCGACCGGCCTTCTTCTCCTGCCGCCATTTGAGATATTTGAGCGCGAATTCCGGATCGAACGGCACCTCCGGACAATCGACCGCAGGCTCCCCGCCGTCGGGCTTTACGGTGTTGCCCCAGCAGGCGAGCCGGAATTCCAGCCGTACGTCCGCCTCCTCGTGCGCCTCCTCCATCCGCCGGGCAAATCCGGGCCACTGCCGCTGCCGTCGGAATATGTCGGTCCCGGCGAAGCCGACCGCGCGCGCCGACGCCTCCACGTTGCCGCATTGGCTGAGGATCGCAAGGAACCGGTCCTCGACTCGCTTCGACCACCGTCCCGGCCCCACCGCGATGATCTGCACCCGCCCGTTGCGGCACTTGCGAAGAGTCTGGAACTCCGGATCGTGAACGCCGTCGAACTGCCAGTCGGCCTCCTTCAGCCGCGAGTCCGCCGCGCCCAGCGCCGCTTCGCAGTCCAAGGCGAAAGCGGGGTCGCGTCTGATGATCCCGTCCATCCGGTTGCGCCCGAACCCGATCGCCGCCGCCGCCGCCCGCTTGTTCCCGGTCTCCGCCAGCACCTCCAGATAAGCCTCCCGCCGCAAGGCGGTGAACCGCAGCACCTTCCGCCTGCGCAGCCCCTTCTTATCCATGTCCCCGCTCCCCGAATCGGCGCCTTGCCGAGCTAGGAAATGTATAGGAACATTCCTATCAAGTCAAGTCACACTTGAAAAATATGGTTTCAAAACAGTGATTTAGCCAAATAAACAGGCATTTAGCCCCTATTTTGAGATTTCTATTTTTGCGCGATGGTGGGCAGGCAAAACAGGTCCTGTCAGCGCGAGTGACTCTCCCAAGTTTTCAGTAAAACTCGTCCGGACATGCCAGTACCGATTGCCCGTTCCTTCTTAACCCAGCGATGAAGCGGAGGCGTTCTCCTTTGGCCGGACACGGAGGCGCTCAAGCCTCTCTTCCAAGGCCGCGCTCATGGTCTCGTCGTCAACGCGAATCCGCACCTCGACGCTACTGGGACGCGCCTGTGTAATGAGCGACACGATAGTTTTCCAAGTTTCGAAGGAAAAGTCTTTCAACTCCAATGTAAGCGGCGGTCCCTGGGTGTCTTGCAGTGGATTGGTCCTGTTCTCCCGTGCCGGCTCGCTCCAAGCCGCAAGCAATAGGTTTAGTCCCGGCGATTCGCCTGACGTTCGGCGTCCCAGCGGCCTCGCCCCTCGTTCGGCAAGGGCGTTCCTCAGGTTCTCGTCGATCTCATCGTAGCGAAGATAGGCGACCGGAATGTCTTGCCAGCTCTTTGCCGCTTTTAAGAACCAGTCGGGCTGCGGGTTAGAGGTGAGCATGGCTCCAGCATTCGCTCGCAGCACCGCGTTTGCTTGCCGGGCGTGCTCCCGGTTCCATTTGTCGTGTGGCGGAGCAACGGACAGGATAGCCAGCTCATGCGATGAAGTATCACGCTTCAGCCGCTTAGCCGGCTTGCGACTGAGGATTCCGCTCGGTTCGATCAGTAGGACCCTCACTCCTGCTGTCGCGAACAATTCCGCAACCGCTTCACTGCTCTTATTTTGATGAACTAGAGCCAGGACGGGCGAGATCACTGACGACCGAAGCTCCTCCGCCAAGCGCTCAAGCGCCCCGACCTCTCTTTCATCCGGGTGTCGCGACGGAATGACCGCCAGCCATGGCTCCTCCATCCACGAGGGAGGCGCGCTCAGAAAGCGTTGGAACTTTGCAATACCAGTGCCCTCTGGCTCTGCTGCAGAATAGCGGATGCCCCTATCTGATGCTGACTGAATGTCGTCCTTCGATATCGAAATTTCTTTTGGTGGGGCAGAACGCGAAGCCGCGGGCTCAAACACATAAAATTGAGCAGGCACCTCACCGAGCTTGGCCTCGATCAACCGGGAGACGTCCGTCCAGTCCAGCCCACCATGGCCGCATCCAAGAGCCGGAAGAGCTACCGTTATATCTCCGAGCGGCCTCACATACTCCCTCAGGGCGTCGAGGCCTGCTTCGATGTCCTCGAGGCGCGACGGGTCGCGCCAATCGCGTTTCGTCGGGAAGTTTACGACCCAGTCTCCCTCAAGCGAGCGCCACTCGTGGAGCTTGCCCGGACGGATCTCGCCGCGCTTGCAGGCGCGGACGTAGTCGCGAAACATCTCTGGATAACGTTGCTTGAACGCCAGCGCGACGCCCGCCCCCATCACCCCAGCGCAGTTCACGGTGTTCACGCGGATACCGGCTGCTTGGTCGAAAAGGTTGCCTTTACGATACTCGATCATAGTGCACTCATACATTCATTTGTCCGCCACGGCAGCCGTGGCACGGTACGCAATCGCGCTAGTGGGATGCATCCTATGCAAACGGTGTCAAAGGCTGGAACCGTCCTCCCAAAATTTCTTGTAAAAGTGAGGCCGCTCGAACTGCTCCTGCTCGATCGGGGGGAAGCGCCTCGTCCCCACAAGCCCTTTGGCCCGCGTGACGGATGCCGCATCGAAAGCTACGCACCGCACTGCCTGATTAAGCGGCAGTTGCCAATGAACCAAGACCTCGGCCATTCGGCGCCGTTTTCGATCCGGGTCCTTTTCTCCCCATCCCCGAGAATCAACGAGATCCCAATCGATACGCGCGAGATCCGCCGGCTTTTCGTAGAACGCCGGGTGGGCTGTTGCGTTTGCGGCCTTGTCGGTAAACACTACGTCGGCCCGGTCGATCAGGTCGATTGGAAACTCAAAATATAAAATGTCGGCTTGATCCACCTCTTGCGTTTTGACTACCGCCAGGAGCATCGGACTCAACGATCCGAAGTAGAGTGGCACATAGTCGTGAATTAAGCCTCGTGGGCCGCACGGAACCGGCATTGTCGATCGCCGCTCCTGGATCGTCTCGGCAGCAACGGACCGCACATGCTTCGGAAACTCGGGATGATTCTTGGCTACGAACCCATGCCTGAGAATGTGCTCAAGATTATTCCGATGAGTAAAGTGATAGACCAATTTCCCCCGATACTGCATCGGTATCGCCATTGACCGTCCTCCTCGATGACTCGAATCCTCGGTAAGATAGGGACGGATGATCAGTATTTCGAGATCGCGGCATATGCATCGCTCTGGGTGCCTAGTAATGAACCGCCCGCCCATAAGCATCGAGCACGCTCTCATGCATCATCTCGCTCAGCGTGGGATGCGGGAAGATCGTGTGCATCAGATCCTCCTCGGTCGTCTCCAATTGCCGGGCCACGACATAGCCCTGGATCAGCTCCGTCACCTCCGCCCCCACCATATGGGCGCCCAATAATTCCCCCGTCTCCGCGTCGAACACCGTCTTCACGAAGCCCTCCGCCTCGCCGAGCGCGATCGCCTTGCCGTTGCCGATGAAGGGGAATTTGCCGACCTTGACCTTGCGGCCCAGCTCCTTCGCCTTGGCCTCGGTAAAGCCGACGCTCGCCACCTGCGGCCTCGAATAGGTGCAGCCCGGGATGTTCCAGGTCTCGAACGGGTGCGGCTTGCCGCCCGCGATCGCTTCGACGCAGACGACTCCTTCGTGGCTCGCCTTGTGGGCGAGCCAGGGCGGGCCGGTGACGTCGCCGATCGCGTAGACGCCCTCGACGTTGGTCCGGCCATGGCCGTCGACGACGATATGGCCGCGCTCGGTCTTCACCCCCAGCGCCTCCAGCCCGATCGTCTCGGTGTTGGGGACGATCCCGATGGCGACGATGGCATGGGAAAACTCCTCCACCGCGCCGCCCTTGAGGGTCGCCTTCACTCCATTGGGTCCAGCTTCGAGGTGGTCGACCCCGGAGGAGAGGTGGATCTTCATCCCCTGCTTGGTCAGCGCCTTGTGGACGAAGGCGGAGACGTCCTCGTCCTCGACGGGCAGGATACGGTCGAGCATCTCGACGATCGTCACCTCCGCGCCCATGTCCGAATAGAAGCTCGCGAACTCGACCCCGATCGCCCCCGATCCGATCACGAGCAATTTGCTCGGCATGACCTTGGGAACCATCGCGTGCCGATAGGTCCAGATCCGCTCCCCGTCCGCCTTCGCGAAGGGCAGGTCGCGGGCGCGGGCGCCGGTCGCGATCAGGATATGCTTCGAGCTCAGCTCGGTGACCTTGCCGTCCTTGGCGACGGTGAGCACGCCTTTGCCCTTCAGCGCCCCGTCGCCCTCGACCACCGCGATCTTGTTCTTCTTCATCAGCCCCTTGATCCCGGCATTGAGCTGGCCGGCGACCTTGCGGCTTCGGTCGACGATCTTCGCCAGGTCGAAGGCCGGCTTCTCCGCGACGAGGCCGTAGTCGGAGGCATGGGTCATATAATGGTAGATTTCCGACGTGCGGAGCAGAGCCTTGGTCGGGATGCACCCCCAGTTGAGGCAGATCCCGCCCAGTTTCTCCCGCTCGACGATCGCGACCTTGAGGCCGAGCTGCGAGGCGCGGATCGCGGCGACATAGCCGCCGGGGCCGGAGCCGAGGACGATGAGGTCATATTGGTCAGCCATTTTTCTGCTCCATTCCCTCTCCTCTTGCGGGAGAGGGACAGCCGGCCGTGACGCGGACGGCAGGGTGAGAGGGTGGAAGGGCGGCGTAGATGGCGGGGCGTCGCGCCAGGAGCCCCGCCGCGGCTCCGGCGACGACTTGGACGGCTAGCCCGCCAGACTTCAAGCGGAACGCTCCCGCCTCATTCGTCCGCCCAGGAGAGGAACAGCCAGGCGATCAGGGTCACTCCGGCGAAGAGCGGGAGCGACCAGTAGATCTGGTGGCCGGCGACGTCGAGGTCGATGAGGCCGCGGCGGGTCCACGCGCCGAGCTGGCCGCTATGGTTCTTGAGGACGAAGGGGATCGCGATCGAGGCGACGAGGCCGCCCAGGACTGCCTTGCCGAGCGCCATTTCAGGCCAGCATTCCGAGCGGCGCCTCGACCAGGCGCTTGAACGCCTGCATCAGCCGGGCACCGTCGGCGCCGTCTATGGCGCGGTGGTCGAAGCTTCCGGTGGCGCTCATCACCGTGGCGACGGAAAGCGCGTCGTCCACGACGTAGGGCCTTTTCTCTCCGGCCCCGATCGCCATGATCATCCCCTGGGGCGGGTTGATGACGGCTTCGAACTGCTTGATCCCATACATGCCCATGTTCGACAACGACGCGGTACCCCCTTGATATTCCTCGGGTTTCAGCTTGCCGTCGCGGGCTCGGGCGGCGAGATCCTTCATCGAGGCGGCGATCGAGGAAAGGCTTCGCGAATCGGCTTCGGCGATCACCGGGGTGATGAGGCCGTTCGGGATCGACACCGCGACCGAGACGTCCGCGCGCTTGAAGGTGATCAGCTCGCTCCCGGTATATTGGACGTTGCACTCCGGCACTTCCATGAGCGAAGCGGCGAGCGCCTTGATCATGAGGTCGTTGACCGAGAGCTTGACCCCGCGCGGCTCGAGCGTTGCGTTGAGCTCGCCGCGAAGCTCGAGGAGGGCGTCGAGCCGGATGTCCACCGTCAGGTAGATGTGGGGCACGTTCTGCTTCGATTCGGTGAGGCGCCGGGCGATCGTCTTGCGCATGTTGGAAAGCTTGGCGACCTCGTGCGGGATGTCCGGCACTCCGTAGCTCGGAGCGGACGCGGGCGCCGCCGCGGGCGGGGCTTGAGCCGGCGCCTGTGCCGAAGCGGGGGCCGTGGCCGGCATGCCGGCGGCGCCGTCGACGTCCGCCTTGACGATCCGGCCGCCGGGGCCGGTTCCGGTCAGGCCGGCAAGGTCGATCCCGCGCTGCTCGGCGAGCCGGCGGGCAAGCGGGCTGGCCTTCACCCGGTCGCCGGGATCGGCCTTGGGCTTCGGAGCGGCCGCGCCAGGCCGAGCCGGGTCATTGCCCCTGGCGGCGACCGCCGGAACCTCCTCGGCCGGATTGGCGCCATAGCCCTTCACCTCGGGGGTGGGAGTCGGAGTGGCGGACTGGGAAGTCGCGGGCTGGGAGGTCGCAGGCTGGGAGGTCGCGGGCTGGCCGGCGCCGGTTTCGCCGCCGTCCTTCGCCACCGGCTCGGTCGCGGCGGCCGGGGGGGGCGCTCCGGAATCCTCGCCTTCGCCGGCGATCAGGGCGATCACCGTCCCGACCTTCACCTCGTCGGTGCCCTCGGCGACGAGGATCCTGGAGATCGTCCCCTCGTCCACCGCCTCGAACTCCATCGTCGCCTTGTCGGTCTCGATCTCGGCGAGCAGGTCGCCCGCGGCGACGATGTCGCCTTCCTTGACCAGCCACTTGGCCAGCGTGCCCTCCTCCATCGTCGGGCTCAGCGCCGGCATCTTCAGCTCAATGGGCATGGGCAAGCAACTCCTGGCTGCCGTCGTCGGGGCTTCGGGACCAAAAGACCAATTGGAGGGGGCGGGTCAAGCCCGTCCTGAGCGCATGGGGATCCGGCCGCGCTTGCGCCCTTGGGCGAACTGGCGCAGCATCGCGGGCGAATGGAGGCTCAATGCGCTCGTATCTGGTGGTGATCGACGAGACGATCGAAGCGCGGGCCGCCCTGCGCTTCGCCGCGCGCCGGGCTTCGGGGACCGGCGGAGGGGTCATCCTGCTCGCGGTCATCCCTCCCGCCGAGTTCGTCCAATGGGGCGGAGTCCAGGCCGCGATGGAGGAGGAGGCGAAGCTGCGGGCCGAGGCGATGGTGCTCCAGGCCTCCGGAGCGATCGTCGAGGAGGCCGGGATCGAGCCCACCATCCTCGTCCGGCAGGGGGAGCCGGAAAAGGCCATTGCCGACCTGCTCGCCGAGCGCGACGACGTCGCCGCGCTCGTCCTCGGAGCGGCGGCGGAAGGCGGGCCGGGGCCGCTGATCAGCCATTTCTCGGGAGCGGTCGCCGGGAGCCTGCCCTGTCCCCTGGTCATCGTCCCCGGCCGCCTCGGCGACGAAGAGCTGGACCGGCTGAGCTGACCAACACTCCTCCCCTGCTTTTGCGGGACCTTTGCATAACCCTTGCGAAGCGCTCGGAATCAAAGCCCCTCCCCTTCAGGGGAGGGGTTGGGGTGGGGAATGTGGGCGAGAATGTTCGCTGACGCCGGTGAAATGAGCAGACAGCCCCCACCCCAACCCCTCCCCTGAAGGGGAGGGGCTAAGGCCCGGCGACTTATGCAAAGGTCCGG
>DASQZF010000098.1:0-9870 GCA_035638835.1 Allosphingosinicella sp. | reverse complement strand
GTCGCGGTCGAGCAGGCCCGACATCTCCGGAGTGAAGAGCATGGCCGCGCCGCCCGCCGCCGCAGCCTCGACCGCGGCGACGAGTGCGCGGGCGTTCGCCTCCGGATCGATCCCGGTCCGGGCCTGGCAGAGGGCGATCCGGGTCAGCGGGTCGGCACCGCGGCGCCGGCATAAGGATCGGCGGGGACATAGGTCTGGGGCGGAGGCTTGGGAGGCGGAGGAGCGGCGACCCAGGGCTCGACCTGCTGATAGACGACCGGCTCGGCCTGAGGGGAGCCTCCGCCGGCGACCGACTGGATGCCCGCTGCGATGCTCGAGGCGCCGAAGAGTATGAAGCAGCCGACGACCACGCTCGCCCCGCGGCGAATGTCGATCCGGCCCGACATCATCATCAGCCCGACGGTCGCGACGCAGATTACCGCGACCGTCGTGGCGACGGTTCCGAGCAGGACATTCTGGATCCACTGGACGGCCGCGACGATCGCGGAGCCGCCGGGATCGCCGAACGCGGCAGAGGGATAAGCGTAAACCAGGGCCATTCCCGCTCTGTCTCCGTTGCGACCAATCCGGCCCTTATAAACTCCGACGGCCTCGAACCCAAGCGGATGGACAAAGCGCGGTCGTTTCGGGAGGTCTCGCCGCGCCCGCCGCTGTCAAATTCCGCACGGTCGTCGGAACGCGATCAGCCTTCCGAATCCGCGCCCTGAAGCATCGGGTCGAGCCGCCCGGCGCGCTCCAGCTCGGCGAGGTCGTCGGAGCCGCCGACATGGCGGCCGTCGATGAAGATCTGGGGAACGGTCGTCCGGCCATTGGCCCGGCCCAGCATCTCGTCGCGCTTCCCGGGCACCGAATTGATCTCGAACTCCTCGTAATCGACGCCCTTCTCATCGAGCAGGCTCTTGGCCCGGGCGCAATAGGGGCAGCCGAACTTCGTGTAGATCTCGACTCGGGCCATTCATCAGCTCCTGCGTGGTTTTCGAATTCCTTAAGAGAACAAAGCCGGCGGCGATAGGTTCACGGCGAGTCGACGTGGACGACCCGGGCCCAGCACAGGATGTCGACGGAGGCGGCGCCCCCTCGCTTCAGGGCGAGCGCGCAGGCGGCGGCGGTGGCGCCGCTGGTGTAGACGTCGTCGACCAGCAGGATCCGGCGGCCGGCAAGCCGGGGCCTGGCCCGCGGCGGCACCTTGAAGGCGCCTCGAACGGCGAGCGCCCGCTCCCGCCGGCCGAGGCCCTGGAGCGGCGGGGTGGCCCGGGTGCGGCTGAGAAGGTCGAGCCCGACGGGCAGGCCGGTGCGTCGTGAAAGAGCCGAGGCGATCAGCGCGGCCTGGTTGTACCCGCGCTTCCATATCCGCCAGCGATGGAGCGGCACCGGTACGAGCAGCGCCTCCCCTTCCCCAGGGCTCGACTGGCCCCCCGAGCTCAACTGGCCGCCCGCGCTCAACTGGCCCCCCGAGCTCAACTGGCGGAGCATGAAGTGGGCGAGGGTTTCGGCAAGACCTGGACGGCCGCTATATTTGAGCTTCAGGGCGACCTGGCGCGAGACCTCGTCATAAGCGACTGCGGCGCGAAGCCGGTCGAACGGCGGCGGCTCCGCGAGGCAGCGCCCGCACGAAGCCTCGCCGCCGCCGGCATATTCGAAGGGAAGGCCGCAACGGACGCAGCAGGGCTCGCCCAGGAAGGTGAGCGAGCGCCAGCAGCCGAGGCAGAAGCGGTGCGGCTCCCGGGTGATCGCGCCGCAGGCCGGGCAGCGCGGCGGAAGCGCGAAATCCAGCATCGAGCGGAGCGCTGCGCTGGCGAAGGCGGCGGCCGGGGCGGGCATGGGCGGAGTGTGGATCGGCCGCGCGCCCGAGGCAAGCGGTGCGGAGCCGAGCCGCTTCCGGCAGAAGCGACCGCGAAAACCAGGAGAAGGAGAAAGTCTCCATTTCTTCCCCGATCGTTAGGGATATCTGAACCGCCTGACGCGCATAGCGGCGCGGAGCGACCCCGAAAGCGAAGCGAGGACAATGCCGGAACGCGTACTGCTGCTGGGCGACGACCTGCGGGCCTTCCTCGCCATCGCCCGCTCGCTCGGGCGACGGGGTGTCGAGGTCCATGCCGCGCCCTCCGATTTCTCCTCGCCCGCGCTCAAATCCCGCTTCATCGCCGCCGCCCACCGGCTACCCCCCTACCCGCTCGATTCCAGGGCATGGGAAGCCGCCCTGGCCCGGCTGATCGCCGACCACGGCTTCCGCAAGGTGGTGCCGACCAGCGACAGCGGCCTGTTCATGCTTCGCCACCATGCGCAAGCGCTCGGCCGCGAGCGGATCGGAATCGCCAACGAGGCCGCGCTGGAGATCTTCAGCGACAAGGCCAACACCCGCGCGCTCGCCGAGGCGCACGGGGTCAAGGTGGCCCGCGGCAGGCTGATCGGCGGCGCCGAGAGCGCCGAGGATCTGGCCGGGGCCCTCGGCCTTCCGCTGGTGCTCAAGCCGCGCGCTTCCTATGCGCTCGGCGACATCGCCACGAAGCGCTCGGCGCTGGTCGTGAAAGACGTCGCCGAGCTCGAGCGGCAATTGCGCTCCGGCGCCTGGGACGGATGCGTCGCCGAAAGCTTCTTCGCCGGAGTAGGAGTGGGCCTCTCGGTGCTCGCCAGCGAGGGCCGGGTTCTTTTCGCCTACCAGCATCGCCGACTCCACGAGAGTTCGGCGACGGGCGCGAGCACCAGGCGGGTGAGCGAGCCCGCCGATCCCGCCTTGCTCGCCGCCGCCCGGCCGCTTGCGGCGGCGGCCCGGCTCGACGGGGTCGCGATGTTCGAGTTCCGGCTCGACCGCGGCTCCGGCCGCCACGTCCTGCTCGAGGTCAATCCCCGCTTCTGGGGATCGCTTCCGCTGGCGGTCGCGGCGGGCGCGGATTTCCCGGCCTTGTGGTGGGACCTCGCCGTTCGAGGGATCGAAGGGCAAGGCGCCTATCGGCCCAAAATCCTCAAGGCGGACCTTACCGGCGAATTCGACCGGATCGTCAATCGCTTCGAAGGGGCGAGCGGCATCGAACGGCTGCGTTCGGCGGCCGCGGGCCTGGCGACGGCGATCATGCTGCCGCGAGCGCGAGAGACGGCCGACAGCTGGGCAAGCGACGATCCCGAGCCGTGGATCGAGGAGCGGCGGACCCTGGGAGTCCGGGCCCGCGAAGGTCTTCGCAAACGGCTGCCGGGCCGCGGGCGTCGGCACCGGATCCGATTCGAGGACATCGGCCGGCGGATCGCGGACAAGGCGCAGGGGCGGGCCGTCCGGCTGGTCGTGGTCGGGCGCGACAATGTCTGCCGGAGCATCTTCGCGGAGCGGCTGCTTCGGCTCCGGCTCGCCGGCCTGCCGGTGGAAATCGCCTCGGCCGGCTACATCCCAAGGCGCGGCGAATTCCCCGGCGTCTCGACCTTCTCGGCCGCGGCCGAATTCGGGATCGACCTTTCCCGGCACAGCTCGAACGCCTTGTCGTTCGAGCAACTCGAGCGCGCCGACGCACTGATCCTGCTCGACGACGATATCGAATGGCGCCTGCGCCAGATGTCGCCCGACTTCGCCGCCGAAATAGTGACCCTGTCCGCAAACCATGATTCGGGGGCAAAGACCTTCCCGGCGATCGCGGCGGCACTGACCCGCCTGGCGCGTGCGATCGAGGGCGGCCTCGATCCCCGCCCGCAACGGACGGCGGCGGGCGCCGCCGCGCCGTGCCGGCAGGCGGCCTGAAACCCATGCCGGCCATCCAGCCCACGTCCCGCAATGCGCTCTATCGAAGCGCCGTCATCGCGGTGACGATGCAGTGGCTGATGCGCTTCATCGGCCTCATCTCGGTCTTCATCCTCGCCCGCCTCCTCCACCCGGAGGATTTCGGGATCATGGGCCTCGCCGTCGCGGCCCTCGCGCTGGTCGAGCTGCTCGGCGCCGTCGGCCTCTGGCAAGCCCTGCTTCGGATCAAGGAATGGGATCGCGAGCATCTCGACACGGCCTGGACGATCCAGCTGATCGTGTTCGGAACCATGGGCCTGCTCGCGCTCGCATCGGCGCCCCTGGTCGGCCACCTTTACGGGCAGCCCGCACTGACCGCGGTGCTCGCCGTCCTGTCCGTGCGTTTCCTGGTGCTCGGCCTGGCCAATATCGGGGTGGTCGAGTTCGACCGCCAGCTCGCCTTCGGCCGCGACCTCAGGATGCGGATCGGCTCGCGTCTGGCGGCGTTCGTCGTGACCATCAGCGCGGCCCTGTGGTTCCGCAATTACTGGGCGCTTGTGATCGGGATGGTCGCCCAGAGCAGCTTCCACGCGATCGCGACCTATATCTGCCACCCGTTCAGGCCGCGCCTCTCGCTCAAGCGCCGGGGGGAATTGCTCGGGACGTCGCTGTGGATCTTCGTCCATGCAGTGACCCAGACGGTGCAGATGCAGATCGAAAGGCTGGTCATGGGCCGCTTCAGCAGCCCCCATGTGATCGGCCTCTACTCGGTGTCCAAGGACCTGTCCGAGATCTTCACCCAGGAGATATCGACGGCGCTCAACCGGGTGACCTTCGTCACCGTCGCCCGCACCGACGACCCGCTCTCGCCGCTGACCACCGCCCAGATCCTGGGGATCTATGCGATGATCGCGGCGCCGATGGGCTTCGGCCTCGCCGCGACCGCGGAGCCCGCGATCCACCTTCTGCTCGGAGCGGAATGGAAAGCCGCGGCGCCCTTCATGGAGATCGTCGCCGTCTATTCGGCATTCTACGCAGTCTACAAGGTGATCGCATCGTCGCTGCAGGCGGCCGGCCTCGCCCGGCGCGCGGCCTATATGTCGGGCGGCGGAGCGCTTTGCCTGGCGATCACGGTCGCCGGAGCGGCCTGGCTTCGGCCGGACGCCATGACGGTTGCCCTTGCAGCTTTCGCCGCCAACTTCCTGGTGCTCGCCAGCGGAATCGCGGTGATCGCCCATTATTCGAAGCAGAATCCGTTCGCCCTGGGCCTTCACGTCTTTCGGCCGTTCGCCGCGGCGGCGGCGATGGCTGCGGCGGTTCGGCTGCTGGGCCCGGACAGCGGAAGCTCGATCCTCGACCTGGCCGGCGGAGTCGCCATCGGAGTCGTCGCCTACCCGCTCTTCCTGGTCGGCCTGTGGTGGGCGAGCGGCCGGCCGCCCGGCGGAGAGCGCGAAGCGCTCAACTTCGCGGGTGAGATGCGCGAGCGGCTCCGGCGGCGCCCCGCGGCCGGCGAGGCCTGAGTCGTGGACGCTGTCATCCGGATCAGCGACTGGCTCTATCTGCTCCTGAACGGTCTTGCCGGTCGCTCCTGGCTTCTCGATACCCTCGTCTCGCTCCCGCTCGACAACAATCTGGTGAAGGCGGGGCCGATCGGCGCCTGCTTCGTCTACGCCTGGTGGTCGGGAACGAGCGAGGACGATTCGAGCCGCCGTCGGGCGACCTTGCTCGTCACCGTCGCGTCGCTCCTCTTCGTCATGGCGGCCACCAAGACGATCGCAGACGGCTATTTCCAGCCGCGGCCCTTCGTCCATGCCCAGCAGGCCTGGCACCTCGAGGAGGGCAAGCTGGTCGAGACCGGGAAGCTCGCCTATCGGGAGCCGCTCAACGGAGGGATCCGGAACCGCTACCGGGCACTGAAGCGCGGCGAGATCGAGCGGAACGATCTCGGCTCCTTCCCGAGCGACCATGCCGGCTTCTTCTTCGCATTGTCGCTCGGGATCTTCCTGGCGTCGCGGCGCGCGGGCGCGGTGGCGCTCGGCTGGACCGTCGCCGCGATCCTGCTTCCCCGGATCGTCACCGGAATGCACTCTCCGCTCGACATCGTCGCCGGGGCGGGCATCGGCGCTGCAATCCTTTTGGGACTCCAGCATCTGGCCCGCCGCACGCAGAGTTGGGCCCTTGAGCCGCTCGCCGGCTGGACCCTCCGCCACGAGGCCCTGGCTGCCGCCTTGCTGTTCTTCGTCGCCTTCGAATCGACCAACGTCCTCAGCAACGTCCGCGACCTCGCGGGGACGGGCGAGGAGATCGTCGACCATGTCGCCGGGAGCTGAATCGATGCGGCTGGCCCTTTTTGCCCCGACCCTGGCCCTTGCACTGGCCCTTGCCCTGGCGGGCTGCGGCAAGCTCGACCAGGAAGCGATGGTGCTGACGGTCGAGCCCGGCTGGATCGCGGAGGTGGTCGCAAGCGACAGGGACGGCTTCGCCTCGCCCGACGGCCTGCTCTGGGCGGGTGGCACGCTCTACGTCGCCGACGAAGGCGGCTCGGCGATCCGGGCCTGGCGGCCCGGGACCCGGCCGGCGATCCTCGCGGACGCGCGCTCGGGCCTCGCTTCGCCGGAGGATCTGGTGCGCGACCCTGCGGGGAACGTCTATTTCACCGATGATACGCGCGGCGGACTGTGGCGGACCGACACGGCCGGCCTGACCGCCGCTTTGGTCGAGCCCGGCCGGGGGCTGCCTTCGACCGAAGGGCTCGGACTGTCGCCCGCCGGAGAACTGGTGGTCGGGGACGCGCCCGGGCGCCGGGTGCTGAAGGTGAGGCCGGACGGAAATGTTTCGGTGCTGATCGGCCCCGAGAAGAATATCGCCAAGCCGGAGAGCTTCGCCTTCGACGATTCGGGCGATCTCTACATCGCCGACAATCGCGACAAAATCCTCTATCGGCTCGGGACCGACGGAAGGCTTCGCCGCGCGATCGCCGACCGGCCCGGCTTCTCCCCCGAATCCCTGCGCTTCGCCGGGGGCGCCTTGTTCATCACCGACAGCGATAACGGCAAGCTGTTCCGCTACACGCCCGACGACGGCCTCGACGTGGTCGCAATCTTCGGCGGAAGCCTCGCCAACATCCAGGGGATCGCGGCCGACGAGCGCGGCGCGCTGTACCTGTCCGTGCAAAGCGACCTGAAGGCGCGCAAGGGCTTTATCCTGAAGTTGTCCCGCAAGGGCTGAGCGCCGGCTCCGAACCCGTCATCCCGGACTTGATCCGGGATCCGCGAACGTGGTCGCGGGAAGCCTCGAAGGTCCGTGTTCATGGATTCCGGCCTTCGCGAGAGCTTTGCATAACCCTTTCGAAGCGTGCGGACGCAAAGCCCCTCCCCTTCAGGGGAGGGGTTGGGGTGGGGAATGTGGGAGAGAATGTTCGCCAGCGCCGGTGAGGCGAGCCGACAGCCCCCACCCCAACCCCTCCCCTGAAGGGGAGGGGCTAACGGCCGACGACTTATGCAAACGTCCGGCCTTCGCCGGAATGACGGGATATCGCATGACGGGACTGCCTCGCACCTCTAACCCTCGCTCGATGAGCCAGGACGTCCCCTTCGATCGCCGGCTTAGGCGGCTTCGGCGCGACCGGGCGGCCGCCCGCTTCGCCGAGGCCGACTATCTCCATCGCCTGGCGGCGGACGAGCTGATCGAGCGGCTCGACTTCGTCAAAAGGGATTTCCGCCGGGCGCTCGACCTCGGCTGCGCCGGAAATTACTTGGCCCGGCGCCTTCGGGAGCGCGGCCTCGAGGTCACGTCCTGCGATTCGAGCGGCGCCTTCGCCCGGGCCGCGAAAGGGGTCCAGGCCGACGAGGACCGGCTCCCCTTCGCCGACGGCGCCTTCGACCTGATCGTCTCCGTCGGAGCGCTCGACAGCGTCAACGACCTTCCGGGAGCGCTGATCCTTGCCCGCCGGGCCCTGGAGCCCGACGGGTTGTTCCTCGGCGCCCTGGCCGGGGCCGGGAGCCTCGTCCGGCTCAAGCGGGCGATGCTCGCGGCGGATTCGGTGGAGGGCGGTGCGACTCCCCGGGTCCATCCGCAGATCGACGTTCGCGCGGCCGGGGACCTGCTCGGCCGAGCCGGATTCGCTCTCCCCGTGGTCGACGTCCAGCCGGTCGACGTCCGCTTTCGAACGCTTATGGACCTGGTCCGCGACCTGAGAGGGATGGGCGCGACGAACATCCTCGCCGCCCGATCGCGCCGGCCGCTCGGGCGGCTCGGGCTCGCCGCGGCGATCGCCGATTTCGACTCGGCCGGGGACAAGACGGTCGAGCGGTTCGAGATCCTTCATCTGCTCGGCTGGAGCCCCTCCCCCGACCAGCCCCGGCCGGCCCGTCGCGGCAGCGCCACGATTTCGCTCGCCGAGGCGCTGAAGCCGCGCTCCTAGAGCGTGATCGTTTGACTGATCCGTCATTGCGAGGAGCGAAGCGACGCGGCAATCCAGCGGGCCTCCGACACCGTACTGGATTGCTTCGCTCCGCTCGCAATGACGGAGCAACTCAAACTGAAGCGATCATGCCCTAGATCAGCCGGTCGAGGAGCGGGATCAGGGGTTGGTCGGCGGGCGGCATCGGCAAGGCGCCCATCTCCTCCGGCCTGACCCACTTGAGCTCTTCCGCGTCGAGAGGGCGCGGCTCGCCCCGCCATTCGCGGCAAAGATAGAGGAGCAGCAGCATATGGCGGCCGTCATTGTCGGCGCTTGCGAAGGCCGCGGGAGTCAGCGATCCGGGATCGACCGCGATCCCGAGCTCCTCCTCCAGCTCGCGCGCCAGGGCGGCCTCCGGGCGCTCCCCTTCCTCCACCTTGCCGCCGGGGAATTCCCATAATCCGGCCATCGCCCGGCCGGGCGCGCGCAGCTGCAGTAGCACCCGGCGCCCGCCGTCCACCAGCGCCGCCGCCACCACCGTGAGTGTCGGAATTTTTTGCAGGTTCGGGGCCAGCGGAAGGACTCTGTTAACGCAACTCACCTATCCAAGGTGGATTGGGCGGGATGCCGGATGTGGGAACAAGGCCGATGCGACTCTTCTTTGCAAAGCTGCTCCGCGACATCAAGGCCGCCAGCGCGGTCGAATATGCGCTGATCTGCGCCCTCATCGTGCTGGCGATGATCGCCGGCCTGAATGCCGTCGCCGGCCGCACGACGACGATGTGGAACGACGTTTCGTCCAACGTCACCAACCATGCCGGCTGAGTACGCAAAAGCCGCAAGTCGCTAACCTTTTGGAAACTTCCTCCTAATAAACAGACGATAGCCCGCCAAATGGACAGGGGGGGCAGGGAGTGTGGACTTCCAAAGCTTTGGAACAGGAGACCGGAAATGAAAATCATTCGCAAAATCTTCAAGAACGAAGAAGGTGCCACCGCCATCGAGTACGGCCTGATCGCCGCTCTGATCGCCGTCGCCGCCATTGCCGCCATGCAGAACATCGGCACCAGCCTCGGCACGACCTTCAACACGGTCGCCAACGACATGTCGGTCTAATCGCTTAATCGGCGATTTGAACGAAGGGAGGCGGCGGAACCCAGGTTCCGCCGCCTCTCTCTTTGCGTGCCGCCCCATCCGTCATTGCGAGCGCAGCGAAGCAATCCAGCGGGGGCTCCGAGGCCTGCTGGATTGCTTCGCTACCGCGCAGCGGCAGTTTATCCTGAGCGCCGCCGCAGGCGGCGTCGAAGGGCTCGCAATGACGGGAAGCGCGTTCAGGCGCGCGTACCGAAGACGACGATCTTCACCTTCTCGCCCGGCCGGAGCGCCGCCCCGGCGGTCAGGCCGTTCAGGACCCGGAAGCGCTCCTCCTTATAGTCGTTATAGGCCATCCGCGCCGCCAGGGTCGCGACCGAGTCGCGCGGGCCGACCGTCACCACGTCGATTACCCGCGGCCTGATCGCAGCGGCTTCGGACGCTCCGATCCGGTTGAGGGAGCCGACCATCGATTCGAACGGGCCGAGGCCGCTTCCGGCGGGCGTGATCATCACGAAATGATAGGCGGTGTTCGAATCCCAGCGATAGGCGACGACGCTCAGGTCTACCGCTCCTGACTGGGTGTTGACCCGGGCCGTCGAATAAGCGGCGGGGATTCCGTTGATCGTCGTCCCGCGCGGCTCGACGTAGCCGATCTGCGCCTGCTGGCCGG
>DASQZF010000097.1:0-33174 GCA_035638835.1 Allosphingosinicella sp. | reverse complement strand
CAGGTCGGGCTGCTGCTCCTGGAGCCAGGCGTTGGCGCCGTCGACGACCTTGTCGTCCTGGCAGCCGAAATGGATGTCCGAAAGGTGGGCGATGCGGGCCATGGGGGGTTGAACAGCCGAGTGGCCCCAGGGTTTCGCCGGCTCGTCGCCCTGGACTTGTTTCGGGATTCGGTTCTCCACCGGCCAGGCGCGACCTCGACCGGGACCGACGCTGGAGACGGGCACAGCCACGCGGCTTCCCTCGGCGGTGGACACTCCCGGTCCGACGGAATATCCACGGCAGATGCGCTTCGAAGATCTGATCGCACCCATGTCGACCGAGGAGTTCCTCAGGCATTGGTACGGGAAAAAGCCGCTGCACATTTCCGCCGGGAACGCGCAGGCGCGGGGCCTCATCGGCTGGAACAAGCTCAATGAGCTCCTTGGCCTCCCCTCACATTGGAGCGAAGCCAATATCAAGCTCATCTTCAAAGGCGTGCCCGTCACCGACCATCTCTACCTGGACAGCGTGGAGACCCTCGGCGGAGTGGTGCGCCGGGCGAACCTCGCCAAGGTGGACGTATTCCTCCAGATGGGGGCCACCCTCCTGGCGGGGGCCGTCCACGAAATATCGCCGGAAGTGCTCGCACTCGCCGCCAGCCTGTCGGAGCTTTTCGCCGGCCGCGCAGAGGCCAACCTCTATTGTTCGTTCAAGGGAATCCAGGCCTTCAACTCCCATTTCGATGTGCATGAAGTGTTCGCCGTCCAGTGCGAGGGCGAGAAGGTGTGGAACATCTACGAGAACCGGGTAGAGGCGCCGATCGAAGCGCCGCGCGCCGCTAACGCCAAAGCGGTGATCGATGCCTCCAAAGGCCGGGTGGCGATGCAGGTGCGGATGCGGCCGGGAGACATGCTCTATATCCCGCGCGGCTTCTGCCACGACGCTCTGGCGAGCAGCGGGGCGTCTCTTCACGTGACTCTTTCCGTCACGCCGCTCGACGGTCGCGCCTTGTTCCGGCTGCTGGAAGAGGAGGCGATCCTCCATTCCGCCTTCCGCGAATATCTCCCCGACGCGCGGAGTAGCAACGAGCGGGATCTGGCGGAGAAGCTGACGTCGCTCGGCGAGCGGATGATGCAGATTTTGACGAGCCGGGCCTTCGCGGCAAAGCTCGGCAACAGGCAACGCCAATTGGTCGAACGAAACGTCGCCTTCGATCTTCCCGAGCGGCGGCGGCTCGACTTCTTCGCAAGGACCGAACGACCTATCGAGTTCAGCCGCGAAGGGCCTATGACGGTGCTCACGAGTGCCGGCCGAAGTCTGCCGCTCGAATCGGCTGCGGGAGCCGCGGAGTGGATCCTCGAGCAGGCGGGATTTTCACTTCAGCAGCTGGCCGCCACCTTCCCCCATCTCGACGAAGCGGAGCTCAAGAGGCTGGTGGAGGCGCTGGAACGCATGCAAATCATCGTCGCGTACGAGCCTGAGATTTAGAGCGTGATGGGGTCAGGCCGATCCACCTCGTCATTGCGAGCGAAGCGAAGCAATCCAGTGCGGCCTCGAACGACACTGGATTGCTTCGTCGCTTCGCTCCTCGCAATGACGGATCAACATAAAGCTATCGCGCTCCAGAGGTAGGATTGCGATCCCAGGCGGCGTCCCGCGCCTTGGGAGAGCGCATGGCCTCGAGGGATGACGTCGGTCGGCTCAGCGCCACACCCGATCGTGCCTTTCCCCCAGAGTGGTGAGAAGCTCATATTGCGAAAGCCCGGACTGGGCCGACGCGGCCGGGAGGGCGTATTCGAGCTCGACCCAGTCGCCTTCCTCCAGCTCCGGTGCTTCGTCGACCAGGAGCGCGGTCAGGTCCATCGACACCCGGCCGACCACCGGCGCGTGGCCGCGCCCGAGCCGGGCTCGCCCGGCGCCGGAGAAGCCGCGGAGATAGCCGTCCGCATAGCCGATGTTGAGGATCGCGAGCTCGGCCGGAGCCTTTGCGACCCAGGTCGAATTGTAGCCGACCGAGCCACCGGCCTCGACCCGCCGCCGCTGCACGATCCTGGCCTCGACCCGGACGACCTGGCGGATCTGGCCGGCCGCCTCGCGCCTCGGCACTCCGCCGTATAGGGCGAGGCCGGGACGGGTGAGATCGAAGGCGTATTCGGAGCCGAGGCAAATTCCCGCGCTGTTGGCGAGGCTTCGGCGCGCAGCGGGCACGAGCGAGGCGATCTCCCGGAAGCCGGCCAACTGGCGCCCGTTCATCCGATCGTCCTCGTCCGCGCAGGCGAGGTGGCTCATCAGGGTGTCGATCTCGAGCCCGTCGAGAAGCCCCTCCCCCACCGCCGCGGGATCGAGGCCGAGGCGGTTCATCCCAGTGTCGATCATGACGTCGCAGGGACGGCCTTTGCCCGCTTCCTTCCACCGCTCGACCTGGAGCGGAGTGTTCAGCACCGGGCGGGCCGGGGAGCCGGCGAGGCGGGGCAGATCCTCCGCGGCGAAACCGTGAAGGACGGAAACCGAGGCCCCCCCCAGCGACGGGAGGAGGTTCTCGGCCTCGGACCAGGTGGCGACGAAGAAATCGCGGCAGCCGGCCCGCGCGAGCCGATCGACGATGTCGCGGGCGCCGAGGCCGTAGCCGTCGGCCTTGACCGCCGCCCCGCAGGCGGCGCCGGCGCCTCGCCGCTCCAGCCACTTCCAATTGGCGACGAGAGCCTCGCCGTCGAGCAGGAGTCGAAGCGGTGAATGAGGCTCGGTCACGAGGGGCGGATAGCGGGAGCGGACGTCCGGGGAAACCCCGCTCCCCTCCCTGCAAGGGAGGGGCCGGGGGTGGGTCCGCCAAAGGCGGCCGAAACTCCGAACCGGCAGAAAGTCTCGCTTCGCTCGCCTACCCACCCCTGGCCCCTCCCTTCCAGGGAGGGGATGCGGCTATTCCAGCTCCTTGCCCGCCGTCTCCGGAAGCCAGAACAGGGTCACGACCAGCGCCATCGCCACCACCGCGACCGTGTACCAGAGGCCGGCGAAGGGATCGCCCGTCTTGGCGACGATATACTGGCTGATGAAGGGAAGGAATCCGCCGAAATAGCCGGTGCCGATATGGTAGGGGATCGACATGGACGTGTAGCGGATCCGCGCCGGGAACAGCTCCACGAGCAGTGCCGCCACGGGACCGTAGGTCATTCCCGAGCACAGGCCGATGAGCACGATGGCGAGGATCACCTGGAGCGCCTGGCCGAAAGTGGGCGAGCTCTTCTCCAGCTTGTAGCCCGCGATCCTGAGCCCGAAATCGAGCGAGCCGGGATCGGAGGCGTCCACCGACACACCGCCGATCGTGACTCCGGCGGGAGCGCCGGCGGGCGCTTCGAGCGTCGAATAGGCGATGCCCTTCTTCGACAGCGCATCGAGCAATTTGCCGCACTCGGTGGGCTGGACCTTGGCGAAGGGGGCGTAGGTGCAGTCGCTTCCGGTGACGACGACCGGATTTTTCCGGATCGCCGCCGAAAGCTCCGGATTGGCGGCCGAGGCCATCCAGTGGAAGAGCGGGAAGATGAGGACGATGGTGAGCGCATAGCCGATCACGATCGGCCCCTTGCGGCCGACCCGGTCGGAGAGCCAGCCGAACAGGATGAACCATCCCATGGAGATTGCAGCCGCGGCGCCGATCATCGCCCGGGCGGCGGTATCCTCGATCCTCAGGGCGTTCTGAAGGAAGTACATCGCCTGGAACTGGGCGGTGTACCAGATGACGGTGAGGCCCGCGGCGATCCCGAACAAGGCGACGAGGACCAGCTTGACGTTGGAGCGGCTGGCGAAGGTTTCCTTCAGCGGGTTCTTGGCGATCTCGCCGGAATCCTTCATCGCCTGGAAGACCGGGCTCTCCTTGAGCTTGAGGCGCACCCAGAGCGAGATTGCCAGGAGCACGACGGAGAAGAGGAAGGGGATCCGCCAGCCCCAGGATTCCCACTCGCCCTTGTCGACGAACAGCTCCGAGACCAGGACGATGGCGACCGAGAGAAGGAATCCCCCGATCACGCCGGCCTGGATGAAGCTGGTGTAGAAGCCGCGCTTGTGGCGGGGCGCATGCTCGGCGACGTAGATGGCCGCGCCGCCATATTCGCCGCCAAGAGCGAGCCCCTGGAGCACCCTCAGGAAGACGAGCAAGGCGGGCGCCGCCGTTCCGATCGCCGCATAGCCGGGGAGGAGTCCAACGGCGGCGGTCGCGACTCCCATCAGGGTGATGGTGACGAGGAAGGTGTATTTCCTCCCCAGCCTGTCGCCGAGATAGCCGAACAGCGCCGCTCCGAGCGGGCGGACCCCGAAGCCGACTCCGAAGGTGGCCAAAGCGAGGAGGAACTGGGCGGTCTCGCTCTGCGCCGGGAAGAATTGCTTGCCGATGACCACGGCGAGCGTGCCGTAGATGAAGAAATCATACCATTCGAAGACTGTGCCGAGCGTCGACGCGACGATGACCAGCCGATTCCTCTTCGCGTCGATCACATGATCGCCGGATACCGCCGTCGCCATTCATGCCCCCCTTGGTCCTTTGCGCTTGTGTAAGCGGGCGAAGGCGAAGCGGGCAAGCGGCAGAACGGCTTTGACTCCGTCATTGCGAGGAGCGAAGCGACGAAGCAATCCAGCGGGCCTCCGAAGCCGCACTGGATTGCTTCGCTACGCTCGCAATGACGGAATGGAGTTGGCGGCTAAGGTCGAAGCGCCTTCCGGGCCTTCTCCCAGTTGCGGCCGTCGAAGCTTCGCACCGTCACCGAAAGCCCGGAGACGTCGTCGAGCGCATTGACGTTGAGACTCCACGCCTCCGGGTGCGACCGCGGCTGGTAGAAGCTCTTCACTCCGCAGACCGAGCAGAAGAGATGGTCCGCCGCGCCGGTGCCGAAGCGATAATGGGTGAGGACCCCCTCTCCGGACAGGAGCCGGAATTCGGAATGCGGAACGATGAGGTGGCGAAATCCGGTTGCCGAGCAGATCGAGCAGTTGCAGTCGAGCACCTCCACCGCGCCCGGCGCTTCCGCCTCGAAGCGGACGGCGCGGCAGTGGCAGCCGCCCGAGACGGTCACTTCATTCATCCCTCACCCTTCCAAGCCCTCCGACGGCTCCAGCCAGCCCCGATAATGGACCAGGAGGCCGAGCAGAGGCAGTGCGATGGGCACGTCGAAGTGGAAGCGACCCCCCTCCTCCCACTCGCGCGCTTCGGAACGCGGCGCCATGGCCATGGGCAGCGGCAACGGGCCGAGCCACCAGCGGCGCATGATCATTCGAAGCCCGTTGCCGTCGGACGGCAGGTCGGAGGCGAACCGCAGGGGCCCGAAGCTTTCGGTGAGCAGGCCGCCGCGCTCCGAGAGGAGGCTCGAGAAGGTGCGGCCGGAGAAATCGCGGGTCCAGCGCTCCGTCCCGCCGCGCTCGGCGAAGGCGACGTGGAGCGGATGGGCGCCCTGCTCCGGAAAACCGAAGCGTGAGGCGATCAGCCGGGCGAGGGGATTGCGGCCGCGGCGAACCTGCGCCTCGCCGGACGCGCCGCCGTCGCGAAGCACCTCGTGGATCGCGCGCACCGCCGGCGGCAAGGCGGAGAAGCGCTCCCCCATCACCCGGGCGTAGAGCGGCGGCGCAAGCGCTCGCTCGATGCCCGAATGGACCGCGGCGAGGCCCGCCAGGCCGGGCTCGAAATCCTCGAGCGAGAGCAGGCCGCCGCAATCGCGCGCTCCGGGGTCGAGCGATCCTTCGGCGAGCTTGCACAGCAGCAGGGGAAGCGCGAGGCTCGGGATTTCCGGGCCCTCCCCTCGCTCCGCGATCAGGGTCCAGCGCCGTTCCAGCCTTTTGCCTTGGGCGGTGCCGAACAGGCGCATCTCGAAAGCGGAGCGGAGCGAGCCGGGGCCGCGAGTCCAGCGTTGCAGGGTCGAGAGCAGGCCGGCGAACCGCTCGGGCCGGCGGAACAGTCCCCAGCGGACCGGCCAGCTGAGGAGCCACAGGCCCAGATTGTGCCAGGGCGCATCGGTGCCTGCGAAGAAGCTCACCGCCGGGCGTCCCGGAAGGCGCTCGGGAAGCAAGGCGAGGTCGGGCACGTCGGCGAGGGCGGCGAGGCGGCGGCGAAGCGGGGGAGCGCCTTCGACCTCGAAGTCGAAGCGGCGAAGGCCCTGCCAGCCATGGGCCCGGGTCCAGCGCCCGCCGCGGCGGAGCCTGACGGGGCGGCCGACATAAGAGAGGATCGCTGCGGTCACCGAACGGCCGGCGGTGCCGCGGCTCGACGCGCTGAGCGCGATCTCGACGGCGGTCGAGCGGTCGAGGCCCTCGGCCAGGCTTGCGGCGACCGCTCCGGAAAGCGCCGGAACGCTCGAGGCTCCGGACAGGACCGAGAGCCCCGCATCCTTCGCCTCCGAGTCGAGCGCCGCGATCCCGGCGACGAATTCGGAGCCGTCGGCAATGTCGAGATAATGGCAGCCGGCGGCGATCGCGGAGCGGGCCGTCCCGTAGCCGGAGCCCTGGAACGGTCCCGCGGCGTCGACCAGGGCGAACGGGCGGAGCCGCTGGAGCGTTTCGGCGAGGCCTCCCTCCAGAGCGACCGGGACGAGCCTCTCCCGGCCCGCGCAGAAGGCTTCGGCCCGGGCAAGGCTTCGGCCGGCGACGAGCATCTCGAATCCCGCCGCGGCGCCTCGGACGGCGATCCGGCCGCCGAACGTCCCGTAGCCGCCGAGGACGAGGATCCGCTTCAAAGGATCCGATCGAGGTCCGCCCGCCGTCTCAGCGCGGCGTGGGCTTGCGAGGCGGACGGCCGCCGCCGCCCTTGCCCGGAGGTCGGCCCGGCGCCGGGCCGTCGCGCTTGGGCGGGGGACGGCGGAAGGGCCGGTGCTGGCCCGCCGGCGGAGTTGTTCCGGGGCGCGGCGGACGCGGAGTCGCGGGCTCGCCGCCCGAGACTGAATAGCCTTCCTTCTGAAGCCTCGAGAAAGCCGCTCGAACGCTTGCGGCTATCGCGGCCTGAACCTCGGCGGGAAGATCCGCCAGCGTGGTGTTGGCGTGGATCGCGTTGAGGTCGCGAAGCAGGTTGTTGGGCAGCCCCTTCGACGCGGCCTTCAGGGCCGCGATCGAATCGAGCACGGCGGCGGCCACGATCTCCTGCATGATTTCGGTGGCGGATTTCCTCATGGCCCCGCCTTAGCCCAGCGCCCCGGCCTTTGTCGCCTTGAGAAAGGCGGGAACCGATCATCGGCGGCTGTCCCGATGGTTAACCCGATCCTTACCCTGTCCGTTTACCAAGAGGAGAGAAGGAATTCGATGATGATTGGAATGTTGATCCTGGCCGCCGCCGCGAACGCGCCGACGATGCTCGCAAGTGCCGACGACGCGCAGTGGCGCATGTTCGTCCGGGCGAGCCTTCAGCGGCAGGCGGTGGCGCGGGGCTCGAGGCTGAGGCAGCTTCAAGGCACCGTACGGAATCTCGGCGAGGATCGTCGGGGCCTCCAAGTGGCCGGTCCGTCGGGACTTTAATCCCCCTCCCTGGAAGGGAGGGGTTAGGGGTGGGTCCGCCGAAGGCGGTCGAAACTCCGAATCAGCGAAGAAGTCTCGCTACGCTCGCCTACCCACCCCCGGCCCCTCCCTTCCAGGGAGGGGAGAATTATCCCCGGTTCCTAACGTAGGAACCCGGCGCCGGCTCGAGCGCCTTCAATTTGCCCTTGCCGGGAACCCGCGCCCCGACCTTCGGCGCTTTGCCGCCGTCGCAGAGCAGCGCCTGCCAGTGCGGCCACCAGCTGCCTTCCTCGCGAACCGCGCCTTCGAGCCAGGCTTCGGCCGTCTCCGGCATCGCGCCATTGGTCCAGAAGCCGTGCTTGTTGGCGCTGGGCGGGTTGATGACCCCGGCATTGTGGCCGCTCCCGCCCAGCAGGAAGCGCACTTCGCCCCCGGCCAGCCGGGCGCTGTCGTAGGTGGCCTGCCAGGCCGAGACGTGATCGTCCTTGAGGCTGATCGCGAGCAAGGGGGTCTTCACCGCGCCGAGATCGATCCCGACCCCGTCGAGCTCGAGCTCGCTTTTGGCGAGCTTGTTGTCGCGAAGGACGTCCCGGGCCCATTCGAGAAGGAAGGCGCGCGGTATGTGGGCTCCGTCGGCGAACCAGTGGAGGATGTCGCTGGGCGGAGCCTCGCGGTCGAGGAGATAGTGGTTGACCACCGACGACCAGATCAGGTCGTTGGCCCGGACCGCGCTGAACAGCGCCTGCAGGTCCTGGGCGGCCATGAAGCCCTTGTGAAGCAGATGCCGCTCCATCGCCCGCAGCTGCTCGGGCTCGGAGAAGGTCGCCCATTGGCCGAGATGCGAGAAATCGAACATCGTCCCGATCGTCGTGGCGGAGGCGACTCGCCCCCCCTGCCCCTTCGCCGCCAGCCAGGCGAGCGCGATTGCGACCAGGGTCCCGCCCATGCAGAAGCCGAACATGTCGACCTCGCGCTCGCCGGTCGCCTTCTCGATCGCGCCCAGAGCCTCGATCGGTCCCTGGCGGATATAGTCGGCGAGCCCCTTGTCGGCGAGCTCGGGCCCCGGATTGACCCAGGAAATGACGAAGACGGTATGGCCCTCCTCCACCAGCCAGCGGATCAGCGAGGATTTGGGCTGGAGATCGAGAAGGTAATATTTGTTCACCAAAGGCGGCACGTAGAGGATCGGTCGCTTCCAGACCTCGTCCGTCGCCGGGGCGTATTGGATGAGCTCCATCATCTCGTTGCGGTAGACCACGCTGCCCGGGGTGGCGGCGATGTCCACGCCCAGCTCGAACTCGGCGGCGGCCCGGCGCTGGACGATGCCCGGGGTCTCGGCCGCGTCGGCGAGGAGATTGGCGAGGCCGGAGAGCAGGCTGATCGAGCCGGTGTCGATCGCCTTCCTTATCGCTTCGGGATTGGTGAAGGCGAAGTTCGCGGGCGAGATGGCGTTCAGATATTGCTGGGTGAAGAATTCGACCCGGGTGCGGGTGCCCTCGTCCAGCCCTTCGGCTTCCTCGACGATTTCGAGGGCGCGTTTGGCGGTGAGCAGATAGGCCTGCTTGAGATAGTCGAAGACCGGCTCCTCGCTCCAGGCCGGGTCGTTGAAGCGGCGGTCTCCGCGTTCCGGGGCGGCGACCGGGTCGACCGGCTTTCCGGAAGCGCGCGAGGCGGCGGACTGCCACAGCTTCAGCCAGTCGGAAGCGGCCTTCTGCTGGGCCTTGATGAGCTCTTGCGGGTGGGTCCAAAGATGCGCCGCGAATTCGCCGAAAGCGCGCGCCGGGGCGGCCGCGTCGAAGGGCTTGGGGGTGTGGGAGTCGAGCGGCTTCGAGGCCGCGCTGGTGGCGAGGTGGACGGCGTTGGCGACCACCTTCGCCCAGGCTTCGGCGAGATCCGCCGGATTGGGCAGGGTATCGGGGAGCTTGAAGACGGTGGCGGGGGGCTGATTCTGTGACATGCGGGCTCCCTTACCCCCCACATCATCCCGGCGAAAGCCGGGACCTCGGGGAGACCCGCCGCGCCTTCTCGTCCTGAGGTCCCGGCTTTCGCCGGGATGACGAACTAACCCGGGGCGACGAAATCAGAGCGCCATCAATTCCTCGAGCGCGCCGCACTCGCGGGGGCTGACGTACAGGAACAGCATGGCCCGGTCCGGGTTCCGGCTCGCCCAGCCCGCTTCGGGATCGGCGGGCGTGTCGAAATCCGCAGCCGGGCGGGCGGTGAGATATTCGAGATCCGCAAAAGCGGTGGCCGTCCGAGCGTCGAACATGGGTTTCTGCCTCTCCAGGGGATGAGCTTCACTCTCACGAAAGTTCCTTCCTCTCCAGCGGGATTGTGCCGAAACCGTTGTGCATATATTCCCATACTCATGGCCGATTTCGACTGGAACGACGTCCGAGCCTTCCTCGCCGTGGCGCGCAGCGGAAGGCTCACCGCGGCCGCGGCCAGGCTCGGGGTGGACCATTCGACGCTTTCGAGGCGGATCGGCGCGCTCGAGCATTCGCTGAGGACCAAGCTCTTCGACCGAAGCCCGTCGGGCTACACGCTCACCGATCACGGGCAACGCCTGATGCCGATCGGCGAGGAGATGGAGCGGCTCGCGCTCGGCGCCGGCGAGGCGGTCGGGGGAAGCTCGACCTCGGTCGCGGGCACGGTCCGGATCGGAGCGCCGGAGGGATTCGGAAGCTATTTCCTCGCGGCCCGGATCGGCGGGCTGAAGGCGAAGCATCCAGGCCTCACCATCCAGCTGGTCGCCGCCCCCGCCGTCTTCAGCCTTGCCCGGCGCGACGCGGACGTCGTGATCACGGTCAGCCGGCCGCCGGCCGGACGGCTCAACGTCGCCAAGCTGATCGATTACGATCTGGGTCTCTACGCCGCGCCCGCCTACCTCCGCGAGGCGCCGGACATCGCTTCCTCCGAGGATCTCGTCCGGCACCGGTTCGTCAGCTATATCGGCGAATTGCTCCATTTTCCCGAGCTCGACGTCCTCCAGCACGTCGCGCCCGGCGGGACGACCTCGGTAGAAAGCAGCAACCTGGTCGCCCAGACTCGCGCGACCCTGGCCGGGGCGGGGCTTTGCGTGCTGCCGGCCTTCCTCGCCAGGGAGGAAGGCGGCCTGGTGCGGGTGCTTCCGGAAGAAATAAGCCTGACCCGGTCGCTCTGGCTTGCCGTCCACCAGGACCTGGCGGAGCTGGCCCGGGTGCGGGCCGCGGTTCGGTTCATCAAGGACGAGGTCGAGGCGGCGCGGGGGCTGTTCAAATTGTGACGTCATCCCGGCTTAAGCGGGAGCTCCGCATGACCCTTGGGAAACGCTCGGAGGCAAAGCCCCTCCTCTTCAGGGAGGGGTTGGGGTGGGGAATGTGGGTGAGACTGTTCGCTGACGCCGGTGAGATGAGCAGACAGCCCCCACCCCAACCCCTCCCCTGAAGGGGAGGGGCTAAGGCCCGGCGACTTATGCAACGGTCCCGGCCTCCGCCGGGATGACGGGTCTCCCCCTGCCTCGCCGCCGGGGCCGTTCATCGAATCGCTTGTCAACTGCACTGGTTGACTAGCAAGCTGCCGCTACGGGCGAATCGATTGGCCGGCAAAGAGAGGGTGAGGATGCGCATTGCGACGATTTGCCCGGCGGGAGCCGCGACGCCTGATTCGGTCGACGTCGAGCCCCGATGACGACCGGCTCCCTCGCCCTCGAAACGAGCATCCCGCGGGGCGGGAGCCGCCGCTGGTTCGGCGAGCGCACCGCCTTGCCCGGTTTCGGACTGACCTTCGGCTTCACCCTCGCCTGGCTGTGCCTCATCGTCCTGATCCCGCTGAGCGCGGTCTTCATCCGGACCGCGGGCCTGGGCTGGAACGATTTCGTCGCGGTCGCCCTCTCCGAACGGGCGCTTTCGGCCTACAAGGTGAGCTTCGGCACCGCCTTCGCGGCGGCCGCGGTCAACGGGGTCTTCGGGCTGCTCATCGCCTGGGTGCTGGTCCGGCACGATTTCCCGGGCAAGAGGATCGTCAGCGCGCTCGTCGACCTCCCCTTCGCCCTGCCGACGGCGGTTGCGGGGATCGCGCTCACCGCCCTCTATGCGGAAAATGGCTGGCTCGGCCAGTATCTGGTGCCGCTCGGGATCAAGGTCGCCTTCACCCCGCTCGGGATCGTCGTCGCATTGATCTTCATCGGCCTGCCCTTCGTCGTTCGTTCCGTCGAGCCGGTGCTCGCGGATATCAGCGCGGAGATCGAGGAAGCGGCCCAGTCGCTCGGCGCAAGCCGGCTCCAGACGATGCGGTTGGTGATCCTTCCCGCAATCCTCCCCGCCTGGCTGACCGGCTTCGCGATGGCCCTGGCCCGGGGGGTGGGCGAATATGGATCTGTGATCTTCATCGCCGGCAACATGCCCTTCCGCTCCGAAATCGCGCCTCTGCTGATCGTCACCCAGCTCGAGCAATATGATTATGCCGGGGCGACCGCGATCGCGGCGGTGATGCTCGTCATCTCGTTCGCTTTGCTTCTGCTCATCAACCTCCTCCAGGCCTGGGCCAGAAGCCGGAGCATCGACTGATGGCGGCCCGCCCCGCTTCGGACGGCCGCCTCGGCCGGATGGTCCTGCTTGGAGTGACCATGGTCTTCCTCGCTTTGTTCCTTCTGCTGCCGCTCGTCGCCGTGTTCGTCGAAGCGCTTCGCGGCGGGGTCGGGGTCTATCTCGAAAGCATCACCGAGCCGGACGCGATCGCCGCGATCAAGCTGACCCTGCTGGTCGCGGCGATCGCGGTCCCGGTGAACGTCGCCTTCGGCCTCGCCGCCGCCTGGGCGGTCGCCAAGTTCGATTTCCCCGGCAAGTCCATCCTCGTCACCTTCATCGACCTGCCCTTCTCGGTCTCGCCCGTCGTGTCGGGCCTGATCTACGTGCTCCTGTTCGGAGCCCAGGGCTGGTTCGGCGACTGGCTCGTCGCGAACGACATCGAGATCATCTTCGCCGTGCCGGGGATCGTGCTCGCCACGATCTTCGTCACCTTCCCGTTCGTCGCGCGCGAGCTCATCCCGCTGATGACCGAGCAGGGCCGAGGCGACGAGGAGGCGGCGGTGTCGCTGGGGGCGAGCGGCTGGCAGGCCTTCTGGCACGTCACCTTGCCCAACATCCGCTGGGGCCTGCTCTACGGCGTCCTGCTGTGCAACGCCCGGGCGATGGGCGAGTTCGGAGCGGTGTCGGTCGTCTCGGGCCATATCCGCGGCAAGACCAACACCATGCCGCTCCACGTCGAGATATTGTACAACGAATATAATTTCGCGGCGGCTTTCGCGGTCGCTTCGCTGCTCGCTTTGCTCGCCTTGCTCACCCTGGTGCTCAAGAGCGCGCTGGAGTGGCGCTACGGCTATCATGGAAAAGGCGGAGGCCATTGAGCATCGCGGTCGACAATGTGGTGAAGCGCTTCGGCAATTTCGCTGCGCTCAACGGGGTCAGCCTTGAGGCGAAGCCGGGCGAGTTCCTGGCCCTGCTCGGACCCTCGGGCTCGGGCAAGACGACCTTGCTGAGGATCATGGCCGGCCTTGAATTCCCCGACGCCGGGACCGTCTTGTTCGAAGGCCAGGACGTCACCGGTCTCGGGGTCAGGGATCGGAGGATCGGCTTCGTCTTCCAGCATTACGCCTTGTTCCCGCATATGAACGTCGCCGACAACGTCGCCTTCGGGCTGACCGTGAAGCGCCGGCGCGAGCGGCCGAAGCGGGCCGAGATCCAGCGCCGTTCGCAGGAGCTCCTCGAGCTCGTCCAGCTCGGCCATCTCGGCAAGCGCTACCCGGCCCAGCTTTCGGGCGGGCAGCGCCAGCGGGTCGCTTTGGCCCGGGCGCTTGCCGTCGACCCCAAGCTGCTCCTGCTCGACGAGCCGTTCGGAGCGCTCGACGCCAAGGTCCGCAAGGAATTGCGCCGCTGGCTGAGGGATCTTCACGACCGGATGGGCCTTACGTCGGTCTTCGTCACCCACGACCAGGAGGAGGCCCTGGAGCTCGCCGACCGGGTGGTGGTGATGGACCAGGGACTGATCGTCCAGGTCGCCAGGCCGCAGATCATCTACGACGAGCCCGCCACCGCCTTCGTCTTCGATTTCGTCGGCGATTCGAACCGGATCCCGGTCACCGTGGAAGGGGGCCGGGTGATGTTCGGCGGCGAGGCGGTCGACGTTGCGGTGGAGCCGTGCCCGGACGGGCCCGCTTTGCTCTACTTCCGGCCGCACGACGCGACCTTGGTCGAGGAAGGCGCGGCCGGGGCGCTGCCCATGCAGATCTGCCAGGCCGTCCACCTCGGCGGGATGACGAGGATCGAGGGCAAGATACCGGGGGTCGACCCGCTCATCGACGTCAGGACCGGCGGCCGCGAGGCCCCTCCGGCGGGGCGGGCGGCGGGGCTGAGGCTCGAGCGGGCCAGGTTGTTTCCGGCGCCGGCGGGCGGGTGAGGCCGCTCCCGGCGAAGGCCGGAGCTTTGCACAGACCTTGCGAAGCGCGGAGGCAAAGCCCCTCCCCTTCAGGGGAGGGGTTGGGGTGGGGGATGTGGGAGAGAATGTTCGCTGAGGCCCGTGAAGCGAGCAGACAGCCCCCACCCCAACCCCTCCCCTGAAGGGGAGGGGCTATCAGCAGCCGACTTATGCAAAGGTCTCGCTTCCCGCGGGAAAGGTGTATCTGCGACGACGGCTGGCAATTTGCCCGAACCCGTCTTACCTTGCCCGTAAGGCGCAGTGTGGGGAGTGGTTATGCTGCCGGGACTTTTCGCTTATCTCGATTCGATCAAGGCCCGCGATCCAGCGCCCCGCAGCCGGTGGGAAGTGCTCCTCTATCCCGGCGTCTGGGCCCTCGGCTTCCATCGCCTGGCCCACTGGCTCTACAAGGGCGAGCTCTATTTCCTGGCCCGCCTCGTCAACCATATCAGCCGGTTCCTGACCGCGATCGACATCCATCCCGGCGCCGCGGTCGGGCGGAATTTCTTCATCGACCACGGCTTCGTCGTGATCGGCGAGACGGCCGTGATCGGCGACGACGTCACCATCTACCAGCACGTCACCCTTGGCGGCACCAACCCGACCGACGGAGTCGCCGGCAAGCGCCACCCCACGATCGGCGACCAGGTGATCATCGGCTCCGGAGCCGCGGTCCTGGGTCCGATCGTCGTGGGCCAGCGCGCCAGGATCGGCGCCAATGCGGTCGTCACCAAGGACGTGCCCGAGGGCGCGACGATGGTCGGCATTCCCGCGCGCTCCACCCTGGTCAGCGCCGAGCAGAGCAGCTCCGGCAATTTCCTCCCCTACGCGACGCCCTGCAACGAGCAGTCGGATCCGGCCGCCCAGAAGCTCGAAACGCTTCAGGGCGAGGTGGAGAGCCTCAGGTGCCGGCTCGCCGAGCTGATCGAGGAGCGGGACGGCCGGGACAGAAAGGGGCGCGGCCGCGCCTGATGGGCAGCATCCTCCCTTTTCCGGGAGCCTCCTCGCCGCAGATCGGCTTCACCCGGGCTGAGCTGAACCGGATCATCGACCTTTACGGACGGATGGTGGCGGCGGGGCTGTGGCGCGATTATGCGGTCGAATTCGGCCGCGACGGAGCCGCCTTCCGGGCCTTCCGCCGGACCGCCGAGCGGCCCGAATACAGGATCGAGAAGAAGCCCGGCCTTCGCAACCGCCAGGGCATGTGGGCCCTGGTCAACGAGGCCGGGATGGTGCTCCGCCGAGGCGACGAGCTCGGCCCGGTGCTCGCCCCGCTCGAGCGGCGGCTGATCAAGGCCGTGAACGCCTGATCCTTGCCTCCCCATGCGCAGCATGGGGAGGGGGACCACACGAAGTGTGGTGGAGGGGTGACCTGACCAGGCCCGCGCCAGATCACCCCTCCACCACCTTCGGTGGTCCCCCTCCCCATCTTGCGATGGGGAGGCAAGATTAGGCCGCCACCGCCCTTTCCGTCACCGGCAACCTCGCCTGCAGCCCCGGCGGCAACGGGCGGACGACCGAGCGGCGCACTCCGTGCCAGAAGGCCGAGAGCAGGAGCAGGCCCGAACCGATCACGAAGGCGGCGAGCGCGATGTTGAGCTCGACCGCTCCGAACTGGCGGAACAGGCTGATCAGTGCGAACAATACGTAGGCGAGGGCCGAGACGAGCAAGGCCCGCCGGTCGATCGCCAGGGCGGTGAGGCCGAGCAGGACGTAGACCCCGAGCACGACCAGGGCCTCCCCGATCGTCGCATCGCCGTCGGTCAGTCCGAGCAGCGAGAAGATCGGATGGACGATCAGCGGCGCCGAAAGGAGATGGAGCCAGAAGGCGACGTCGGACCGGCGGGTCTCGCGGGCCCGGTCGGACGAATCCCACCACATGGCGAAGACGAAGACTCCGAGGCCGAGCACCAGCGCGCTCGCAAGCATGATACGCTCCATCGTCAAATCCGGCGCATCGCCGCCGACCGCCGAGGCGATCAGGGCCAGAGCCACGCCCACCAATGCGAGCGCCGCCACCGCGACGGTGATCGGGACCCGGAACCGGCGCCAGTGGAGCCAGGTGGCGCCCGCCGCGACCGCGGCGGAGGCCGCCGCGAGGAGCGCTATGGCCCGCTCGTTATTCTCCAGATTCGCCTCGCCGACGGCAAGGACCAGGGTGACGAAGGCGGTGAGCAGCACTCCTCCCGTGAAGGCGAGAAGCAGGATGATGCTCGGAAGCGCCATTCGCCGCTTGCGAGTGAAGAATTCGGCCAGGCCCCAGGCGGTGGCGGCGACGAACAGGCCGGCGAAGGGCGTGGGTCCGTCGCTGTCGACATGCGGTCCGACCGCGTTGCCGATCCAGGCGACGGCGAACAACAGGATCGCCGCGGCGATCCCCACGAAGATGTCGTTGAAGCCGGTGAGGAGCCGGAAATGCTCCTCGTCGACCGCGGCGCCCCCGCCCCGCGCCGCCACGTGATTGCGAAGCCCGGAGGCGGCCTCGGGGCTCATCGCCCCCGCCGCGACCGCAGCTTCCAGATCGCTGTCGCTATACATGGTTTTTTCCTCCCTGAACGGGCGGACCATAGCCTGAGTGTATTAGTGATGCAAGACAGCAATACTCCCCTCCCTGGAAGGGAGGGGCTGGGGGTGGGTCCGCCGAAGGCGGCCGAATCTCCGGGTCAGCAAGAAGTCTCGCTTCGCTCGCCTACCCACCCCCGGCCCCTCCCTTCCAGGGAGGGGAATCCCCTTACTCCCCCTGCAACACCTTCAGGATCAGCATCGCCTGCTCCGCGCCCGATCCCGGCACGATCTCCCCGCCCCGGTCCGCGATCCTGTCCCAATTGGCGGCGACTTCCTCGACCGTTCGGCGGCCCTCGGGAAGGGCGAGGCCGGGCGTGAGGGTGACATAGGCGGCCTGGACGACTCCGCCGCCGGCTCCGACGATCGCGCCCGACGGCGCCTCCTCGGAGACGAGGTAGAGGGCCGCGGGGACCACGTTGTCCGGGTTGAAAAGGGGGAGCAGATCGGGCGGGAAGATGTCCTCGGTCATCCGGGTCGCGGCGGTCGGGGCGATCGTGTTGACCCGGATATCGTATTTCGAGCCTTCGAGATGGAGCGTCTTGGCCAGGCCGGCGACGCCCAGCTTGGCGGCACCGTAATTGGCCTGGCCGAAATTGCCGTAGAGGCCGGTCGAGCTCGAGGTCATCAGGATCCGGCCATAGGCCTGCTGGCGCATCGTCTCCCACACCGCCCTGGTGCAGATTGCGGAGCCGATCAGGTGGACGTCGACGACGGCCTTGAAATCCTCGACGCTCATCTTGGCGAAGCTTTTGTCGCGCAGGATGCCCGCATTGTTGATCAGGATATGGACCGAGCCCCAGCGCGATTTCGCTTCGGCGACCATCGCCTCGACCTGCTCCGGATCGGTGACGCTGGCGCCGTTGGCGAGACCCTCGCCCCCGGCCGACTCGATCTCCTCGAGCACCTTCTGCGCCGCGTCCGAGCTTCCGGAGCCGTCGCGCGCTCCGCCGAGGTCGTTCACCACCACCCGCGCGCCGCGCCGGGCGAGCTCGAGCGCATAGGCGCGCCCAAGGCCTCCGCCGGCGCCGGTGACGATTGCGACCCGGCCCTCGAAGCTGATGGTCATGGCTTTTGGATCCTCCCGCTATCTTGAAAGCGCGAGGCTCATGACAGATCGGGGTGGGCGAGGACAATGGGCCGCCAGTCCCCTCTCCCGTCCTTGCGGGAGAAGGGTGGAATCTCCCTAGCGCGCCCGGAGCGGTTGACGACGGGAGTTGGGGCGCCCGCGACGGGCGCCCCGTTCGGCCCTAGCGGCGGACGCCGCGCTCATAGGCCTGGATGCAGCCATCCTTGACCGTCTTGGAGCAGCGCGGGGGGGTTGCGCCCGATCCGGCGGCGGCGTTCGAATTGCCGGAAGCGCAAGGTTGATAACCCGTCGTGTTGGCGTTGTAGCCCGCCGGAGTGCAGGCCATGCCGTCGGGATCCGTGCCCTGCTGGGTGACTCCGCGCGGCCCCATGCTCTGCGAGGGATCGCTGACCGTGTTGCCGGTCTGGGCCATGGCGGCGGTGCCGAGGGTCAGGGCCGCGGCGAAAAGAATCGTCTTCATGTTAATGGTCCTCCTTGGACAAAGCGGCCGCGCCTACTTCGGCGGCCCGACCCTACAAACGAGGGCGAAACGATTTTTCTCCCGGCGATCGTCCTTAAGCGGGACGGGCGGGCTCGGCCCGTCTCGCCATTGGGACGCTTTACCCTTATGAAAGAAGGCTTAGGGTAGGTGTGTGAGTGCGATGACCGACAAAAGCGACGGAATAGACGAGGAGAGCGGAGCGCTGCCGAGCCGCCGGGTCGTGCTTGCGCTCGGCGCCGCCGCGGCCTCCACGGTAGTGACGATCCGGCCGGCTCTGGCCCAGACCGCCGGCTCCGTGCTCAATTGCGAAATTCCGGTTCCGGCGCCCCAGGCGGGCGCGGGCCAGTTCATCGCCGCCGACGGGACCCTCGTCCCGGCCGGAACCGCCGGCGCCTATCCGCCGCTCGCCCGGCCGCTCAAGGGCGAGGAGGTCAGGGCCATGCTGAACTCGGGCCGGGCCCCGGCCGGAGTCGACAGCCAGGCCGCCCAGGCTTACGCCAACTATATTCGCCGTCTGCAGGCGGGGATGAGCGGCTTCACCTGCTACGCCTCGCTGCAGATGCCGCGCTGAGCCGCGGGGCGGCCGCGATGGCCGCGTCGCTCTACGCCGCCGACCCGCCCGAGACGATCCGGACGGCCGAGGTCGAAGGCCTCACGCTCCTCTATCACCGCAAGTCCGGGCTCACCCATTTCCTCGCCCCGCCGGCGCCGCAGATCCTCGCCGCTTTGGCCGGCGGGCCGGCGAGCGCGTCCGAGATCGCGTCGCGAATAGCCAAGACGTTCGACATCGAATCCGAAGATCCCGCCGCAGCCATCGGCGCTCGGCTCGCCGAGTTGGAGGCGGCGGGACTCGTCTGGCGGACATGAGGCACGATTTCCGGCTTCAGGTGGGCCCCGTCTCCTTCAGGATCGGGTCGCAATGGCGGCAGCCGGTGGCGGCGCTGCGCCGGCTCTATGCCGGCTATCCCGAGCCCGAGGGAGTCTGCGACTTCACGGTGCGGCTGGAGGCCGAGCGGTTCTGGCGGCGCTGGCTTCGGCCGTCGGTCGCGATCCGCGGCGATTACGTCCTTCCCGACGCCGCTCCGCTGCCTCTGGCGCAAGGACTTCTCGCGGCCGAGATGGGAATGAACCTGCAGATGGCGCTCGGCCAGAAAAGGTTCCTCCTGCTCCACGCCGCAAGCGTCGAGCGAGACGGACGGGGGCTTTTGCTGACCGGCCATTCCGGAGCCGGGAAGTCGACCCTGGGCGCCTTGCTGGGCGAACGGGGCTGGCGCTTCATGGGCGACGAATTCGCCCTTCTAGGGCTCGAAGACGGCCTACTCCACCCGTTTCCGCGCGCCGTCAGCCTCAAGAACGAGTCGCTGGGACTGCTCGGCGGGATCGATCCCGGCCGGCTCGGCCCGGTCCTCACCGGGACCCCCAAGGGCAGGATCCGGCATCTTCGCCCCAACGCCGAGGCGGTGGCCCGGATGGGCGAGCCGGCGAGGCCCGCCCTGATCCTCTTCCCGCGCTTCGGGCGCGATCTCGATCCGGCGGTCCGGGAGGTCGGAGCGGCGGAAGCCTTCATGCGGCTCACCCAGGCCTCGACCAATTACGTCGCCCTCGGCGAGTCCGGGTTCGGGGCCCTCACCCGATTCGTCGGGACCCTGCCCTCGAAGGCGATCGACTATGCCGATACCGCCCAGGCGGAGGCCCTGATCGACGGGCTGTGGGCCGAGGCATGAAGGACGCCCGACCGCTCGTCCGGCTGCTCGCGGATCCGGCCTCGGCCGTGCAGGTGAAGGACTGGACGTCGCTGATCGCTCTCGCCCGCGCCGAGTCCCTGTCCGGAAGCCTAGCCTGGCGGCTCCGCGGGCTGGACCTTCCGCCGCGGGTCGAGGCGATGCTCGAAGCGGCGCGCCGCGATGGCGAGGCCGCCCGGGTCCAGGCGCTGTGGGAAGCCGAGATGGCGAGACGGGCGCTGGCGCCGCTCGGTGTCCCGGTCATCCTGCTCAAGGGCACCGCTTATGCCGCGGCCGGCCTGGAGGCGGGCCGCGGCCGCTCTATCGGCGATCTCGACATCCTGGTCCCTCGCCTTGCTTTGCCGGACGTCGAGCGCGCCCTGCTCGCCGCCGGCTGGGAGTGGGTGAAGGAAGATGCCTATGACGACCAATATTACCGCCGCTGGATGCACGAGCTTCCCCCTCTGATCCACCGCGAGCGCGACCGGATGATCGACGTCCACCACGCCATCCTGCCGCTCACCGCCCGGCCGAAGCCGGACATGGAGGCAATGATCGAGGATCGCTCGCCGCTGGCGGACGGGCTCTTCACCCTGTCGCCGCCCGACATGATCGTCCATTCCGCCGCCCACCTGTTCGCCGACGGCGACCTGGCGGGCGGGCTCCGCAACCTGTGGGACATCGACCGCCTCTTGCGCGAGTTCGCCGAGCGGGATTCCGGCTTCTGGCCGGCCCTGCGCGAACGCGCGGCCCGCCACGGGCTGGGCTCAGCGGTTGGACGCGCGATCCGCTTGGCGCACCACCTCTACGGAACGCCCATAAATCGGTGCCAGGCACCAATTTCCAAGCCGTTGAATTCTAAAGAGCGCTCCCGCTCGAAAATCGGTGCCAGGCACCAATTAACCGCGGGCTGGAGCGGCTCGAAGGCCCCCGACATTTTCTTCGAACGCAGGCTGCTGGCGCGCGACGGCTGGGGGCGGACGACCCGGCCGGCAACCCGGCTCGGCTTCTACGTCCGGTCGCACTGGCTGAGGATGCCGCCGGCCATGCTCGCCCGGCACCTTTGGGTGAAGGCCCGGAGGAAGGGCTAGGGTCCGTACTCGATGGGCGGAATTGCGGTGGACCGGAATTGCCGGCTATTCCAGGGTCATCCGGCCCTACCGTCATCCCGGCAAAGGCCGGGATCCATGAACATCGATGCTTCCAGCAAAGGCGGGGGCAACCCGCCCCGATCTCCACCTTGCGCGTTCATGGAACCCGGCCTTCGCCGGGATGACGGCCTTCGCCGGGATGACGAATCCGGATCCTAAGCGCCGGGGCCCTCGAACGGCCGCCAGCCCAGCTCCTCGAAAGGCGGGCTGTAGCCGCGCTTGCGATATTGCTGCTCGGGAAGGTCGAAGGCGACGCTCCTGTCGACGACCCGCGCCGTATCCGGCGATCCGTTCCCGCCGCGGGTCCTGTAGGTGCCTTTGCCGTCCATCGAGCCTCCTGATCGAGGTCGAGCCTTATATCATGATGTGGAGCACGGAAAGGCGGCCATGGAATGGGCTCGCGCCCGGCTGCTATGGAAATGGCAGGCTTTCCGTGCGATTGGCGCGCCATGAGCAGGCCACTTGCCGCCGTGATCCTTGCCGCCGGCAAGGGCACGCGAATGAAATCCGACCTCCACAAGGTGCTGCACCCGATCGCGGGTCGGCCGATGATCGAGCATCTGCTCGACAGCGTCGAGGCCCTGGGCGCCGAGCGGGTCGTCGTCGTCGTCGGCGACCGACGCGAGCAGCTCGAGGCGGCCCTGGGCAGGCGCAACGTCCAGTTCGCGGTCCAGGAACCGCAGCTGGGAACCGCCCATGCCGTCCTCCAGGCCGAGCGGTCGCTGGCGGGCTTCGCGGGCGACGTGCTTCTCCTTTCCGGAGACGTGCCCTTCATCCGGACCGGGACGATGCGCCTGATGCTCGACGCTCTCCACGGCGAGTCGGCGCCGGCGAGCGTCGTGCTCGGCTTTCGTCCTCCCGACGCCGGAGCCTATGGCCGGATCGTCGCCGGAGCCGACGGCCGGATCGTCAAGATGGTCGAGCATAAGGATGCGACCGAGGAGGAGCGCGGCGTCGGCCTGTGCAACTCCAACCTGTTCGCGGTCCGCTCAGAGGACATGTGGCCGCTGCTCGGCCGGGTCGGCAACGACAACGCGCAGGGCGAATATTATCTGCCCGACATCGTCATGGCCGCGGCCGCCGAGGGCCGCTCCAGCCTCGTCCTCGAGGGCGAGGCCTCGGAGGCGATCGGCCCGAACAGCCGCTCCGAATTCGCGCTCGCGGAAAACGCCTGGCAGGAGAGGCGGCGCTCGGTCGCGATGGCGGAGGGGGCGACCCTTATCGCCCCGGAGACGGTGTGGTTCGCCTTCGACACGAAGATCGGCCGCGACGTCACGATCGAGCCCAACGTCTATTTCGGCCCGGGGGTGAGCATCGCCGACGGAGTGCGGATCAAGGCCTTCAGCCATATCGAGGGCGCCACCATCGCGGGCGGCGCCGAGATCGGCCCCTATGCGCGCCTTCGCCCCGGAACGATCATCGGCGAAAAGGCCAAGGTGGGCAATTTCGTCGAAACCAAGAAGGCCAGGCTCGGCGCCGGGGCCAAGGCCAGCCACCTCACCTATCTCGGCGACGCCGAGGTGGGCGCGGGCGCCAATGTCGGGGCGGGAACGATCACCTGCAATTACGACGGCTATTTCAAATATGGAACGGTGATCGGCGAAGGCGCCTTCATCGGCTCCAACTCGGCCCTGGTCGCTCCGGTGAGCATCGGAGCCGGAGCGATCGTGGGAGCGGGATCCGTGGTGACGAGGGATGTCGAGGCCGATGGGCTCGCGCTGGCGCGCGGGGCACAGGAAGTGAAGCCCGGCTGGGCCGCGCGCTTCCGGGCGGCAATGTCGGCAAAAAAGAAAGCGGGTTGAGACCCGCCCTCCGTTCGCCCTGAGCCCGTCGAAGGGCTTTCTTTCCTTTTCCCAGGTACAAAAGTAGGGCTTCGGCAGGCTCAGCCCTAGCGGGGGTAGTCGAAGCCCCACCGAGTCAGGAGACGCTTAAAACATGTGCGGAATCATCGGCATCGTCGGGCGCGAGGAAGTTTCCGGCCGGCTCATGAAGGGCCTCAGGCGCCTCGAATATCGCGGCTATGATTCCGCGGGGATCTGCACGATCCTCGATGGAGCGCTGGAACGCCGCCGGGCCGAGGGCAAGCTCGACAATCTCGCCGCCGAGCTCGCCTCCAACCCCCTCGCCGGAACGATCGGGATCGCCCATACCCGCTGGGCGACCCATGGCGCTCCGACCGTCGGCAACGCCCACCCCCACATCGTCGGCGCAGTGGCGCTCGTCCATAACGGGATCATCGAGAATTTCCGTCCCCTGCGTGAAGAGATGCAAGCCGCGGGCCGCACCTTCCAGTCGGAGACCGACAGCGAGGTCGTCGCCCACCTGATCGACCACGAGCTCGATCGGGGCAAAAGCCCGAAGGACGCCGTCGCGGCGGTCCTCCCGCGGCTTCACGGAGCCTTCGCGATCACCATCCTGTTCCGCGACCATCCCGATATGCTGATCGGCGCCCGAATGGGAGCGCCGCTCACCGTCGGCTATGGCGAAGGCGAGACCTATCTCGGCTCCGACGCGCTGGCGCTCGCCGGCCTCACCCAGCGCATCGCCTATCTCGACGAGGGCGACTGGGCGATCATCGGCCATGATGGCGCAAGCATCTTCAACCGGGCCAACGAGCCGGTCGAGCGAGAGATCGTCGCCTCGGGCGCCTCGGACGCGGCCGCCGACAAGGGCAACCACGCCCATTTCATGCAGAAGGAGATTTTCGAGCAGCCGATCGTGGTCGCCCAGACCCTCTCCTCCTACCTCCGCCCGTTCGAGCGCAAGGTGGCCCTGCCCGCGATGGACGAGGATTTCGCGAACGTCCCGCGGGTCACGATCGTCGCCTGCGGCACCAGCTTCTACGCCGGGATGGTCGCCAAATATTGGTTCGAGCAATTCGCCCGGGTTCCGGTCGAGCTCGATATCGCCTCGGAGTTCCGCTATCGCCAGCCGGTGCTCGAGCCCGGCGGGCTGGCGCTCTTCATCTCGCAGTCGGGCGAGACCGCGGACACCCTCGCAGCGCTTCGCCACGCCCGCGCCGAGGGCCAGCGGATCGCCGTCGTCGTCAACGTTCCGACCAGCTCGATGGCGCGCGAGGCGGATCTCCTCCTCCCGACCCATGCCGGCCCGGAGATCGGGGTCGCCTCGACCAAGGCCTTCACCTGCCAGCTCGCGGTCCTCGCCGCGCTGGCCGCGAAGCTCGCCCGCGACAAGGGGCGGATCAGCGAGGAGGAAGAGCGCGAGATCGTCGACCACCTCTCCGAAGCCCCGGCGGCGATGAACGCCGCGCTCGGCCATGACGAGGAGATTGCGGCGATGGCGCCGCTCATCGCCCAGGCGCGCGACGTCCTCTATCTCGGCCGCGGCGCCGATTATCCGCTCGCCATGGAGGGCGCGCTCAAGCTGAAGGAGATCAGCTACATCCATGCCGAGGGCTATGCCGCCGGCGAGATGAAGCATGGGCCGATCGCCCTGATCGACGACAATGTCCCGGTCATCGTCCTCGCTCCGAGCGGGCCGCTCTTCGAGAAGACTGTCTCCAACATGCAGGAAGTCCAGGCCCGCGGCGGCAAGGTTGTCCTCATTTCCGACGCCGAAGGGCTGAAATCGGCGGCCGACGAGCGGCTTCTGGCGACCATCGAGATGCCGAGGGTGCATCCGCTGATCGCACCCCTGGTCTACGCGATTCCCGTGCAGCTGCTCGCCTATCACGTGGCGGTGTTCAAAGGCACGGACGTGGACCAGCCCCGGAACCTGGCGAAGAGCGTCACGGTGGAATAGCCGCTTGAGACGTCGTTTTCCCGTCGCAGTCGTGAGACTGAAAGCTTCGACCGTGACGGCTGATCGGCGCAGGCCGCGGGCCGATCAAAGGCTGCCGAACGGCACCACCTTGTTCTCGGCATCGTGGCCGATGTCCGCGCTGCCGAGAAAAGGGACGCCCGCCACCGCGCACCAATGCCTGGCGATTTCCTCCGGCGAGAGCAGGAAATCGGGCTCATTCGGGATGATGTCGCCGCAGCGGCCAAGTCGAAGTCCGCTGGCCCTCCGGAACGCGCCGGTATGCGCCAAGTGGCAGAAGCTGCGGTCGATACGGTACATCTGCTCGGCCACCTCCTCGATCAGCAGTTCGTGCCCCCTGAGGTCCGGCTCCAGTTCGGTTCCGATGAGGTGACACAGGACCGTGAGATTGAAGGCCATGGTGCGCGTGCCGGTAGAGATCCCCGCCTCCAGCGCCGAGGGCGACCGCTCGACAAGCCAGCGCAGCGCCCGCTCGACGGCTGCGGTGCCGCCGTTGCGGCGAAGATCATGTGCCATCGGCCCATGCGCGATACGACCTCCGCCTCGCTTGTACAGCCCCACGAGCAGCGTCCCTAAATCGCTGTAGCCGAGATACGGCTTCTGGATCGCCCGCTCGTCGAGTGCGGGCAGAACCGCCGACGCGATCCGCCCCGCGCCATAGCCGCCACGCCCGAACCACAAAGCGTCGATCTCGTCCGATAATGAATAATCCAGCAACGCCGCCGCACGCGTGGAATCGTCGCCCGAGAAATGTCCGTGCCCGCCGAAGCAACTCGGATGGAATCGAACCTCGACCTCGCGGCCGTATAGGTCCTTCGCGATTTCGAGGATCGGATCGACGATGAGTCGCTCTACCCGCGCCGCCGGTGCGACCACGCCGATTCTGAAAGTTCGCCCTGCCATTCGAATTCCCTCTAATCGGCAGTCAGGCCGCAGCCGAACAGCGGACCACGAGCCTCCGCTGCCCCGCAGGAAGCAGCGGCGCTCCTCGGCGAGGCCGGGGACCGCAGGCGCCGCCGCGACATCGTCCCACTTTACCTGACCGCGCTTTGCACATGCAATGGTCCGCCGCGGGCGCGTTCGCAACTTGCCGCTTGGGCGATGAAGGCCCGAGCGGCAGCGCTCCCCGTCAGGCGACGATGAAGACGTCCGTCGCTCCGCAGCGATCGATAACCGCCCGGTGGTCCGCGACGAACGGCGAGCGCCCGGGCATGGCGCCGCCGGGCAGGCTCAGCCTGTCGCCGAGCCTGTAGGTTCGGCCGGCGAAGCCCAGGGCGCCGGCGGCTCGGTCCCAGCCGAAGCTGCCTTCGCGGAAGATCGGCAGGATCGTGACGCCCGTCGCCCCGACCAGGACGAGACAGTTGCGGCGGACCGAAAGGGTTCCGGCGACGAGGCCCGCGGGGCTTGTCACCTTGCCGCCCGCGGCGGCGGCGCCCGACGGGTGGCGCCGTCCTCGCTCTCGATCGCTGCGATGTCGGCGGAATCCTGGTGCATGAGGAGCATCCGGCGGACGGCCTCGTCGAAGCTGACGTTGAAGGTTGCGGCCTAGATTTCCGCGTCCTTCGCCACCGCCTCGCCCTGGTCGAGGACGATGGCCGAATCGGCGGCCGAACCGGCGACCGCCGCCTCGGGCTGGGCGAACGACGGGCTGCCCGCCGGGATCAGCGCGGCCAGGCCGGCCGCGGCGACAAGGAAAGAGGCGTTCTGGAGAAGCTTGGTGCGTTACACGATAGATCCTTTGATTTCATAGATAGGAAAAAACTACTTTGAAGCTCATTTAGTCCAACGCAAATCCTATTTTTGCCCTATCTGGCTTGCCCTCAGGAGCCGTCGAAGGCCGCCATCTGGCCCGCCAGCGCGCGCTGGAAGGCGGCCCGCGTTTCGCAGCGGGCGAGATAGTCGGCAAGGCCCGCCTCGGCGACCAAAGCGGTGTGGCGAAGGATCCTGAGCACCGTCGCCATCATCAGGTCGCCCACGGTGAAGCGGGGCCCGTCGAGGAAAAGCTTGTCCCCCAGTGCCGCCGAAAGCTCGGCCAGGCGCCGGCTCACCGAAGCTTCGGCGTCGGGCCGCCGAAGCTTCGCCCATTCCTGGTCGGAGTAGAACAGGTCTATCGAGGCGAGGTGGCCGATTGGCGGCTCGATCGTGTTCAGGGCCGCGAACATCCATTCCACCGCCCTGGCCCTCGCCGCCGGGTCGCCGGGCAGCAAATTCTCGGTCCGGTCGGCGATCCGAAGGACGATCGCACCCGATTCGAAGAGCCTCAGGCCATTCTCCTCATAGGCCGGGACTTGGCCGAAGGGCTGCCAGGCGCGATAGTCGGCCTTGTCCTTCTCGCCCTCCTCGAGAAGCTTCACCTCGTAGCGAAGCCCCGCTTCCTCGAGCGCCCAGCGGACCCGAAGATCGCGCACCAGGCCCTGAGCGAAGGGCGGCACCCATTTGAAGGCGGTGACGGTGATCATGGGCTTCCCTTCGCCGAAAACGGGAACAGTAACGAATTTCCCCGGCGCCGCACCCCCTTCCGCATCCGCGTTAATTGGTGCCAGGCACCAATTTACGAAGGCCACGGAAATTGGTGCCAGGCACCAATTTTGAAGGGCAACTTATTGGTTGCATGTTTGGCGGCGATTTCTTAAATCGAGCAACCAGGAGGTTGCTAATCATGACCGATCGAATCGAAAAGACCATCGCCATCGCCGCGCCCGTCGAGCGCGTCTGGAACGCGCTTACCGACCATGAGGAGTTCGGAACCTGGTTCCGGGTGAAGCTCGACGGGCCTTTCGCCCTCGGCGAGCTTTCGACCGGCCGGATCACCCATTCCGGCTACGAGCATCTGAAGTGGGAGGCACGGGTGGTGGCGATGGAGGCCCCTCGCCTGTTCGCCTTCACCTGGCATCCTTATGCGGTCGACCCCGAGAGGGATTATTCGGTCGACCCCCAGACACGGGTCGAGTTCCGGCTCGAGCCGGCCGTCGGAGGCACGAGCCTCACCGTCGTCGAGAGCGGGTTCGATTCCCTTCCCGCGGATCGCCGCGACGAGGCGCTGAGGATGAATACGGGCGGCTGGGAGGCTCAGATGAAGAACGTCAAAGCCCATGCCGAGCGCTGAAGCGGCGGCTCCGCTCTTCGCCGCTCTGGCCGATCCGACCCGGCTCGCGCTCCTGAAGCGGCTGGCCGACGGACAGCCGAGGCCGATCGTCGCGCTCGCGTCCGCGACCACCCTCACCCGCCAGGCCGTCAGCAAGCATCTCGGGGTGCTGAGCGGCGTCGGCCTGGTCGCCCGCCGGCCCAGGGGCCGCGAGACGCTCTACGTCCTCCGTCCGGAACGGCTCGGGGAGGCCCGCGCCTGGCTGGACGAGGTCGCCGCGCAATGGGACGACGCGCTCGGCCGCCTCAAGGCGCATGTGGAGGGGTAGGCTCGCCATTGCGAGGAGTGAAACGACGAAGCAATCCGGTGGGCGGAAGCGCCGCTCTGGATTGCTTCGCTTCGCTCGCAATGACGGAGGTCGAGTCATGCTCGCAATGACGGAGGTCGAGTCAGGCTTCGCTGCCCTCGCTCGGGGCGGCTTTCCCCTGCGCTTCCCAGGCGCGCCTGAGGTCCTTGCGGATCGAGGGGCCGGCGAGATGGGCGTCGACCGATTCGTGCCGCTCGCCCTTCAGCTTCGCCACGATGTCGGGAAGATTGTCGCAGTCGCCCGAATTGGCGAGTTCGAAGGCGCGTTCGACGGTCGTTCGGCGGGGGGGTGAAGTCAATGCTTGGCCTTTCGCGCTGCAAGCGGGAGCTCAGGAAGTCCGGCCCGCCTAGCAGGTAAGCGGCAAAATAGCGAGGGTCGCAGAGCCCCAATCACTGGCACAGCCGCTTCCAGGCGATCTCCATGACCGTCCCGGCCTCGATCGCCAGCGGCTGCTGCCAGGCGGCCGTATAATCCTCGTGCTGGGCGATCTTGCCGTCCGGATCATATTTGCGCGCCGCGGTGGGGGTGATGGTCCGGCCGGGGCAGTCGACCCTCAGCCGGTAGGCGTCGAGGCTCGGCGCGGTCTCGCCCGGGTTGGAGAGGCGGAACCAGCCTTCGCGCTTGTCCGCGTTCATCACCACGGAGGTGATGTCGATGGCGATCCGCTGGCCGGTGCCGGCGGCTCCCAGATCGACCCAGCGAAGCGCCTGGGGCGGAGTCGCGCCCGGCACGAGACCCGGGTTAGGGCCCTGCGCCGGAATTCCCGCGACCGGCGCAACCGCGGGAACGGAGGCCGGAGCCGTCGCCGTGGCGCCGCAGGCGTCGAGGGTCGCCTTCACCTCCGGGCCGACCTTGGGATCCTGGACCAGGCCGGCGACGTAGGCGAGGTCGCGCGGGCTCAGCGGATTGCCGGCCTTGGGGGTGAGCCGGCCGGCCAGATCGGCGAGCTGGCGAAGCTGCCACACGCTCAAATTCTTGGTCAGCCTCTCGCCCACGCAGCTGCTCTGCCCGGCGGCGACCCCGTAGCGCGGCAGCTGCGGAGCGATCAGGTTGTTCTTGGGCTTCCAGTAATCGGCCGCATAACCGGCGCAGCCGGCGAGGAGGCATAAGGGCAGCAGGGCTAGACCGGATTTACGCACTTCAAGCCCTCTTCGCTGGCGACATCGAGGCGCGATAGCCCAAGCCGGGCGGCCGGTGAAGCCCGCCGCTCACGCCCGGCGGCCGGAGGAGCGGCCGGAGGCGCGGCGCTCGTCGCGTGCATAGACGTCCCGCTGAAGCGCGACCCCGCGGGCCGGATCGGGCAAGGCGGTCAGATAGGTGATGTAGACCGGCACCGGCTCGGGCAGGTCGACCCTCTGCTCCGGAGCGGAACCGGACGGACGGGGCTCGGGGCCGCCGAAGAGGAAGCGGGCGAGGCGAGGCGCGTCCTCCAGCCGGACGCAGCCCGAGCTGATCGCCCGGTCGGGACGGCCGAACAGGCTCTTGTCCGGAAAATCGTGAAGATAGATTCCAAGCCGGTTGGGGAGCATGAACTTCATCGCGCCCATCACGTTGGCGCCGCCCGGCCGCTGGCGCATCCGAAGGCTGGTCTTGCCGCTCGCCACCGACTTCCAGTCGACCTGGGAGGCCTGGATCACTCGCGGCCGGTCGCTCCAGTCGGAGAGCAGCTCCATATTCTCGCGCCGGAGGATCCCGGTGCCCGACTTGACCACCCGTCTGGCCCGCTCCCGCGCCAGGTCCGGCGGAACGTTCCACCAGGGGTTGAGCGTGACGTAGCGGATATAGCCCGCCATCGTCGGGGTCTGCATGCTCGGCTTGCCGACGATGACCCGCATCGGGCCCTCGACCCTGCCGCCGTCGATCATCCACAAACGCGCCGAGGCCGCGTCGACGATGATGTAGCGACCGGCAAGCGCCGGGATCAGCCGGGCTCGGTCGAGATTGGCCTGGATCGCCTTCTCCTCGGCCGCGGAAAGGCGGGGCGAGGCCGCCCGGCGGCGGGCATAGCCCCGGCTCAGAGCGGTGTAGAGCGGGTTCATCGCCGTCGCCTCGGCGACGTGGCGGCCGAGGTCCGGCGCGGCCGCGGCGGCCTCGAGCAGCGCCCGGGCGCCGGGCGGCTCCGGAGCGAGCTCCTCGTCGACCCAGGTCACTCCGCGTCCGCCGCTCGCGGGCACCCGAAGGTCGCGGACGAAGGCGGCGTAGGCGCGGGAGAGGAGCAGGTCGGCGCGAGCCCGGGCGGCGGGATCGCCCGAGCGCGCGGCTTCGATCGCAGCGGCGAGGTCCGGGGCGCCGTAGCGGGCCGGATCGAGGCCGTGATCGGAGGCGCTTGCGATCGCTTCGGCCAGCCGGAGCGCCTCCGGCCGGGGACCGCGGCGGTCCACCCAGAGCGGACGGGCGCCGCGATCCCGATAGAAAGCGGCGATCTCGGCGGAGAGTCGGACGGGCTGGAGCGGAGTGGCGGCGGCCTGGATCGGGGCCGGGACCGCCGGAGCCGCCGGCGCGGAGGCCCGCTCGCAGGCGGCGAGCGGGAGAAGGAGGGCGCAATAAGACAGCAATCGCAGCAGCATGACGCGCTCGATAGCATGATAGGGTCCGGCCGCTAAGGCCTTAGCTCGCCCCCTCCCGGATTGGGACGCCCCTTATCCTCCCTGCGCGAAGCGGTGGGGAGGGGGACCACACGAAGTGTGGTGGAGAGGTAGCTGGAACCGGCCTGCGCCATATACCCCTCCACCATGCTTCGCATGGTCCCCCTCCCCATCTTCGATGGGGAGGATTTACTTGCCCGCTTGCGAAGTCCCGGTCCCGCTCGCCCTGAGCAGCTTCAGTGCCACCAGGAACTCCTTCGCGGCGCCGCGCTCGTTGTTTGCGCGGCACAGGGCTTCGCCGGTGCGGAGCCGGCGCGAGGCGTTCTGGGCGATCTTGGGCTCGGCTCCGGCGAGGGCGGAGCGGATCTGCTTCGGCATCGCCTCGCAGCGCGCATCGGCGGCGGACGCGGCGCCGGGGAAAGCGAAGGCCGCGGCGAGTGCGAGTCCGGCGAGGGTGACGATGGCGTTGCGCATGATGGGGTTCCTTCCCTGATCCTGGGGCCGGGATAGGCGCTCTGGATTTCTTTTATAATCCGCCATAATGTCGATGGGCCATGAAGCAGGAATACACAATCGCCCGGAACCAGCTCGACGGGGTCGAGGCTTTCCTCCGGGTCGCCGAGCGCCGCAGCTTCCGGGCGGCCGCCGACGATCTCGGGCTCTCCCCTTCCGCGATCAGCCAGACGATCCGGGCGCTCGAGGCCCGGGTGGGAGTGCCGCTCCTGACCCGGACCACGAGAAGCGTCGGCCTCACCGAAGCGGGTGAGCGTTTCCTCGATTTGGCCCGGCCCGCCTTCGCCGGACTCACCGCCGCTTTCGAGGCGGCCCGAAGCTTCGGCGAGCGGCCCGCCGGCCTGCTCCGGCTCAACGTGCCGCGGGCCGCCATACCCTTTCTCGTCGAGCCGGTGATGCACGGCTTCACCGCGGCCTATCCGGACGTCCAGGTGGAGATATGCGGCGAGGACGAGCTGATCGACCTGGTCGAGCGCGGCTTCGACGCCGGGATCCGGATGGGCGACTTCCTGGAGGCCGACATGATCGGGGTGCGGCTGACACCGCCCTTCCGGCTCGTCGTGGCCGGCTCGCCCGATTATTTCGCGAGGCACGGCCGGCCCTCGGTTCCGGCCGACCTTCGCGCCCACCGCTGCATCCGATCGCGGGCGCCGAGCACCGGCGCGATCGTCCGCTGGCATTTCGACGTCGCCGGCCAGCCGCTCGAGATGGCGGTGGAGGGCCCGCTGATCGTCAACGACCTCGACGTCGCCAAGGCCGCGGCTCTGCGCGGGGTCGGTCTCGCCTTTCTCGCCGAGCCCCTGGTGACCGAGCAGCTCGCAGACGGCCGGCTGGAGCTCGCCCTCGAAGAACATGCCGACTGGTCGCCGGGCGCCTATCTCTATTATCCCAGCCGGACCCAGATGCTTCCGAAGCTTCGGGCCTTCGTCGACTTCATCCGCGAGCATCGCCCGCCGGAGCGGTTTCTCGAAGGGAAGACCGGGTAACCGTCATCCCGGCGAAGGCCGGGACCTCGGGGAGACCCACCGAGACTTCTCGACCCGAGGTCCCGGCTTTCGCCGGGATGACGGGAGGCGCCTGAACGTCATCCCGGGGTAGAGCCTCGCTAGAGCGCTCGGGTGTCGGATTGACCCATCTCCGTTCGGGCTGAGCTTGTCGAAGCCCTCTCTTTCCCTTTGTAAAACAAAAAGGAAGGCCCCCTTCGGCTGCCGCCTGCGGCGGCCGGCTCAGGACAGGCTTCGACAGGCTCAGGGCGAACGGTTGTAGCGATTCAACCTATTCCCACAGCGCTCTAGCGCGGCTTCCCGGGAAGCGGAGGCGGGCCGGCCGCCGAGTCGGGGTCCGTGAGAGCGGTGATCAGCTTGCCCGCCACGGTGAGCGGGTCGCGGCCGCCGCCATAGCCATATTCCAGCATCTCGCGCTTCGAGCAGCGCCGCTCGCCGGCGAAAATGCCGCAGGGCGCGAAGCCGAGCGGCTCCGCCGAAGCCCTCGGCGCTTCGCCCGGAATCCGGCGTCCCGCCGCGAAAGGCTCGCCCTCCCCGGTTTGCGGGAGTCGGTATCGGTCCTGGGAGTCGTGCCTTCCACACACGACTATGTCCCCCGCGCTCCCGCCGGAGGCGCAGGGATCGATCAGTGGAAGCAGGCGGGAATTCGCAAGCGCCTGCTCGGCCGCGGTCTGGGCGGAGGCGGGAGCGGCCGGGCCGAGCCAGGCTGCGGCAAACGCCATTCCTCCCAAGATCGCCCTGCTCCGCATGCTCCCGATTGACCATAGTCGCAGCGACATCGCAATTCGCTTCGGTGCCGGGACAGTCACTCGGGACAGTCATTAGAGCGCTCGTGAGTCGGATTGACCCGTCTCCGTTCGGGCTGAGCTTGTCGAAGCCCTCTCTTTCCCTTTGAAAAACGAGAAGGAAGGCCCCCTTCGGCTGCCGCCTGCGGCGGCCGG
>DASQZF010000096.1:0-4791 GCA_035638835.1 Allosphingosinicella sp. | reverse complement strand
GCGAACGAGGCGAGGTGAAGCCCCGCCTGCCGCCGGGGCCGAAGCCGGGTCAGGAAATGGGCGTAGGCGTAGCCGGCCAGGAGCAGGCCCTGATAGACCAGCATCGCGCTGTTCCACACGGCCGGCGCCCCGCCCATGCGTGGAAGCGCCATCCGCGCGATCATCGGCTGAGTGAGGAAGAGCAGGAAGGAACCGGTGAGCACGGTCAGAAGGAAGAGCGGCTTCGCGAACCGCTCCCCGGACGAAGCCTCGACTCCTTGCGCCCGGGCCGCGGTCACCGTGTGAGCAGCCTCGCCGCCAGGGGGGCGTGATAGGTGAGGACGCCCGAGCATCCCGCGCGCTTGAACGCCATCAGGGTCTCCATGACCAGTGCGTCGCGCTCGCCCGCTCCCGCCGCGGCAGCCGCCTCGATCATCGCATATTCCCCGGACACCTGATAGGCGAAGACCGGCACCTCGAAGCGCTCCTTCACCCGCCGGACGATGTCGAGATAAAGCAGGCCCGGCTTGACCATCACGCTGTCTGCGCCCTCGGCGAGATCGAGCGCGACTTCGCGCAGGGCCTCCTCTCCGTTGGCCGGGTCCATCTGGTAGCTCTTCTTGTCGCCCTTGAGCAGCCCGCCCGATCCGACCGCGTCCCGGAACGGCCCGTAGAAGGCGCTCGCATATTTGGCCGCATAGGTCATGATCTGGACGTTGACATGGCCCTCGCGCTCCAGAGCCCTGCGGATGGCTCCGACCCGGCCGTCCATCATGTCGGAGGGCGCGACGATATCCGCCCCCGCGGCCGCCTGCACCAGGGCCTGCTCGACGAGCATCTCCGAGGTGGAGTCGTTGACGACATAGCCTGCCTCGTCGACCAGCCCGTCCTGGCCGTGCGCGGTATAGGGGTCGAGGGCGACGTCGGTGAGCACGCCGATTTCGGGCGCCGCTTCCTTCACCGCCCGAACCGCGCGGCAGATGAGGTTGTCGGGGTTGAGCGCCTCGCGCGCATCCTCGGTCCGGAGCTCGCGAGGCGTATTGGGGAAGAGCGCGACGCAGGGGATGCCGAGGTCCCGGGCTTCACACGCCATCGCACCCAGCCGATCGATCGACCAGCGCGAGACGCCCGGCAGGCTGGCGACCGGTTCCTCGATCCCTCGCCCCTCGGCGATGAACAGGGGCCAGATCAGGTCCGCCGGGGTGAGCACCGTCTCCGCGAACAAGGCCCGGCTCCACGCGGCGGAGCGGGTGCGGCGGAGCCGGAGCGCTGGAAAGGCGGCATTGCTCATCGGCCGGGCTGTAACGCCCCTTCGAGGCCGTGCAAAGCGCGCCTCGACGGACCGACGCCTCTTCTTGTGCCGGAGCCGGAACGATGCCATCCTCCGGCGGCGAATTCAGGCTTCCGGACTCACTCTTGGGGATGAAAGGGGCGGTCGATGAAGTTCACCCAAAGGCTCGCGCTGCGCGCGGGGATCCTGGCAATGGCGATGGCGGCGGGCACCGGACCGGCCAGGGCCCAACCCAATCCGGTGCTCTACCTCACCGGGCTCGAATATTATTCGGCCGGCGGGAAGAACTGGGTCCGCCACCGCTTCGACGTGTTCAACAAGGCCCAATATCCCGCCGCCATGTTCGCTCCGGCGCCGGCCCTTCCGCCCTGCGGGACCAACGCCAATTCGTCGCGCTCCTGGGTCGACTTCTTCGATTCCACCGGCAAGCGCCTCTACGGCTTCTGCGCGCTCGGAAGCCCGGCCAATCTCGGCAAGATCTGGTTCGCCACCGAGGAGGGAGCGGTGGCGCCCAGCTATGTCTACATCCTGATCCACGACCGCCAGACCAACAAGAAATATAAATCCAATCTGGCGGAGACGACTTTGTGATCCTCCCCATGGCGGAGCCATGGGGAGGGGGACCACCCGAAGGGTGGTGGAGGGGTAGTTGCTCAAGACTGTGCAGCTACCCCTCCACCATGCTTCGCAGGGTCCCCCTCCCCACCGCTTCGCGGCAGGGAGGATAAAATAACGGCACTTGCGCGCCCCTTCCGGCGTTGCCAACTTATGTCCTTGACCCGTCCCGTCCCAAAAGAAGCCGTCCTCGTCGTCAACGCCGCCTCCCGCAAGGGACAGGCCCTGTTCCGCGAGGCCTCGGACAAGCTCCGCGATTCGGGGATCGAGCTGACGAGCGCCTTCGCGCTTCGCGACCCCAGCCTGCTCGTGCCGACGGTCAGGGACGCAGTTAAAAGCGGAGCGCCGATGGTGATCGTCGGGGGCGGCGACGGGTCCCTCTCCTACGCGGTCGACGAGCTGGTCGATCGGGAGTGCGTCTTCGCTTTGCTTCCGCTCGGCACGGCGAACAGCTTCGCCCGGACTCTCGGCATCCCGCTCGACCTCGACGGAGCCATCGCCACCATCGCGAACGGCCAGAGGCGTCGGATCGATCTCGGAATGATCGACGGCGATTATTTCGCCAATTGCGCCGCGATGGGCCTGTCGCCGATGATCAGCGAGGGCGTTCCGCACAAGCTGAAGCGCTATCTGGGCCGGTTCGGCTATCTGATCTGGGCGGTCTGGTGCCTGATCCGCTTCCACGCCTTCCGGCTCACCGTACGAGGCGACGGGATCGACGAGACCCTCTGGGCGACCGAGGTGCGGATCGCCAATGGCGGCCACCATGGCGGAGTCGAGCTGATCGAGAGCGCCGAGGTCGACAGCGGACAGATCGTGATCCAGGCCGTCGTCGGCCGGAGGGCGTCGAGCCTGATTTGGGACTGGTTCGCCAAATATTTCAAGCTTCCGGCCCGCAACCGGACGACCCGGGAGTTTCACGGCGCCAGGCTCACGATCGAGACGCGTCCGCGCCAGCGTATCTCGATCGACGGCGAAGTCCTGGCCAGGACCCCGGTCGTCGCCCAGGTGGCCGAGCGGGCGATCGAAGTGGTGGTCCCGGCCTAGCCGCAGGTCCGTCATTGCGAGGAGCGAAGCGACGAAGCAATCCAGCTTCGGCGTCCGAGCCGCTGGATTGCTTCGCTCCGCTCGCAATGACGCTACCCCGTCGGACCCAGCCTTCCGCCCGGCTCCGCGGCCGCCTGAGCCTCCTCTTCGCATTCCTCCGGGCCGGGCGCGGCCCATCCGGCTCGTCCGCCAGCCGCCGTGTAGGTAGAATGGTATCGCCATGACTATGTTGGCGAAGGCGCTTACCGGGAAGCTCAGCCGCAAGGCGTCGGCGCCGAGCCAGGGATTGGCGCCGAGCGCGGAGCCCAGGCGGATCGGCACCAGCCCGACGAACAGGATGATGAGCGGCCGATCACCGAGCCGTTCGCCTGCCGTCCCGAACAGGACCAGGGTCACTCCGAACAGGAGGAAGCTCCAGGCCGGGCCCCGTCGACGTCACGGCGCCCGAAGCTCTGCCCGACGAGAATGGTCGTCGCCATCGAGAAGCCGAAGACGAAGGCCGTCATCATGAACATGATGATGTTGGCGTTGAGGTGGCGGCGAGCGCTTCCTCGCCGAGGAAGCGGCCGACCCAGTGGAGTTGATCGAGCCGTTCAGGGACTGGAGGATCGAGGAGCCGAGGGTAGGAAGCGCGAAAGCAAGCAGGGTCGGCCCGATCGCGCGCCGGAGGTGAGATCGCGCTGGCCGGGACGGGAGGCGGGAGCTTGCGGTAACTCGGCCATTCAATCTCCGTCATCCCGGCGAAAGCCGGGACCCCAGGTCGATAAGTCTCGGCGGGGCTCCCCGAGGTCCCGGCTTTCGCCGGGATGACGATCAACCCAGCCGGGCCAGCGCCGCCCGATACTTTTCCGCGTCCGAAGCCTTCTCGTTATGGTCCGCCCTCGCCTTCTCCACCGCCTCCGGCTTGGCCCGTTCGACGAAGCTTGGATTGGAAAGGCGGCCGGCGAGCGAGTCCCGCTCCTTCTCGGCGGCTTCCGCGGCCTTGGAGAGCCGGGAGCGCTCCGCTTCGATGTCGATCACGCCTTCGAGCGGAAGGACGTAGGTCGCTTCGTCCACCACGACCTGTGCAGCGCCGCCCGAGGCTTCGCCGAAACCGACCGATTCGACCCGCGCAAGCCGGCGAAGGGCGGCATCGTGGCGCTCCAGCCTGCCGCGCGTGCCCTCGGCCGAATCCTTGACGTGCAGCGGAAGCTTCGCGCCGGGGGGCACGTTGAGCTCGGCCCGCGCCGCCCGGATCCCGCTCACCAGCCTGATCAGCCAGTCGATCTCCGGCCCCGCCTCCGGATCCAGGGCCCTTGCATCCGGCATCGGCCACTTCGCCACGATCAGCGGGTAAGGCCGCTCGTTCGCGTTCCACAGCTCCTCGGTGATGAACGGCATGAACGGGTGAAGCATGACCAGGATCTGGTCGAGCACCCAGGCGGCGACGGCGCGGGTCTCGTCGGCTGCGAGCCCCTCCCCTTCAGGGGAGGGGCTCAGCACCGGCTTGATCAGCTCCAGATACCAATCGCAGAAGGTCGCCCAGACGAAATGGTAGAGGCCGTTGGCGCTCTCGTCGAAGCGAAGCTCGGCCAGGCTGAGGTCGAGCGACTGGACCGTCTTCACGGTCTCCCCGATTATCCAGCGGTTGACCGGCAGCTCGGCCCGCGGAGGCTCCAGCCTTGCGCTCGCTCCGATGCCGTTGGACTGGCAGAAGCGGGCGGCGTTCCAAAGCTTGGTGGCGAAGTTGCGATAGCCTTCGACCCTCTTTTCATCGAGCTTGATGTCGCGCCCCTGGCTCTCCATCGCCGCCATCGTGAAGCGGAGCGCGTCGGCGCCGTAGCGGTCGATCAGGCCCAAGGGATCGACCGTATTGCCCT
>DASQZF010000095.1:0-20043 GCA_035638835.1 Allosphingosinicella sp. | reverse complement strand
CGGCCTTCTTCGTGCTGGTCGCGCTGGGAATGATCTACACCTTCGCCGCCTTGTGGTTCAACGGCGAGATGTACGGCACTCCGACCCTGCCGGTGACCCGGTGGGTGATCCCGATGCTGAACGGCGCCTTCGGGATCTTCCCGATCATCATCGCCATCTATTATTCGGGCGAGCTGGTCTGGCGGGAGCGCGACCGGAAGATTCACGAGATCATCGATTCCACCCCGCTTCCCAACTGGGCCTATGTCGTCCCCAAGACCCTGGCGGTGGCCCTGGTCCTGTTCGCGACCGCCGTGTTCGGGATGATCGCCGCGATCCTCATGCAGCTGGCCAAGGGCTATACCGACATCGAGCTCGGCAAATATCTCGCCTGGTACCTGCTTCCGATGACCGTCCAGGTGGTGATGATCGCGGTGCTCGCGGTGTTCATCCAGTCGCTGAGCCCGAACAAATATGTCGGGTGGGCGCTGATGGTCGTCTATATCGTCGCGACCATAGCCCTCGTCTCGCTGGGCTTCGAGCACAATCTCTACCAGTATAACAGCGCCCCGGAGGTGCCCCTGTCGGACATGAACGGCAGCGGCGGCTTCGCGGCCGGGGCCTGGTGGTTCCGGCTCTACTGGTTCGCCTTCGCGATCATCCTCCTGGTCGCCTCCCACCTGCTTTGGCGGCGGGGCACCGAGACCCGTCTGAAGCCCAGGCTCAGGCGCGCTCCGCGCCGGCTGGCCGGTGGCCCCGGAATCATCGCGGGGCTCGCCGCTTCCGTGTTCGTCGCGACCGGCGCCTATGCCTGGTACAACACCAACGTCGTCAACACCTACGAGAAGAGCAGCGACCGCGACGAATATATGGCCGGATACGAGAAGAAATATCTCAAGTACGAGGCCCTGAACCACCCGACCGTCTCGAAGGTGGTTTTGAACGTCGCCCTCTATCCCAAAGAGACGAGGGCGCTGATCGCGGGCAGCTATGCGCTCTCGAACCTCGCCTCGGCCCCGATAAGCGACGTCCACGTGCGGATGCCGCCCGGCGACCTGGAGCTGCTCCGACTCGATTTTCCCGGCGCGAAGCTGCGCATGGAGGACAAGGAATATGGCTATCGGATCTACAGGCTCGACACTCCGATGCAGCCGGGCGAATCCCGTAACCTGAGCTTCGAGACCCGCCGCTGGTCGCGGGGCTTTCGCAACAGCGGAAACGATAGGCGGCTGGTGCGCAACGGTACTTTCCTCAACAACATGGAAATCACTCCGGCGATCGGAATGAACCGGGGCGGATTGATCCAGGACGGCTCCAAGCGCCGGAAATACGGCCTCCCGGCCGTGCGGCGCTCGGCCAGGCTGGAGGACCTTGCCGCCACCCGGAAGGGCTATCTGGGCGACGGCTGGGCGATTGCGGACATCACCGTCTCAACCGAGGCGGACCAGACCCCGATCGCGCCCGGCAAGAAGGTGTCCGACGTCGTCGCGGGCGGGCGCCGGACCGCCCGCTTCGTCTCCGACGCCCCGATCCTGACCTTCTTCTCGATCCAGTCCGCCCGCTATGCCGAGAAGCATCGCAACCATCGCGGGATCGACCTCGCGGTCTATTATCATCCGACGCACGGACGGAACGTCGACAGGATGCTCGACGCGATGTCCGGCGCCTTCGACTATTACCAGACCGCTTTCGGGCCCTATCAGTTCGACCAGGCCCGGATCATCGAGTTCCCCGCTTATGGCGACTTCGCCCAGGCCTTCGCCAACACCATGCCCTATTCGGAAGCGATCGGCTTCGTCGCGGACAATTCGAACCCGGAGAAGATCGATTACGTCACCTACATCACCGCCCACGAGGTGGCCCACCAATATTGGGGCCACCAGATCATGGCCGCGGAGATGCAGGGCGGAACGATGCTCAGCGAGACCCTCGCCCAATATTCGGCGCTGATGGTGATGAAGCGGCGGTACGGCGAGGACAAGATGCGCCGCTTCCTCAAATACGAGCTCGACGATTATCTGCGCAACCGCGGGGGCGAGCTGGTCGAGGAGCTGCCGCTGATGCGGGTGGAGAACCAGCAATATCTCCATTACAACAAGGGCTCGCTGGTCATGTACCTGCTTCAGGACAGGCTCGGCGAGTCCGCGGTCAACCGAGCGATCCGGTCGATCCTGGAGAAGTACAGGTTCAAGGGCGCGCCCTATCCGCGCTCGATCGAGCTGGTCGAGGCCTTCCGCCGGGAGGCGAAGACCGCCGAGGACCAGGCGCTGATCACCGACCTGTTCGAGCGGATCACGCTCTACGACCTCAAGGTCGGCGAGGCGAAGGCGACGAAGCGGGCCGACGGCAAGTGGGACGTCGTCGTGGCGATCGAGGGGAAGAAGGCCTATGCGGACGGCCAGGGCAACGAGAAGCCCGCCGCCCTCTCCGACCGGATCGCGATCGGACTGTTCACCGCCGAGCCGGGCCGAGGCAGCTTCGACCGGAGGAACGTCATCACCCTGGAGCGCCAGCCGGTGAAGAGCGGCCGGCAGGTCTTCCGCTTCGTGACCGACAGGAAGCCGACCCATGCCGGGATCGACCCGTATAATTTCTACATCGACCGGAATTCGGACGATAATGTCGGGGCGGTGACGTAACAGGAACGGCCGAGGTCGACACACCCCCCGTCATTGCGAGCGAAGCGAAGCAATCCAGTGCGGCCTCGGGGGCCCGCTGGATTGCTTCGTCGCTTCGCTCCTCGCAATGACGAGCCAGGTTTCGGGGCCTACAGCCATCGGCCGACTGGCGGCCAGTCCGCTAGCCCTCACTCGCAGCGCATCGTCGGCCGGTAGACCTGCATGGCGTTGGTTCCGCTATTGCCGCCCAGCGTGATTCCGCCGCCGGGAAGATATATCCTGCCGCCGATGACCGCGCTGCCCTTGAGGCCGTGGACGGCGATCGGGAGGTCGGGCAATTGGGTCCAGCGGTCGGAGCGGGGGTCGTAGCCGTAGGCGTTCGGGGTGAGGCCCAGGACGTGGGTCCTCTCGCCCTCGCCTCCGAAGACGAACATGCAGCCGGCATGGGCCGCTCCGGTGACTCCGCCGCGCGGCGCCGGAAGCGGAGCGCCCCTGGTCCAGCGCCGGGTCTTGGGATCGTATATCTCGACCGTGTCGACCCGCTCGGCCATCGCGCCCGGGCCGGTTCGGCCGCCGGCGACGACGATCTTTCCGTTCAGTGCGACCATCGCGAGGTGGTTGCGCTGGGTCGGCATGTCGGGAAGCTTTTCCCATTTGTCGGTCGCCGGATCGTAGACCTCGAACGCGGAGCCGCCGGGCGGGCGGCCGCCGGCGACGTAGATCTTGCCGTCCAACACTGCCTTGCCGCCGCCGCCGCGCGGGGTGGGCATCGGCGAGCGCTCCACCCAGCCGCCGCCGGCCGCGGGATCGTGCATCCAGACGTTGGCCACGAAGACTTCCGGCTTGCCGGTGCTCGCGCCTTCGATCTCGCCGCCGAGCACGTAGATCCTGCCTCCGACCGACGCGACATGGGTATGGTGGATCGGCAAAGGCAGCTTCGGGCCGAGCGACCAGCGGCTCGTCGCCGGATCGTAGACCTGGACGAGATCGGAGGGGAGCCGCCCCGGCGGATAGCCGCCGAGAACCCAGATCCTGCCACCGAATTCCGCGACCGCATGCTCGGATCGCGGCAGTGGCATTGTGGCGCCCATGCTCCAGCCCTCGAACTCCGGATTCGAGCCCACCGGCGGGCCCTGGCTCACCCGGTCGTTCCAGGTCTCGCGGAGCTCCTTCGATTCGACGGGCGTGGACCGATCGGGCGGCGGGGGCGGCGCCTCCGCTCGCGCCACCGCCTTGCCCGTCAGCTCGACGCTGCGGCCCCCGCGCCTCACTCGAACCGATACGCGGTCCCCCACATTCAGGCTCCGGACGTACTCGCCGACGACCTCCGGGGCCGTGATCGCCCTTCCCCCGACCTGGAGCAGGATATCTCCGGGCTGAATCCCGATTGCCGCGGCGGTCCCGCCGGGGACGATTGCGGCGACCTTGGGGCCCTGGGGGTCCTCCTCCAGCCCAACCCCCAGCCCGACGGAGGGCTGGGCGTTCGCGGCGGTGGGCTGCGCCTGCTGCGCCTGCTGCGCCTGGGCGACGGCGGCCACGGACAGGGCGAGCGCCGCGGCGCCGGCCAATGTTGGGGAACCCGCTTTTGTGATCCTGGCCACGGCATGCTCCTTCCTGGGGATTCGGGAAAATCTGCCACAGGAAGGGCTGCCTCGCCATAGACCGAAAGTGCGCGATTTCATGAGCCGTCATTCCGGCGAAGGCCGGGATCTCAGGTCGGAAAAGACGCGGCGGGTCTCCCCGAGGTCCCGGCTTTCGCCGGGATGACGGCTAGGGCGCTCGGGAGTCGGATTGACCCGTCTCCGTTCGGGCTGAGCTTGTCGAAGCCCTCTCTTTCCCTTTGTAAAACAAGAAGGAAGGCCCTTCGACAGGCTCAGGGCGAACGGCTGTAGCGATTCAACCTATTCCCACAGCGCTCTAGCCGACAATCTGCTCGATCACTCCGAAGATCGGATGACCCGCATCGTCGTCCATCCAGATCCGCACGGTGTCGCCGCGCTTCAGGAACTCCGTCCGGGGCTTGCCCTCGAGGATCGTCTCGACCGTTCGGACCTCGGCGATGCAGGAATAGCCGAAGCCGCCCTGGTCGATCGGCTTTCCGGGGCCGCCGTCCGGATCGCGGTTGGAGACGGTGCCCGATCCGATGATCGAGCCCGCGCCGATATTCCGGGTCTTCGCGAGGTGGGCGATCAGGGTTCCGAAGTCGAAGGTCATGTCGACCCCGGCGTCGGCCCGGCCGAACGGCTTGCCGTTGAGGTCGACCTTCACTGCGCCGTGGAGCTTGCCGTCCCTGAACCGGTCGCCGAGCGCCTCCGGAGTGACGAAGACCGGCGACAGGGCCGAGGCGGGCTTGGACTGGAGGAAGCCGAAGCCCTTGCCGAGCTCGCCGGGGATGAGGTTGCGAAGGGAGACGTCGTTGACCAGGCCGACCAGGAGGATGTGGGCGGTCGCGTCCTCGGCGGTGATGCCTTGGGGAACGTCGTCGGTCACCACCACGACCTCCGCCTCGCAGTCGCAACCCCAGGCCTCCTCGGGAAGCGGGATCGGGCTTCGGGGGGCAAGCATCTCGTCGGAGCCGCCCTGGTACATGAGCGGGTCGGTCCAGAAGCTCTCGGGCATCTCGGCGGCGCGGGCCTGACGGACCAGCGCGACATGATTCACATAGGCCGAGCCGTCCGCCCATTGATAGGCGCGGGGAAGCGGTGCGAGCGCCTCGCGCTCATGGAAGCGGTCGCGGGGGATGACGACATGCTCGAGATCCATTGCGAGAAGCTCGAGCTGGGGCGCCAGCCGGTCCCAATCGTCCAGCGCCGCCTGCAGCGTCGGTGCGATATGGGTCGCGTCCGCGCACCAGGCGAGGTCGTTGCTCACCACCACCAGCCGCCCGTCGCGGCCGCCTTTGAGGGAACCAAGTTTCATTCCACCTCCGTCATTGCGAGGAGCGAAGCGACGAAGCAATCCAGCAAAGCGGCGGTTCGAAGCTGGATTGCTTCGCTTCGCTCGCAATGACGAAGAGCGGCGTCCCGTCCTTCTCGGGCAACGGAGCAACTGGCATTTCCCCGCCGCCTTGGCTAGTGGGCTGGCAACCCACGAAATCCCCGGTCCAAGGACTTCTCATGCGTAACATCGATCATTTCATCGGCGGCGCGGCGCTCGCGTCGGGCGAGCGGCCAGATCTCGCAAGGACGGGCGACGTGTTCGACCCGAACAACGGCGGCGTCCAGGCCAAGGTGCGCCTGGGCACCGCCTCGGACCTCGAAACCGCGGTAAAGGCCGCCCGCGAGGCCTTCCCCGCCTGGGCCGCGACCAACCCGCAGCGCCGTGCGCGGGTGATGTTCAACTTCAAGGCGCTGGTCGAGGAGAATATGGAGGAGCTCGCCCTCCTCCTCTCCTCCGAGCACGGCAAGGTGATCGCCGACTCCAGGGGCGACATCCAGCGCGGGCTCGAGGTGATCGAGTTCGCCTGCGGAATCCCCCACGCCCTGAAGGGCGAATATACCCAGGGCGCCGGCCCGGGGATCGACGTCTATTCGATGCGCCAGCCGCTCGGGCTCGTCTGCGGGATCACCCCGTTCAACTTCCCGGCGATGATCCCGATGTGGATGTTCGGAGTGGCCATCGCCTGCGGCAACGCCTTCATCCTCAAGCCCTCGGAGCGCGACCCCTCGGTCCCGGTCCGGCTCGCCGAGCTGATGAAGGCCGCAGGCTTGCCCGACGGGATCCTCCAGGTCGTCCATGGCGACAAGGAGATGGTCGACGCGATCCTCGACCATGAGGAGATCAAGGCGATCAGCTTCGTCGGCTCTTCCGACATCGCCCAGTATATCTACAGCCGAGGCACCGAGAACGGGAAGCGGGTCCAGGCCTTCGGGGGCGCGAAGAATCACGGCATCGTGATGCCCGACGCCGATCTCGACATGGTCGTGAACGACCTGGCGGGCGCCGCCTTCGGCTCCGCCGGGGAGCGCTGCATGGCGCTTCCGGTCGTGGTCCCGGTCGGCGAGAAGACGGCGGCGAACCTGCGCGAGAAGCTGATCCCGGCGATCGAGGGCCTCAGGGTCGGGGTCTCCACCGATTCCGAGGCCCATTACGGCCCGGTGGTCAACGCCGCCCACCGCGAGCGGATCGAGACCTACATCCAGATGTGCGCCGACGAAGGCGGCGAGCTGGTCGTCGACGGGCGCGGCTTCAGGCTGCAGGGCCATGAGGAGGGTTTCTTCATCGGCCCGACCTTCTTCGACCATGTGAAGCCCAGCTTCCGCTCCTACCAGGAGGAGATTTTCGGGCCCGTGCTGCAGATGGTCCGGGCCGACAGCTTCGAGGAGGCGCTCCGCCTCCCCTCCGAGCACCAGTACGGCAACGGAGTCGCCATCTTCACCCGCAACGGCCACGCCGCCCGCGAGTTCGCCGCCCGGGTCAATGTCGGGATGGTCGGGATCAACGTCCCAATCCCGGTCCCCGTCGCCTATCACACGTTCGGCGGCTGGAAGCGTTCGGGCTTCGGCGACATCAACCAGCACGGAATGGAAGGCGTCCGCTTCTGGACCAAGACCAAGACGATCACCCAGAGGTGGCCGGACGGGAGCGTGACGGGAGAGAATGCATTCGTGATCCCGACGATGGGATAACTACGCTATAATCGAATAAAAGAAGCGAACGCTTGTTCGTAAATCGAAACGCGCTATCATGTTCGAATGAACGCTCGAGTAGCTTTCGATACCCATGGCTTCGTAAAGCGACTAGAGGCGGGAGGATGGAGCGTCCCCCACGCCGAGGCGCTCGCCGACGCCATGGGTGATATCGTGCTCCAGTCCATCACCACCAAGACCGACCTCAGAGAGGTCGACATCGGCCTCCGCTCGGAGATGAAGGAACTTTCCACCAGCCTCCGCTCGGAGATGACGGAGCTTTCCACCACCCTTCGCTCCGACATGACGGAGCTTTCCGCCACCCTTCGCTCCGAGATGACGGAGCTTTCGACCACCCTCCGCTCCGAGATGACGGAGCTGTCCACCACCCTCCGCTCCGAGATGACGGAGCTATCCACCACCCTCCGCTCCGAGATGACGGAGCTATCCACGAGCCTTCGCTTCGATATGAAGGAGCTTTCCACCAGCCTTCGCTCCGAGATGAAAGAGCTTTCCACCAGCTTTCGCTCCGAGATGAAGGATATGGAGCTCCGGCTGACGTTGCGGATGGCCGCCATGGCCGTCTTCGTGGTCGCGGTCCTTTCGGCGCTGAAGATATTCACCTGAACCCTTCGGATTGCGATTCCCGCCGCGTTCGCTAGAGCGCGCGCATGAGCCAGTTCGACCTCAACGACGAGCAGCGCCAGATCCAGGAGATGGCGCGCAACTTCACCGCCGACGCGATCACGCCCCATGCCGCCGAGTGGGACGAGAAGCACTTCTTCCCGCGCGACACGATCCGGCAGGCCGCGGAGCTCGGATTCGGATCGATCTACGTTTCCGAGGAAAGCGGCGGGATCGGGCTTGGGCGGCTCGAGGCGGCTCTGATCATGGAGGCGATGGCCTATGGCTGCCCCTCGACCTCGGCCTTCATCTCGATCCACAACATGGCGAGCTGGATGATCGACCGCTTCGGCTCCGACTCGGTCAAAGCCAAATATCTGCCCTCGATGGTGACGATGGACCGGCTCGGCTCCTATTGCCTCACCGAGCCCGGCACCGGGTCGGACGCGGCGGGCCTCAAGACCAAGGCGGTGAGGGACGGCGATCATTATATCGTCACCGGCTCGAAGGCGTTCATCTCGGGCGGGGGCGAGAACGAGATCTACGTCACGATGGCCCGGACCGGTGCGGATGGCCCCAAGGGGATCAGCGCGCTGGTCATCGAAAAGGACATGGCCGGAGTCAGCTTCGGAGCCCAGGAGAAGAAGCTCGGCTGGCATTCGCAGCCCACCTGCCAGGTCAATTTCGACGAGGTCCGGGTCCCGGCTGAAAATCTCGTCGGAGGCGAAGGCGAAGGCTTCCGGATCGCGATGATGGGCCTCGACGGCGGCCGGCTCAACATCGGCGCCTGCTCGCTGGGCGGTGCGCAGCGCTGCCTCGACGAGGCGGTCGCCTATACCAAGGAGCGCAAGGCCTTCGGACAGGCCATCGCCGATTTCCAGGCGACCCAGTTCACCCTGGCCGACATGGAGACCGAGCTGCAGGCGGCGAGGACCCTGCTCTACGCGGCCGCGGTCAAGGTCACCGAGAACGCGCCCGACAAGACCCGCTTCGCCGCAATGGCCAAGCGGCTCGCCACCGACACCGGCTCCTCGGTGGTCGACCGGGCGCTTCAGCTCCACGGCGGCTACGGCTATCTCCAGGACTATCCGATCGAGCGCTTCTGGCGCGACCTTCGGGTCCACTCGATCCTGGAGGGCACCAACCAGATCATGCGGGTGATCGTCGCCCGCGACATGCTGAGGCAGTGAGTACGGCCCGTCATTGCGAGGAGCCCTTCGACGCCGCCTGCGGCGGCGCTCAGGATAAACCGCCGCTTCGCGGTAGCGACGAAGCAATCCAGCTGGCGTCCGAGGCCGCGCTGGATTGCTTCGCTTCGCTCGCAATGACGGTGGAGTCATGACCACCGATCTCATCACCCGCACCGAAGGCAAGGTCGGCCGGATCCGCCTCAACCGCCCCAAGGCGATCCACGCCCTCACCGGGGAGATGTGCAGCGAGGCGATCGCCGCGCTCCTCCCCTGGCGCGAGAATCTCGACGTCCAGGCGGTGATGATCGACCATGCCGAGGGACGCGGCTTTTGCGCGGGCGGAGACGTCGTCATGCTCGCGAGGAGCGGCGCCGGCGACGGAGCCGAGGCGCGCGCCTTCTTCCATGAGGAATATCGGCTCAACCATCTCCTCTTCACCTACGCCAAGCCGACCATCGCCTTCATGGACGGGATCACCATGGGAGGCGGGGTCGGCATCTCGCAGCCCTGCCGCTACCGGGTCGCGACCGAGAATACCCGATTCGCGATGCCGGAAACCGCGATCGGCCTTTTCCCGGACGTCGGCGGCGGCTGGTATTTGCCGCGCCTTCCGGGCCGGGCCGGGCAGTTCCTCGCGTTGACCGGAGCCCGGCTCGACGGCGCCGAATGCCTGAAGCTGGGCCTCGCCACCCACTATATGCAGTCGATGGCGCTCGACGACCTCAAGGCGCGGATCCTCAACAATCCCGAGCGGATCGAGGAATTGCTCGACGAATTCGGAACGCCCCCTCCCCCGGCCCGGATCGAATCGAACCTGCAGCTGATCGACCGCCTCTTCGCTTCCGACGATTACGAGGAGATACTGGCCGCACTGGAGGCGGACGGCTCGGACTGGGCGACGGCCGAGCTGGAGACCCTGCGCTCGAAGAGCCCGCAGGCCTGCAAGGTCACGCTCCGGCTCCTCTACGATGGGCTTCGGGTGCAGGATTTCGGCCACGAGATGCGCCAGGAATATGCAGTCGCCACCCGGGTGGTGCAGCGCCACGATTTCGTGGAAGGGGTGCGGGCCCTGCTCGTCGACAAGGACAACAAGCCCCGCTGGGAGCCCGCGACGCCCGAAAGCGTGTCTGAGCATCTGATCGACACCATCTTCGCGCCGATGCCGGAAGACGAGGAATGGACGCCGCTGTGATGCCCAGCCGTCATTGCGAGCGAAGCGAAGCAATCCAGCGGCTCAGCGTCCGTAGCTGGATTGCTTCGTCGCTTCGCTCCTCGCAATGACGGGTGACGGGTGACGGGTGACGGGTGACGGGTGACGGTGCAGGAGAATGAAATGAACTACGAATCCATCCTGGTCGAGCAGCGCGGCGCCGTCACGCTGATCACCCTGAACCGTCCAAAGGCGCTCAACGCCCTCAACACCGGCGTCCTGGCCGAGCTGATCGCCGCCTTCGCCGCCTATGATTGCGACGACAGCCAGCGCTGCGCCGTGCTTACCGGAAGCGAGCGCGCGTTCGCCGCGGGCGCGGACATCAAGGAGATGTCGGACCAGGGCTTCGCCTCGATGTACGGATCGAACTTTTTCCAGGGCTGGGAGAAGGTCACCGCCACTCGCAAGCCGTGGATCGCCGCCGTCGCCGGCTATGCGCTGGGGGGCGGCTGCGAGGTCGCGATGATGGCCGATTTCATCATCGCGGCCGACACCGCCCAGTTCGGCCAGCCCGAGATCAAGCTCGGGGTCACTCCCGGAATGGGCGGCTCGCAGCGGCTGACCCGGGCCGTCGGCAAGGCCAAGGCGATGGAGATGTGCCTCACCGGCCGGATGATGGGCGCCGAGGAGGCGGAGCGCTCGGGCCTCGTCGCCCGGGTCGTCCCGGCCGCGGACCTGCTCGACGAGGCGCTGAAGGCCGCCGAGGCGATCGCCGGAATGGCCCCGCTCGCTGCAATCGCCACCAAGGAGATGGTCAACGCCGCCTTCGAGACCGGCCTTGCCCAGGGCATCGTCTTCGAGCGCCGGCTGTTCCACGGCCTGTTCGGGACCCGGGACCAGAAGGAAGGCATGGCCGCCTTCGTCGACAAGCGTAAGGCGCAGTGGACCGGGGAGTGATCCGTCGCCCCTCCCCGTCATTGCAAGCGAAGCGAAGCAATCCAGTGCGGCGCCGGCGCTGATGGATTGCTTCGTCGCCACGCTCCTCGCAATGACGGGCTGAACTTCCATCGGAGTGAACAATGGCACGAATCGCATTCATCGGGCTCGGCAACATGGGCGGCGGGATGGCCGCCAATCTCGTCAAGGCGGGGCATGAGGTGCGCGCCTTCGACCTGAGCGAGGCGGCCCTCGCCAAGGCGGAGCAGAACGGCTGCGCCCGGGCCTCGACGGCCGCCGGGGCCGTGGCCGACGCCGAAGTCGTGGTGACCATGCTTCCGGCGGGCAAGCATGTCCGCGACGTCTACGAAGCCGGCGTGATCGGGACCGCGCCTGCCAGCGCACTCCTCATCGACTGCTCCACGATCGACGTCGCCACGGCGCGGGAGGAGATCGAAAAGGCGGCGGCCGCCGGCTATGCGATGGTCGACGCGCCGGTCTCGGGCGGGATCGCCGCGGCCGACGGCGGCACTCTCACCTTCATGGTCGGCGGAAGCGGCGAGGCGTTCGAGCGGGCGCGCGAGATTCTCGACAGGATGGGCAAGGCGGTGATCCATGCCGGCGGGCCCGGCTCGGGCCAGGCCGCCAAGATCTGCAACAACATGCTGCTGGGCGCCTCGATGGTGGCGACCTGCGAGACGTTCGTCCTCGCCCGGAAGCTCGGCCTCGATCCGCAGACCTTCTTCGACATCGCCTCCAAGGCCTCGGGCCAATGCTGGTCGATGACCACTTATTGCCCGGTTCCCGGGGTGGGGCCGGTGACTCCGGCCGACCGCGACTATGAGGGCGGCTTCGCGACCGCCCTGATGCTCAAGGACCTGAGGCTGGCGATGGAGGCGGCCCAGAGCGTCGACGCCTACACCCCGATGGGCGCGGAGGCCGAGACCCTCTATTCCCGCTTTGCCGCGCTGGGCGGCGAAGGCAGGGATTTCTCCGCGATCATCAAGATGATCGACGACAGCTGGAAGGGATAATCCTCCCCATCGAAGATGGGGAGGGGGACCACACGAAGTGTGGTGGAGGGGTAGTAGGCGCAGGATTACGAGGGTCTCGCGCGCGAACCGCTTAGGCCTCGCCAGCTACCCCTCCACCATGCTTCGCATGGTCCCCCTCCCCCCGCTTCGCGCGGGGAGGATTATGAACGTCTGAAGCTCGTCCCCCCCGCCCGCCTCCGCTCGCCGCCGCCATAGCGGGCGGCGAGGTCGGCCGGGCTCGGTTCCGTCACCGGCAGGTTCACCACCGCCGAGCGCTTCCGCAGATCGTCGACGCAGCGCTCCGCGGCCTTGCCGTCCCAAAGCTCCGGGCATCGCACCGCCCTCGGCCCGGTCAGAGCCCGTTCCAGCTCGAGGAGCAAGGTCTCGGGGGTGACCAGCCGGTTCGTCCCCTCTGCGATCGTCACCGGCCGCTCGGTATTCTCGCGAAGAGTCAGGCAGGGGATTGCGAGATAGGTGGTTTCTTCCTGGATCCCGCCGGAATCGGTGATCGCCGCCGCCGCGCCCGTCACCAGGCTCATGAAGCGGACATAGGGGAGAGGGTCGATCAGCTTCACCCCGGCGCGGGCCAGACGGCCGTCGAACAGCGCTCCGGCGAGGCGCTTCGCCGTCCGCGGATGGACCGGGAAGACGAGCGGAAGCCGCCTCTGGGCCTCGATCAGCGAATCGACGAGCCGGATGAGCTGGGCGGGATCGTCGACGTTGGACGGCCGGTGGAGGGTGACTACGCCATAGCCGCCGCGTTCCAGGCCGAGCTCGGCCGGAACGTCCGCGGCCTCGATCGCCGGGCGGACCAGCTCGAAACTGTCCAGCATGATGTTGCCGACGCGGGTGATCCGGCCGGCGGGGATGCCCTCGGCAAGGAGGTTCTCGTCGCCGTCGGGCGACGGGGTCCAGAGCACGTCGGCCAGGACGTCGGTGACGAGGCGGTTCAGTTCCTCGGGCATGGTCCGGTCGCGGCTCCGAAGGCCCGCTTCGAGATGGACGACCTTTATCCCGAGCTTGCCCGCCACCATCGCGCAGGCCGCGGTCGAATTGACGTCGCCGACGACGATCGTCCAGTCCGGCCGATCCTTCAGGGCGACCTTCTCATAAGCGATCATCACTCCGCCGGTCTGCTCGGCATGGCTGCCCGAGCCGACCCCCAGATGGTGGTCCGGGTCCGGAAGCTGCAAGTCGGCGAAGAAGGCGTCCGACATGTTGACGTCGTAATGCTGGCCGGTGTGGATGAGGACGGGCGTGAAGCCGGGCGCCGCGGCGAGGGCGTGCCAGAGCGGCGCGACCTTCATGAAGTTCGGACGCGCGGCGGCGATCAGGTGGATGCGCTGGGCCATGGCGGAAGGGGTAGCGCGAAAGGGTAAAGATAGGGTTGGTCGGGCTCCCATCCCTGCAAGGGAGGGGTTGGGGGTGGGTCCGCCGAAGGCGGCCGAAACTTCGAGTCGGCAATAGTCTCGCTGCGCTCGCCTACCCACCCCTAACCCCTACCTTCCAGGGAGGGGGACAATCAGCGAAGCACCCCCTCCACCGCCTTCTTCCATCCGGCCAGCCGGGCCTCCCGCACTTCGTTCGCCATCGCCGGCTCGAACCTCTCGACCGCTCCGCGCATAGCCGCCGCTTCCTCCAGCGAAGCGAACATCCCGCATCCCACGCCCGCCAGCATCGCCGCGCCGAGCGCCGTCGTCTCGACGAAGCCCGGCCGCTCCACCGTCAGCCCGAGCATGTCGGCCAGGTCCTGGGCCAGCCAGCCGTTCGAGGCCATTCCGCCGTCGACCTTGAGGACCTCCCAGGGCGCACCGTCGGCGGCGAAGGCGGTCATAAGGTCGTGGGTCTGGTGCGCCATCGCCTCCAGGGCGGCCCGGGCGATATGGGCACGGCCGGTGGCGAAGCTGAGGCCGGTGACGGCGCCGCGCGCATCGGGCCTCCACCAGGGCGCCCCGAGGCCGCTATGGGCGGGGACGATCTGGACTCCGCCGCTGTCGGCGACCGAGCGCGCCAGGGCCTCCGTCTCCGCTGCGCTTCCGAGCAGCCCGAGATCGTCGCGGAGCCATTTGACCAGGCTTCCGGCCACGAACACCGAGCCTTCGAGCGCGTAGCGGCGCTCGCCGCCGAGCTGCCAGGCGATCGTCGAGAGCAGGCGGTGGCGGCTTCGGCGCAGCTCGGCGCCCGTATGGGTGAGGACGAAGGCGCCGGTGCCGTAGGTCGCCTTGCTGTTCCCCGGCGCGAGGCAGGCCTGGCCGATCGAGGCGGCCTGCTGGTCGCCGGCCATTCCGGCGATCGGGACGGCGCTTCCGAAATATTCGGGCAGCGTCTCGCCGAGCCGCCCGGCGCAATCCACGATCTCCGGAAGGATCCCGGCCGGCACGCCCCACAGGTCGAGCAGGCCTTCGTCCCAGCGCCCGCTCGCAATGTCCACCAGCGCCGTTCTCGAGGCGTTGGTCGAATCGGAGACGTGGAGGCCGCCGGTCAGCCGGAAGACGAGCCAGCTCTCGACCGTCCCGACGCACAGATCGTCCCCGGCCTCGGCGAGCCGCGGCCAGTGCTCCAGCGCCCAGGCGATCTTGGAGGCGCTGAAATAGGGATCGAGCAGGAGGCCGGTCTTCGAGCGAACCGCCGCCTCATGACCCTGCGACTTCAGCCGGGCGCAAAGCTCCGCCGTGCGCCGGTCCTGCCAGACGATGGCCGGGGCGAGCGCCCCGCCCGTCCGGCGGCTCCAGAAGACGATCGTCTCGCGCTGGTTGGCGATCCCCAGAGCAGCGACCCGCCCGGCGCTTCCCGCCGCGCCGACGACGGCGCGGGCGCAGGCCAGGCTCGAGGCCCAGATCTCCTCGGCGTCATGCTCGACCCAGCCCGGGCGCGGATAGGATTGCTCGAGCGCCCGCTGCTCGGTGGCGAGGCAGGTCCCGTCGGCCGCGAACAGCATCGCGCGGGTGCTGGTCGTGCCTTCGTCGATGACCAGAATGGTATCGCGCACTCGCCTCCCCCCCGTCATTGCGAGGAGCGTAGCGACGAAGCAATCCATGGGGCAAGCGCCGTACTGGATTGCTTCGCTCCGCTCGCAATGACGATAAGGGCCGCATGGACCAGTTCGACCTCCTCGTCGTCGGCGGCGGAATCAACGGCGCGGCGATCGCCCGCGACGCGGCGATCCGCGAAGCCAGGGTGCTGCTGGTCGAGAAGGACGATCTCGCCGCCCATACCAGCTCCGCGTCCTCGAAGCTGATCCACGGCGGCCTTCGCTACCTCGAAAACTACGAGTTCCGGCTCGTCCGCGAGGCCTTGGCCGAGCGCGAGATACTGCTTCGCACTGCGCCCCATATCGTCCGGCCGCTGCGCTTCGTCCTTCCGCATTGTCCGGCGCTGAGGCCGGGCTGGAGGATCCGCGCCGGGCTACTCCTCTACGACCTCTTCTCGATCCGGGGCAGCCTGCCCCGCTCGCGGCGGGTCGGCCGGCGCGAGGCGCGCCTCCATGCCCCTTTGAAGGAGCGGCGGCGGGTGCTCAGCTATTGGGACGCCTGGGTCGACGACAGCCGGCTCACGATCCTCAACGCCGTCGCCGCGGCCGAGCATGGCGCGGAGATCGCGGTCGGCTCGGAATTCCTCTCGGCGCGCCGCGACGGGGACATGTGGCGCGCCGAGCTTTCGGGCGGGCGGACGGTCGCGGCCAAAGCGATCGTCAACGCCGCCGGCCCCTGGGTCGCCGAGGTGCTCGGCCGGCGGCTGGCCGAAACCAGCGCCAGCCGGGTGAGGCTGGTCAAGGGCAGCCACATCGTCGTCCCGGCCCTGTGGGAGGGCGATCAGGCCTATATCCTCCAGCAGGCCGACGGCCGGGTCGTCTTCGCCTTGCCCTTCAGGGGCGATTTCACGCTCATCGGCACCACCGACATACCGGCCGACCGCCCCGGGGACCCGGGCATCTCGCCGGAGGAGAAACGCTATCTGTGCGAGGCGGCGAACCGCTACTTCACCCGGCAAATCGTCCCCGCCGAGATCGTCTGGAGCTATTCCGGCGTGCGCGCCCTTTGGGACGACGGCGCCGCCGACGCCAGGTCCGTCACCCGCGACTATCGGCTGGAGCTCGATCCCGATCCGGGGCCGAAGCTGCTTTCCGTCTTCGGCGGCAAGATCACGACCGCCCGGGCGCTCGCCCGGGAAGCGAACGACCGGCTCGGGATCGAGGGCCGGCGCTCGACCTCCCACGCCTTCCTGCCCGGCGGCGACGTCTATCCGGACTTCCTGGAATGGCTGGACGACCTCGGGGCGTGGATGCCCCAATCCCTCGTCGTCCGACTCTCCGGCGCCTACGGCACCCGCCTCAGGGACATGATCGGAGACTCGGCGGCCCTTGCCGATCTCGGCCGCCATTTCGGCGCGGGCCTCTACGAGAGGGAGCTAAGCTGGCTGAAGGACAGGGAGTTCGCCCAAACCGCCGACGACGTGCTGTGGCGGCGGACCAAGCTTGGCCTGGTGATGAGCAGAGACGAGGCCATGGCCGTGGCGGAGTGGCTCGAAAATTCCCCTCCCTGGAAGGGAGGGGTCAGGGGTGGGTAGGCGAGCGGAGCGAGACTCTACGGCTTCGAAGTTACGGCCGCCTTCGGCGGACCCACCCCCAGCCCCTCCCTTGCAGGGAGGGGAGCTCAGGGCCCCTCGTGCAACGGGTCCGTCCCCGGCTCGGGCACTTCGTCCAGCTCGCGCCGGCTCTCCTCCGCCTGCTCCTCGATCGACTCGTCGCCCGAGGGAATATCTTCCTTGTCGCCGCCCATTTCGCCTCTCCTTCGAGGCCCTGAACGCCCCAGCCCGGAACCCGCTCCGCCGCCGGTGCTTTTGGGCCTCATGACGATTGCCGCCGAGGCGTGACCCGCCAGCTCTATCTCGATTGCGACGGGGTCCTCGCCGATTTCGACCAGGGGGCGGCGGCGGTCCTCGGGATTCACCCCAGGACCTTCGAGAAGCGCAACGGTCCGGGCCGATTCTGGGCGAAGCTCGCAACGGCGCCCGATTTCTATTGCGGCCTCCCACTCCTCGACGGCGCCACTCGATTGTTCGAGGCGGTGAGGCATCTCGATCCGATCATCCTCACCGGCCTTCCCCGGGGCGGCTGGGCCGCGGACCAGAAGGTGCGCTGGGCGGCGATGCATTTCCCGGGCACCCGGATCATCACCACCCCGGCCCGCGACAAGCGCAAGCATGCCAAGGCAGGCGACGTCCTCGTCGACGACCAGCTCAAGCACGCCCATCTCTGGGAGGAGATGGGCGGGGTCTTCATCCACCATGCGAGCGTCGACGAGAGCCTGGAGCGGCTGGGGGAATATTTCGATCTTTGAATCCTCCCCATCGCAAGATGGGGAGGGGGACCACCCGAAGGGTGGTGGAGGGGTAAAAGGCGCAGGACCGGGGGGTTCGCGCGTGAGCCTCTCGGGCCTCGCCAGTTACCCCTCCACCATGCTTCGCATGGTCCCCCTCCCCCGGAAATCCGGGGGAGGAATTATGAATTGCGCCCCCTATACTCCTCCCGAATCCGGGAGCCCGCCTTGAAACCTGTCGCTTACCCCCTCCTCCTCGCCGCCGCTTCGGTCCTCGCCGCCGCCAAGCCCCCCGAGCCCAAGCCGATCTCCTACCGGGTCACCCCGGTCCTCCAGAAGGACGGCAGCCGGGCCCTGGACGTCCGGATGCGCCTCAGGGGCGATTCCGACGGCGAGACCGAGCTCTTCCTGCCGAGCGTCTGGGCCGGATCGACCGAGCTTTGGCGCCACGCCAAGAGGCTCAGGATCCGCGGCGCCAAAAGCCTCGCAGGGACCTACGACAAGCCCCTGGCCCGCCACCGGCCCGGCGCCCGGCTCGTCATGCGCTACCGGATCGTCTCCGCTTATGCCGGGGATCCCGGCTTCGACTACGAGCAGGCTCGGCCGCTGATCCGGCCGGACTGGTTCTTCGCCCATGGCGAGTCGGTGTTCCCCGCGCCCGGCGATGGCCAGTCCCGGCCCGCGACGTTCAAATGGGGAGCGCTTCCAAAAGGCTGGACGGTCGCCTCGGACCTCGACCATCTCGAGGGCAAGCCGACCACCGTCGCCAACCTCGTCAACAGCGTCGTCATCGGCGGGGCGAAGCTTCGAACCGTCCGGCGCGACCTGCGCGGGGCGCCGCTTCGAGTGGCGATATTGGGCGACTGGAGTTTCACCCCCGACCAGCTCGCGGACACGGTCGCCCCGATCGTCGTCGCCGAGGATGCCTTCTGGGGCGACCGAAGCGGCCCTTTCCTGGTCGCGATGGCCCCCCTCGGAACGCTTCCCTCCGGCCTCTCCTACACCGGGGCCGGCCGGGCCGACGCCTTCACCATCGCCTCGACCAGCGCGTTCGAGCTTCGCCAGGCGGTCCGCTTCCTCGCCCATGAATATATGCATTCCTGGGTGCCGATCGCGCTTGGCGGCATGCCGGAGGAGGACGAGGCCAGGGACTATTGGTTCAGCGAAGGCTTCAACGACTATCTCGCCTCCAAGGTGCTTCTGAGAGCCGGGATCTGGTCGCTGGCGGAGTGGGCGGCCGACAAGAACGAGACCCTGCTGCGCTACGGCCAGTCTCCGGCCAGGACGGCCGACGGCGACGATATCGCCCGGCGCTTCTGGACCGACCAGGCCGTCCAGCAGGTGAGCTACGACCGCGGCCACCTCCTCGCAGCCAAGGTCGATTCGGAAATCGCCGTCCGCTCGGCGGGGAAGCAGAGCCTCGAAACCGTCCTTCGTACCCAGCGCCGGGCGGCCGAAGCCAGCCCCGAGCTCGCCGTCGCCCTGTTCCGAAAGACCCTTCGCGACGAGACCGGGATCGACATCGACCCGGAGCTCGAACGCTACGCCCGCCGCGGCGAGCCGCTTCTGCTCGCGCCCGATTTGCTCGGCGATTGCGCCCGCCTCGTGACCGAGCGCCGAAAGGCCTTCACCCGGGGCTATGATTCGGATTCGACCCGTCGCGCGGACGGAGTGATCGCAGGAGTCGACCCGAAGGGGCCGGCTTATGCCGCGGGCCTGCGCGACGGGATGAAGCTCGTCCGCCGCGAAGCCGGCAAGATCGGAGATTCCTCGGTGGAGCTCGCCTATCGGGTGGCCGACGAGGGGGTAGAGCGGGTGATAAGCTACATGCCGGAGGCCAATACCGACTTCGAAGTGCAGCGGGTCGAGCTGACCGCGTCCGGGCCGCAAGCGGAAGCCGCCTGCCGCACCCGCCTCGGCGGCGCGTCATGAGCTTCACCTCGAAGATCCTGCTGCTCGGCTCGGGCGAGCTCGGCAAGGAGTTCGCGATCTCCGCCAAGCGGCTCGGAGCCGAGGTGGTGGCCTGCGATTCCTATGGCGGCGCCCCCGCGATGCAGGTCGCCGACTCTTTCGAGATATTCTCGATGCTGGACGGGGACAGGCTTCGCGAGGCGATCGCTCGCCACCGGCCGGATTTCGTTGTCCCGGAGGTCGAGGCGATCCGGACCGAGGTCCTTGCCGAGCTGGAAGCGGCGGGCACGAGGATCGTGCCTTCGGCGCGGGCGACGATGATGACGATGAACCGCGATTCGATCCGCGAGCTCGCCGCCGGGACCCTCGGGCTTCGAACCTCGCGCTACCGGTTCGCGGAGAGCTTCGAGGAGGTCGAGGCGGCCGCCGCCCACGCCGGCTTCCCCTGCGTCGTCAAGCCGGTCATGTCCTCTTCGGGCAAGGGCCAGCTCACCGTCGAGACGGCCACCGGCCTTCGCTCCGCCTGGGACTATGCCGTCGCCAACATGCGCGGCGACCGGGCGCGGGTGATCGTCGAGGCGTTCGTGCGCTTCGACTATGAGATCACCTTGCTCACGATCCGCACCCGGGACGGAGTGCTCTTTTGTCCGCCCAT
>DASQZF010000094.1:0-15963 GCA_035638835.1 Allosphingosinicella sp. | reverse complement strand
CTCGCCGCGATGCGCCGCGACCTGCCCGACTGCCTCCGCGACCTCAGGCACTTCGCGACCCTGCCCGAGCTGGTCGAGGAGATATTGGAGAGGATCTCGGCGGGGGTGCGCTCCGCCCGGCTTGCGCTGGTCCTCGACGGCGCCGTTGCGGGGAGCCGCGGCGCCGCCGCCGGCGAAGTCGAGGCGTGGCTCGGACGGACGGCGCTCGACCCGGCCTGCTCCTCGGGTGTCGAGACCGGCGACTCCTTCTTTCCGCTTCGCCGCCCGCTCAGCCTCGCCGACGGCGCCTGCCTGGGCTGGATCCTGCTCGGCCCCCATCCGGATCGGTCGAGGCTCAGCACGGCGGAGCTCGACGCGCTCGACGAGCTGGCCGGCCCGATGGCGCGCGCCGTCCGGGTGGTCCAGGCCCGCCAGGCCCGGGAGCGCGAGGTGACCGATTCGATCGCCCGGCAGCAAAGGCAGATCGACGCGCTCATGTCCCGCTTCGCGGCAAGCCCCGCCCGACACAATTGAAACACCCGGCCGGCCGCTCCGGCATCAAGCCGCGACAGGGCCGGGTTAATCGCCTGGGACAAGCTTATTCAGTCATTTCGACAAGGAAGGGTGGATCGATGAGAAGTCTGACGCACAGAGCGTTGAAGGCCGCGGCGGCAATGGCCGCGCTTGCCGCCCCGGCCGCCTCGATGGCGACCCCGCTCGTCGTCCGCTCAGCCGGTCCGTCGGCCAAGTCCTACCCGCCGGGCCGGGCCGTCGGCGAGAACGTGCCGGTGATCCTGAAGGCGGGCGACGTCGTCACCGTGCTTGCCCCGTCCGGAGCCAGGACCCTGCGCGGCCCGGGCACTTTCAAGGTCGCCGGCGGAGGAAGCGCTCCGGCCTTCAACGCCCGCTCGCGGTTCAGCGCGATGCGCGGAGACGATGTTCCGCCGTCGCCGGGCCTCTGGGACGTCGACGTCTCGAAAAGCGGCAATGTCTGCCTTTCCGACGCCGGCAAGGTAGTCCTGTGGCGGCCGGCCGCCGCGGCCGACGCCACGCTTCAGGTCATCCCGGCCGCCGGCGCGGGCCAGCCGATCGCCTGGCCGGCCGGGCGCCTGGTGCAGCGCTGGCCGCAGCAGCTTCCGATCGCCGACGGAGCCGAATATTCGCTGAAATGGGCCGGTGCCGGCGAGTCGACCAAGCTCAGGTTCAAGACCCTGGCGCCGGTCGGCGAGGATCCCACCGTCCTTGCCAAGGCGCTGATCGACAATGGCTGCAACGCTCAGCTCGACCTGCTTTTGAAGGTCGCGCCGCAGGAGTGAAGGGCGGCGCGCTGGAGCCGCGCCGGCCGACAGGAAGAGGGCCGCGCGCTCGTCACGAAGCGCTTGGCTCCCTATGAGCGGAAGCCATTCAACTTCAAGGTCGCGGCCCTTCGTCACGGCGGGCGGAGCGGAGCAATCCAGCCGCACCGGCCTCCGAAGCTGGATTGCTTCGTCGCTGCGCTCCTCGCAATGACGGCTTCCCCGGGCCAATCGGCTCGTCCCACTTGACGGTCAAGGCTGGCCTCAAGCAAATGATGTTACTTGTTTTTGTGAAAAAGACGTGAGAGCTGCGTCAGGGGCGATCGGCATCGCCATCGTCGCTGACCTTGGCCTCGAGCAGCGCCGCTTCCGCTTCGATCGAGTCGGCAAGCTCCAGCAGGGTCCGTGAGACGCCCGATGAAAAGCCGGTGGCGGCCTCGCGAAGGCCCTGGGCCCGCTGGCGCATGGCGGCGGCCTGCATTTTCCGGATTTCCATAGACGCTCACCTCGTCCGGACAATGGCCGCCTAGTGATGCGATCGCCGAATACTTGCAAGTGTATTTCGTCTTTTCTGTGCGCTCACTCCTTCGATGGGTGAACCGGGTGGGGGAACTGGTCGACTCTGGCCGAATTCGCCTCAAGTCCGACTTCAATTCTCCATGCTTTCCGATTATAATGGGCCGCAGTCTTGAGGGTTCTGGAAAAAGCCCCTTTCCCTTGCAGTGTTGCCTCGCCGTGGCGCATAGGCGGCGGCCATGCGGATTCAGGCTTGCTCCGGGCGGGCTCTCTTTCTCGTCCCTTCCCTTCTCCTGGGTGGATGCGATCCTCAGGCCCCGCGCTCAATGGGCAATGACCAGGCCGGGCCCGCCAATCCGGCCGCCGCCGTGGCGCAACCGGCCCCAGCCTCCCTCCCCAGGCCGTCCGACGCCGCGCGCAACGAGGCCGAGCTCATCCGCCTCGAACGCGAATATGCCCGCGCTCTGATGGAGAAGGACCGGGAGTTCCTCGTGCGGTTCTACGCGTCCGACTGGCGAGGCGGAAACTGGATGGGCTTCTGGTCCAAATCGACGATGCTGAAGTCGGTCCTGAACGCCCGCTACGTCGTCAAGTCGATGAACGTTCGGGACCTCAAGGTCAGGTTGATGGGCGACGTGGCCGTCGTCCAGGGCGTCGACGAGGAGGTCACCTCGGTGGACGGCAAGGATACCAGCGGCACATGGGCCTTCACCGACGTCTTCGCCCGGCGGAACGGGGCCTGGGTGGCGATCGCCAGCCACACGAGCGAGATCAAGCCCACCGGCGAATGACTCGGATCCGACGGGACGGTCGCCCAGCGGAATTTCGACGTTGGTGTGTTGCAAGACTAATACTCTCATGCTACCCAGCGCGGATGGCAAATGAGATCGAGATCGCGCCCGCAACGGCCCGTCTGGTGGCCGTCCGGGAGGAGTTTGGCGGACCGGCCGCTTTGACGGAAGCTCCGTCCTCGCCGGTTCTGGAACGGCTGCACGCCCTTGTCCGGCGCGGCTACACGGCCGAGCTTGGAGCCTCCGGAAGTCCCGACCGGCTGGTTCTCCGCCATCTCGGCCTCGCCCCGGACCTCGTCCTTCACTCGAACGGAGACCTGGAAGGTCTGGATGCGCGCCGGCCGCGCTACAAGCGCGACATCGACCCGCCGGCGCCGATCGGAGGCGGCACCGACTCCGACCATCTTCGCTTCATGCGCTTCCTCGACACCGTGCCCCCGATCACCTTCTGGCACCGCAATCGCCCGTGGCGGAAGAAATATCTCTATCTTCCGGCCGTGCTCGTCGTCGTGTGGGGTATCTGCGTCATGCTGACCGTGATGCTGCTCGGCGGTTGAGGTCCGGAGGGGCAGGCTAGTCCTCGGAGCGGGCGGCGGAATCCCGGTCGCGTTCGAATCGCTTCGCGAGCGGAAAGGGCGGCAGCCAGGCTTCGCGGCGGACGGTCCAAAGCTCGTAGGTCGGGACCAGCCGGTCGGGAGCGTCCAGCGCGCCGAGGTTCACTTCGATCTCGTCGCCGGTTCGACCGAAGACCGACGACCCGCAGTCAGGACAGAAGAACCGACCGGAATAGTCGCGAGTCTCCCCTTCGATGGTCACCGCGTCCTCGGGAAAGATCGCGGAAGCGTGGAAGAGCGCTCCGTGATGCTTGCGGCAGTCGAGGCAGTGGCAAAGGCCGACCCGGTATGGGCGCCCCGACGCGACGATTCGGACCTTCCCGCACAGGCAGGCGCCGGTGAACTGGTCCTGGTCCATGCCGGCCTCCCTCCTCCTACGCCCCCTCCCCCACCGCCGGGAAGCTCAGATAGGCCAGCCGCCTCACCTCCCGCCGGCCGCGCACCACGGTGTCGAGGATCAGGCCGACCCCGAAGCTTAGGAAGGCGACGACCATCATCCCGGTGACGAGTATCGCGGTGGGAAAGCGCGGGACGAGCCCGATCCTTGCGTAGGTCACGATCAGAGGCACTGCGAGGACCAGCCCCAGCCCGGCCAGGAAGGCCGCGAAGCCTCCGTAGAAGAGCACCGGACGTTCGATCCGGAAGAGATGGATGATGGTGCGCATGATCCGCCAGCCGTCCCTGTAGGTGGAAAGCTTCGATTCGGAACCCTCGGGACGGGCCCCGTAGGCGGTCACCACCTCGGCGACGGGCATTGCGAGCTCGAGCGCGTGGACGCTGATCTCGGTCTCCGTCTCGAAGCCGCGAGACAAAGCGGGGAAGCTTTTGACGAAGCGGCGCGAGAACACCCGGTAGCCCGAGAAGATGTCGGTGAAGCTTCGGCCGAACAGGCCGGCGAGGATGCCCGTGAACAATCGGTTGCCGAGCCGGTGGCCGCGCCGATAGGCCTCCTCGACCTCCGATTTGCGGGCGCCCACGACCATGTCCAGCCGTTCCTCGACGAGGCGCCGGACGAGCTCGGGAGCGGCGGAGGCGTCGTAGGTGGAATCCCCGTCGGCCATGACGTAGACGTCCGCCTCGACGTCCGCGAACATCCGGCGGACGACATGGCCCTTGCCCTGCATCCGCTCCTCGCGGACGACCGCCCCCGCGGCCCGGGCGACCTCGCGGGTCCGGTCGCGGCTGTTATTGTCGTAGACGTAGAGCCGGGCCGACGGAAGCGCCGCCCGGAAGGCCGCCACCGTCTGGGCGACCGCCGCCTCCTCGTTGTAGCAAGGCAGAAGCACGGCGATTCGAAGCTGCGACTGATCCACTGGCACCCGCAACCCCCAACCCGTTCGGCCTGAGCCTGTCGAAGGCCCTCTTTGAGTTAAGAAAGGCGCTTCGACAAGCTCGGCGCGAACGGGTTCAAGCGTCCTTCTTCTTGCCCTTGGGCTTCTTGGCTGGAGCCGCTTCAGGCGCTGGAGCCGCGGGAGCCGTTTCGGCCGCCTCGGCCTTCTTCGACTTGCCCTTCTTCGCAGGCGCCTCGGCGGCTGGCGTCTCGACGGCCGGCGCGGCCTCGGCCGCTTCCGACTTTGCCTTGCCCTTCTTCGCGGGCTTGGCTTCGGCCTCTATCGCCTCCACCGGCGCGGCGTCGGCCTCGGCCCTGGCCTTCTTCGCCGCCGGCTTCTTCTTCGCCTTGGGCTCGTGATCGTGGCCGTGGTCGCAATCGGGGCCGTGGACGTGGCCCCCGCTCTCGGTCGACTCGATCTCGCCCTGGAGCGCCTCGCGGCTCACCGTCCGCTCGCTGATCTCGGCCCTGGAGAAGAGGAAGTCGACGACCTTGTCCTCGAACAGCGGCGCCCGGAGCTGGGCGGCGGCCATCGGCTCGCCCTTCACATATTCCACGAACCTCTGCCGGTCCTCGGGGCGATATTGCTGGGCCGCCTGCATGATCAGCTGGTTCATCTCATTGTCGTTGATCATGATGTTGTTGCGCGTTCCGATCTCGGAAAGGAGCAGGCCCAGGCGCACCCGGCGCTCGGCGATGGCGCGATATTCCTCGCGCTCGCTCTCCATCTCGGCGAGCGCCGCGGCCGAATCCTCCTCCTGGCCCGCTTCCTGCTCCAGCTGCTGCCAGATCTGGCCGAACTCGGCCTCGACCATGGACGCGGGCACTTCGAAATCATGAGTTTCGGCGAGCTGATCCAGCAGCCGGCGCTTCATGTGGGTTCGGGTGAGGCCGCCAAGCTCCTGCTCGACCTGGCCCTTCATCAGCTCGCGCAGCTGGTCGATTCCCTCGAGGCCCATCGACTGGGCGAAGCTGTCGTCCATCTCGGTCGCCTTGGGCTTCTGGACCTCGCCCACGGTGACTTCGAACACCGCCTCGCGGCCCTTCAGATAGGCGACCGGATAGTCTTCGGGGAAAGTGACGTTGAGCGTGCGCTGATCGTTGGCCTTCGCCCCGACGAGCTGCTCCTCGAAACCGGGGATGAGCCGGCCGGAGCCCAGCTCGACCCGCATGGATTCGCCCTTGCCGCCTTCGAACGGCTCGCCGTCGACGCTTCCTTCATAGTCGATGACGACGAGGTCGCCCGATTCCGCGGCCGTGTCCGCCGACGCGGGCTCGAAGCTCTTCTGGCCCTCGACCAGCCGGGCGATCGCCGAATCGACCTCTTCCGGGCTCGGCTCGACGAGGAGCCGCTCGAGCTTCAGATCGTCGATCTTCGGTGCGGGCACTTCGGGCAGGGTCTCGATCTCGACCTTGATCACGGCGTCCCGGCCGGGGCCGCCCTCTTCCAGCTCGACCTGAGGGTTCATCGCCGGCCGCAACTTCTGCTCGGCGATCAGCTGCTGCACGCCTTCCTGCACGGCGGTGTTGAGCGCTTCCTGCTCGATCGCGGCGCCATGCATCTTGCGCACCAGATTGGCGGGCACCTTGCCCGGGCGGAAGCCGGGCATCCGGATCTGCGGAGCGACCTTCTTCAGCTCGCCGTCGACCCGCGCGTCGATCTCCTTCTTGGCGATGGTGATCCGGTAGGCGCGCTTGAGGCCCTGGTTCAACGTCTCGACGGTCTGCATGATTGAAAGCTCTACCTTCTGCGGGATGCGGCCCGACGAATTCGGGTATCGAATTGGGGCCTGGCGGGACTGGTGCGGGCGAAGGGACTCGAACCCCCACATCTCTCGATACTTGGACCTAAACCAAGCGCGTCTACCAGTTCCGCCACGCCCGCCGGGCCGCCGGTCGCGCGGGGATATAGCAGGCGTGGCGCAGGGGGCAAGCCGAAGCGACATGGAAGGCGGCAGGAGCCCCTACCCCGTCACCCTGAACTCGTTTCAGGGTCCAGGGTGCAACCGCTTTGACGTCGGAGCGGGTGCGCCGGGTCCGACGCTGCTCGACCCAGGACCCTGAAACGAGTTCAGGGTGACGAGTGATGCCTTGCACATCGGCCCCGGAAAAGTGACACCGACCCCATGGCCACCCTAGCCCCTGCCCCGTCCACCGCGCGCCGCGACAGGCGCGTCATCGCGGCCGCGTCGCTCGGCACCGTCTTCGAATGGTATGATTTCTACCTGTATGGGCTGCTCGCGACGATCATCTCGAGCCAGTTCTTCTCGGGCGTCGACGAGACGACGGGCTTCATCTTCGCCCTCGCCGCCTTCGCCGCCGGCTTCGCGGTCCGGCCGTTCGGCGCTTTGGTTTTCGGTCGGATCGGGGATCTCGTGGGCCGCAAATATACCTTCCTCGTCACCATGGCGATCATGGGCCTGTCGACCTTCCTCGTCGGGCTCCTGCCCAGCTATGCGAGCGTCGGAGTGGCGGCGCCGATCGCCCTGGTGGTCCTTCGCCTGCTCCAGGGCCTCGCCCTGGGGGGCGAATATGGCGGGGCCGCCACCTATGTCGCCGAACATGCGCCACCGGGCCGCCGCGGCTTCTACACGAGCTGGATCCAGACGACGGCGACGCTCGGGTTGTTTGCGGCGCTGCTGGTCGTCATCGGCACCCGAACCGCGCTCGGCGAGGAGGCTTTCGCGGCCTGGGGCTGGCGGATCCCCTTCCTGCTCTCGATCCTGCTCCTCGCAGTGTCTCTGTGGATCCGCCTCCAGCTGGAGGAGAGCCCGGTATTCCGGAAGATGAAGGCGGAAGGGACGACGTCCAAGGCGCCGCTTCGCGAAAGCTTCGCGCGCTGGGGCAATTTGCGGATCGTGCTCATCGCCCTGTTCGGTGCCGTCGCAGGCCAGGCGGTGGTCTGGTATACCGGGCAGTTCTACGCCCTCTTCTTCCTCGAGAAGACTCTCAAGGTGGACGGCGCCACGGCCAACATCCTGATCGCGATCGCGCTTGCGCTGGCGACGCCTTTCTTCGTGTTCTTCGGATGGCTTTCCGACCGGATCGGACGCAAGCCGATCATCCTCGCCGGCTGCGCGCTCGCCGCTTTGACCTATTTCCCCCTGTTCGAGGGGCTGACCCGGGCGGCCAATCCTGCGCTTTACGAGGCGCAGCAGGAAGCCCCGGTGGAGGTGATGGCCGATGCCCGGGTGTGTTCGCTCCAGTTCGATCCGATCGGGAGGACGAGCTTCAACCGCAACGGCTGCGACATCGCCAAGAGCCTGCTCGCCAAGGCGGGCATCGGCTATGTCTCGGTCGACACCGGGTTCGGATCGGGGGCGCGGCTCAAGATCGGCAATGCCTTCATCGACATTCCAAATGCCCCGGCGACCGGGGAGCCCGCAACGCATGCCCGCTGGGCGGCGACCGCCGAGGCCGATATCAAGGCGGCCCTCGCGAACGCCGGCTATCCCTCCAAGGCCGAACCGTCGCAGGTGGACAAGCCGCTCGTCGTCGGCATCCTCTTCATCCTCGTCCTCTACGTGACGATGGTCTACGGGCCGATCGCGGCGCTCCTGGTCGAGCTGTTTCCGAGCCGGATCCGCTACAGCTCGATGTCGCTGCCCTACCATATCGGCAATGGCTGGTTCGGCGGATTCCTTCCGACCACCGCCTTCGCCATGGTCGCCGCGACGGGGGATATCTACTACGGGCTCTGGTATCCGATAGGGATCGCGGTGCTGACTTTGGTCGTGGGCCTGTTCCTGCTCCCGGAGACGAGAGGGCGGGAGTCGGAGTGAAAGACGCGGAAACGCCGTTCGCCCTGAGCCTGTCGAAGGGCCTTCCTTCTTCCCTGCCAGGATTAAGGAAAGGGCTTCGACAAGCTCAGCCCGAACGGCAGCGGAGTGGCGCGCTTTCCTTCCCTTCTCCGTTTGCCTCTCCCCCCGCTTCCGTTAAGGCAGCGCAATGACCCTGCCCTCTATCCTCCAGCGCCTCCGTCTCCCCGCGATCGGCGCGCCGCTGTTCATCGTCTCCAATCCCGACCTCGTCATCGCCCAGTGCAAGGCGGGCATAGTCGGCTCCTTCCCGGCCCTGAACGCTCGGCCCCAGAGCCTTCTCGACGAGTGGCTTCACCGGATCACCGAGGAGCTCGCCGCCTGGGACCGCGACAATCCGGACCGTCCGGCGGCGCCCTTCGCGGTCAACCAGATCGTCCATCGCTCGAACGACCGGCTCCAGCAGGACATGGCGACCTGCGCCAAATGGAAGGTGCCGATCGTCATCACCTCGCTCGGAGCGATCGTCGAGGTCAACCAGGCGGTTCACGGCTGGGGTGGGATCGTTCTGCACGACATCGTCAACGACCGCTTCGCCCGAAAGGCGATCGAAAAGGGCGCGGACGGGGTGATTGCGGTCGCGGCCGGGGCCGGCGGCCATGCCGGCACCTTGTCGCCCTTCGCCCTGGTCCAGGAGATCCGGCAGTGGTTCGATGGGCCGCTCATCCTGTCGGGCGCGATCGCGACGGGCCGGGCCATCCTCGCCGCTTTGGCGATGGGCGCGGACCTGGGCTATATCGGCTCGCCCTTCATCGCCACCGCCGAGGCCAATGCCGCCGAAGCCTACAAGCAGGGGATATGCGACGGCCGGGCCGCCGACATCGTCTATTCGAGCCTGTTCACCGGAGTCCACGGCAATTACCTGCGCGCCTCGATCGCCGCCTCCGGGCTCGATCCCGACAATCTCCCCGAGGGCGACCTCAAGACGATGGATTTCGGCGGCGGAGAGAGCGCCAAGAAGGCCTGGCGCGACATCTGGGGCTCGGGCCAGGGCATCGGCGCGATCGACCGGGTGAGGCCGGCCGGGGAGTATGTGGCGGAGCTGATCCGGCAGTATGAGGAAGCGAAGGCGGAGCTGAGGGCGAAGGGGGGGAGCTAAATCCTCCCCGAGATTTCTCCCCGGCAAATGCAGGACCTTTGCATAACCCTAGCGAAGCGCTCGGAGTCGAAGCCCCTCCCCTTCAGGGGAGGGGTTGGGGTGGGGAATGTGGGCGAGAATGTTCGCTGACGCCGGTGAAATGAGCAGACAGCCCCCACCCCAACCCCTCCCCTGAAGGGGAGGGGCTAAGGCCCGGCGACTTATGCAACGGTCCCGCAAAGGCAGGGGGAGGATTTGGATCTAAAACGACCGCTCCAGGCGGCTCATCAGGCTCCGCGCCGGGCTCGCCTGCGGCTCCGGACTGCTCCCGCCGGCTTCGTCGAGCCTTTTGACCCGAGCGTAGAGGTCGCGGCTGGCATGGATCAGAGCGACTGCGGCTTCAGGGAGCCTGGGCAGAAGCGCCTCGTCGCTGTCCGGCGCTTCGCCGAGCCGCCGGGCCGGGCCGCGGGCCTGGCTTGGGCTGAGCTCGCCGGATTCGACCGCGCGCTGGGTCAAAAGCCAGGCGATGACGTGCATCAGCCGGGTCGTCACCTTCAGCGATTCGCAGGAGAAACCGACCCGGTCGATGGGATCCAGCGAGTCGCGGTCGGACCGGCCGTTCGAATCGAAATAGGAGCGCGCCTCGTCGGCGAGCAGCATCGCTTCGGTATAGAGCGACGCGACCAGCTTGGCGGTCAGAGGAAGATGCGGTTCTTGCATCCGGCCACCGTGCCACAGAGGCGGGCCGCTCGCCACGGGCAAAGAAGGTAAAGGCCGGGCTGTGCCGGTGCGACACAATTCCTCCCCGGCATTTGCCGGGGAGGGGGACCATGCAAAGCATGGTGGAGGGGTTCTTTCCGACTCCGAAGAACCCCTCCACCGCGCTTCACGCGGTCCCCCTCCCCCGCAAATGCGGGGGAGGATTTACGCGATGATGTCCGGTATCATCTGATCCTCGAGCCGGGCGATCTCGTCCCGGAGCCGCAGCTTGCGCTTCTTGAGCCGGGCGAGCTGGAGCTGATCGGTCGCCGAAGCGGCTCGCAGCGCCTCGATCGCAGAGTCCAGATCGCGATGCTCCTGCCGAAGCTGCACCAGCCGAGCGGCGGCCGGGAGGGGGTTTCCGTCGATCGCTTCCATGCCCCTCCCCAAGCGCTTCGAAACGCGTTATGACAGTTCATTAACGGTCTGTCGTACATATTGCGACAGCCGTCCGATCGACGGGAGACAGGCCACGCCTTCAGACGTTGAGACCCCGCCCAGCACAGCCAAGGAGATGGGAATGCAGACGGCGCATATCTCGGCATTGCAACACCGCCACGCGGACATCGAAGCCCGGATCGAAGAAGAAAGTCAGCGGCCGCTGCCGGATACGGCCGCCCTGGCCAAGCTCAAGAAAGAGAAGCTCTGGATCAAGGAAGAGATTGCCGGCCTCCACTAGGCGCGGCGATCCACCTCCGTCATTGCGAGGAGCCCTTCGACGCCGCCTGCGGCGGCGCCCAGGGTAAACTGCCGCTAAGGGGCAGCGACGCGGCAATCCAGCCGCGGCGCAAGCGTCGCACTCAGCTCTGGATTGCTTAGCTCCGCTCGCAATGACGGGCGGGTGAAGAACCCAGCGCGTTTCACCCAACGGGACCCCAGCCTTCGCTGGGGTGACGCGCCGGCCCGAGGCCTCGCTCCCGGCCTTTGCGTCAATCGTCCCGGGTGATGCGCTCGTTCCGCTCGTGACGCTCCTGGGCCTCGACCGTCATGGTCGCGATCGGCCGGGCCTCGAGACGGGCCAGCGAGATCGGCTCGCCGGTGACTTCGCAGAAGCCGTATTCGCCGGTGTCGATCCGCCGAAGCGCCGAGTCGATCTTGGAGATGAGCTTGCGCTGCCGGTCGCGGGTCCTGAGCTCGATCGCCCAGTCGGTCTCCGACGAGGCGCGGTCGGTGACGTCGGCCTCGCGGATCGGGCCGCTCTTCAGCGACGCCATCGTCCCCTGCGATTCGCGCAGGATCTCGTCCTTCCAGGAGAGCAGCTTCTGCCGGAAATAGGCGAGCTGATCGGGATTCATGAACTCTTCGTTGGCACTCGGCCGATAGCTTTCGGGCACTCGCCCCAAACCGTAGACCGAGCCGTAAACGTCACTCAAAGCCGTAGCCATAAACCCCTCCACATCCTCACGCGTCGCCGAAGCGGCACGCAAACCTCCTGAAGCTCCGCTTCCGAGTCGTCCGGAAATGTCGGAGCTTGCCCCAGCGGGCCTATACGCTTCGCGCGGGGGGAGTACAAGTCACTCAGATAGCGGTCAAAACTGCCCCGGAATCCGGAGAATGGGAGCCTCCCGCCCGTTCATTTCACGGTCACGACCCGATTCGCGGCCGGGCCGGCCGAACATATGCGAATCGGGCCGCCAACCGTTCGTTAACCATGTTCGTCCGATCCGCCGCGTCGCCTATTCGTTCACGGCCCGTCCGGCTCTGTCCTCAAATGGGACGGAAGTCGCCCGAACGGCCATTTGGCGGGCATTCTGAGGGGTCTTCATGGTTAACGCGCTTGCACTTAAAGCATTCCTTTGCATCTGTGGGGTTAGCCCGAAGCGGCCCCGATCTTCCATCCAGGACTTTCGGCGACGCATCGGAACCTGAAGATAAGGTGCGCTGTCATGTCGGTTAGAATGGCTCTCGCTAAACTCTGCGCCTGCACTTGCGGCGGCGCGATTATCGGTGGCGGCGCGGTCCATGTCGCCGAAAACCCGCCCCAGCGGCCTTCCTTCGTGAAGCGGGCCAAGGCCGCCACGGTCAGGCAGGCGCCCCGGCGCTACGCCCGGGTCAAGGCGGTGAAGCGCTATAAGAGGGTGCGCACGGCCTGCGTCGTCAAGACTCCGGGCACGACCACCACGACCCGCACCATCACCTATCCGGGCAGCTCGATGCCGATCCCCCTGCCCCCGCTTCCGCCGATGGCGGGAAGCACCGGCGGCAGCGGCGGCGGAGTCACTGTGATCGGCGGCAGCGGCGGCTTCGGGGGCGGCTTCGGAGGCGGCTTCTTCAGCGGCGGCTTCTTCGGCGGATCGAGCGGAAACGCCATCTTCACCGCGTCGACCAGCACCTCGACCGGCGGAAGCGGCGGCAGCTCCACCAGCACTGGTGGATCGAGCACGAGCGGCGGCTCCACCTCGACCAGCGGCGGTTCGACCAGCACCGGCGGCAGCTCGACCAGCAGCGGAGTCTCGACCAGCACCGGCGGAGTTTCGACCAGCACTGGCGGAGTTTCGACCAGCACGGGCGGAGTCTCGACCAGCAGCGGAGTCTCGACGAGCACCAGCGGCGGATCGACTTCCACCAGCGGCGGCTCCACCTCGAGCTCGACCGGAGGCGTCTCGACCACCAGCTCGACCGGCGGCTCCTCGACGAGCACGTCGAGCGGCAACGTGTCGACCACCTCCTCCTCGTCGAGCTTCGGCGGCGGCACTTCTACCAGCACATCGTCGAGCGGCAACGTATCGACCAGCGCGTCGACCTCGGCCAGCACCTCGAGCAGCACCAGCTCGTCGACGAGCAGCTCAACCTCGAGCGGAAGCTCGACCAGCACCAGCGGCGGCACCGACGTCCCGGCCCCGCCGATGATCCTCCTCTTCGGAGCGGCGGCGGCGGCCCTGGTCGCCCGACGGAGAATTGCCCGCGCCGACGATTGAGCCGGCCCGGACAACGAAAAGGCCGCGGGGTCCCTTCGCCCCGCGGCCTTTTCCACGTCTCCGTCATTGCGAGAAGCGCAGTGACGAAGCAATCCAGTGGGGGAGGCGCTGCGCTGGATTGCTTCGCTTCGCTCGCAATGACGGTCAGTCGGCCGCCTGGATGATCTTCTCGATCTCGGCGACCGGATGCCCGGTCAGATCCTTGGCGATCTCGCCTGTGAGGCGCTTCTCGACCTCTTTGTGATAATGCTTCCTCAGCTCGCCCAGGGTCTTGGGCGGGGCGACGATGATCAGCGATTCGAAGTCGTTGTTCAGAGCCCGCTTGCGCAGCAGCTCGGCGGTCTCGGCGGCGAAGCGGTCTTCCTCGAGCTGATGGAAATCGACCTCTTCATATGAGCTGTGGCCGGCGCCGCCCGAACCCGACGGCGCCCGGCCCGCCAGATCGGTCTTCTGGTCGAGATCCGACGGATTTTCCTGCTCCCGCTTCCGTTCGATCTGGAGCTGGGGATATTCGGAATCCCCTTCGTTGCGGAAGAAAAGCATCTTCTTGCCGTCTGCGACGACGACGAAACCTCTGTGCGGAACCTGCATAGCTCTCTCCTTCTTCGTCCGACCAACTCCCGAATCGCCGCGATGGTTGCCACGCTTGCGCCGCCCGCGCGGGAGCCCTAGCTCGGGAGCGATGCGTATCCTTCTCACCAACGACGACGGCGTGAACGCCACCGGTCTGACGGTGCTGGAGCGGATCGCACGGCGGTTTTCGGACGACATCTGGACGGTCGCACCGACCGAGGAGCAGTCGGGCGCCGGCCACTCGCTCACCCTCAGCCGCCCGGTCCGCCTCAGGAAGCTCGGCGAGCGGCTTTATTGTGTGACCGGAACGCCGACCGACGCGGTGATGATGGCGGTCGCGCACCTGATGAAGGACGAGCCGCCCGACCTCGTCCTCTCGGGAGTCAATCGCGGCGCCAATCTCGGCGAGGACGTCACCTATTCGGGAACGGTTTCGGCGGCGATGGAAGGGGCCATGGCCGGCTTTCCGGCGATCGCCCTGAGCCAGGCCTATGCGAAGGAGGGGATGGGCGACACCGTGCCCTTCGCCGCGGCCGAGGCCTGGGCGGAACGGGTGCTCGCGCCGATCATCGAGGGCGGCATTCCGCCCCGGACCCTCGTCAACGTCAACTTCCCGGCGCTTGCGCCCGAGGCGGTCAAGGGGATCAGGGTCGCACGACAGGGGCGCCACGATTACGGGCGCCTTCGGATCGTCGAGCGCAAGGATCCGCGAGGCTACGATTATTTCTGGTTCGGCCTCGCTCCGATGGTCGAGACTCCCGGCCACTCGACCGACCTCGAGGTCGTCGCCGACGGCTATGTCGCGGTGACGCCGCTTCATTTCGACCTGACATACGGGCCCTCGCTGGAGCGGCTGGCGGAGCTATACAGATAACGTCAACCGCGCTGGTGGGTGCGGTTCGCCTAAATCTTCACCTGTGATCCCATTTCCACGACCCGGTTCGACGGCAGGCAAAAGAATTCCATCGGACTTTCGGCATTGCGCATCATCCAGGCGAACAGCTTTTCCCGCCAGATCGCCATTCCCTTCACCTTCGATGCGAGCGGAGTCTGGCGGCTGAGGAAATAGCTGGTCTCCATCGGCGCCAGAGGTGCGCCGATGCAATCCAGCCGTTTGAGCGCCGCCGGCACGTCCATCTCTTCCATGAAGCCGCGGCGCAGGGTGACTCGGTGGAAGCCGCAACCAAGATCCTCGACTTCGATCATTTCCTCGTCTGGCACGTACGGCACGTCCTCGACCGCTACGCGAACGAAGATGGAACGCTCGTGCACCACCCGATTGTGCTTGTAATTCTGAAGCAGCGCGTGGGGCACTCCTTCGGGCTGCGAGGTCATGAACACCGCCGTTCCGGGAGCCCGCGAGGCTTCTGCGGCCGCCGTCTTGATGAACAGTTCCGCCGAGGTCTCGCCTCCACGCATCTGCAGCGACAAAAGCTTCTTGCCGGTCGCCCATGTGGTCAGGAGCGTGAAGATCACCAGTCCGATCACGAGTGGGAACCAACCCCCGTCCGGCACCTTCGCGAGGTTGGCTGCAAAATAGGCGATGTCCACTGCGAAGAAGAGCGCCAGGAGCGGGATTGCGACCCAGGGCTTCCACTTCCACAGCGACAGCAGGACCACGGTCAGAAGGCAGGTGTCGATGAACATCGCGCCGGTCACTGCGATCCCGTAGGCGGCGGCCAGGTTGCTCGACGTCTGAAAAGTCACGACCAGCAGCAGGACCATCACCATCAGCGCCCAATTGATGCTGGGGATATAGATCTGGCCCGCCGCGCTCCGGCTGGTGTGAAGGACGCGCAGGCGCGGGATGAAGCCCAGGTGGATGGCCTGCTGGGTCACTGAGAAAGCGCCTGAAATCACCGCCTGGCTGGCGATGATGGTCGCCAGGGTGGCGAGGATGACCAGGGGAAGGCGAAGGAGTTCGGGGGCGAGCAGGAAGAAAGGGTTCTTGACGGCTTCGGCCGCGGCCCCGGCGTCCAGGGAAAGGAGCATCGCGCCCTGGCCCATATAGTTGAGCATCAGCGCCGGCATGACGAAAACGAGCCAGGACACTCCGATGGGCCGCCGCCCGAAATGGCCCATGTCGGCGTAGAGCGCCTCCGCCCCCGTCACCGCAAGGACGACGGATCCGAGCGCCAGGAAGGCCCGCAGTCCGTCGGTGGCGAAGAAGGAGGCCGCGTTGAGGGGGTTCAGAGTTTCCAGGATGATCCCCGGCGCGCCGGCGATATGCACCAGCCCGAGGACCGACAGAACTGCGAAATAGAGCAGCATGATCGGCCCGAAGAAGGTGCC
>DASQZF010000093.1:0-24959 GCA_035638835.1 Allosphingosinicella sp. | reverse complement strand
GGCCGCGGGCGCGGCGGCTGCGCGACTGGCCTTCCCACGCAGGTTTCCCGCTTCCAGGCGATGCCGGCCCCAGCGGGCCAGACCTTCGTCATCCAGGCGGCCCATGAGGAGGATCGCGGCGGCCTCGAATTCTCCCGCTATGCCGACCTCGTTCGCCGGCACATGCTGGCCCAGGGCTATAGCGAGGCGGGCTCGCCCGCCTCGGCGTCGCTGATCGTCTCGCTCGGCTACGGGGTCGACGACGGCCGCCAGCAGGTCGTCTCGCGGCCGGGGCTCGGCGGCTACAGCCGCTTCGGCTATGGCGGCTTCGGCTACCGGCCCTATTGGTCGCGTTTCGGCGGCTACGGCCGGCTCCGCTCGCCCTTCTATTACGGCTGGGACGATCCCTTGTGGTATCGCGGAGGCGGCTTCGGCGACGAGCTCGACGTCTATACCGTCTACAAGAGCTTCGTCGACATGGACATAAGGCGGCCCGACGGCCAGGCCGTGTTCGAAGGCACCGCGCAGGCGCGTTCGCGTACGGACGAGCTCGGAGTGCTTGTTCCGAACCTCATCGAGGCGATGTTCACCGGCTTCCCGGGGAATAGCGGCGAGACGGTGAAGATCACGGTGGCGCCCGAGCGCAAGCGGTAGGGCGCCGGCGCCGCGCTCCGTCATTGCGAGGAGCCCTTCGACGCCGCCTGCGGCGGCGCTCAGGATAAACTGCCGCTTCGCGGCAGCGACGAAGCAATCCAGCGGGCGTTCGAGGCCGCGCTGGATTGCTTCGCTTCGCTCGCAATGACGGACGGGGAATGGGAGGGCCGGCTACGGCCCTCCCTTTTCTTTGCCCGCATTCAACGGGCGTTCATCGGCCGACCCGAATTTCGCGCTCCGACAGGGGAATGAGAAAGTCTCGGGGAGGGTTAATGCTGAAAACCATCGGAACGGCCGGCCTGGCCGCGATCGCGCTCATGTCGGCGGAGACGGCGCCGGCGCAGAAGGCCCAGAAGGCGCAGAAGGCGCAGAAGGCGCCGGGCGAGCGCGCCCAGGTCGAGGACATCGTCGTCACCGGCCGGCGAAGCGGAGCGCCGATGTGGATCGTTCGCAGCGACGCCACCACGCTCGTCCTGGTCGGCGGGATCAACGGAGTCTCCAAGACCACCCATTGGGATCCGGCCGCACTGACCGAGGCGCTCCGCAAGGCGGACCGGGTTATGTTCCCGCAATCCTATGCGCTGACGGCGTCGCCCTTCCGGGCGATCGGCTGGGTCGTGAAGTGGAACAAGATGGGCAGCCTGCCCAAGGGGCAGAGCCTCTCGGCGATCGCCGGTCCGCAGGCGATGCGCCGGCTGGCGGCGCTTCGGGCCAGGAACATGGTCCAGGCGGATTACGACCGGCGCCACCCGCTCCACCTTTCGATGAACCTCAGGGACCGCGGAAAGGGCGACATCGACTATGGCCGGGACGTGGCCGAATATGCGCGCAACGCCGCCAAGAAGCACAAATTGGCCGAGGTGGTGCCGATCCAGCGCTCCAAGGCGAAGCCGGTGGTCAAGGATCTGTTCGCCTCGACTCCGCAGGAGCATCTGCCCTGCCTGGAGGCCTCATTGACCATGGCGGAGGCCGGGCCGGCGGCGGTGCAGGCCCGCTCGGACGCCTGGGCGGCCCGCCGGGTCCGCGACGTGCTCGCCTCTCCGGCGGACCCTGTCTACGAGCGTTGCTGGCCGAGCGGGGTCTTCGCCGAGCGCGAAGTCGAGTTGCTCCCCCAGATGAAGCAGCTGCTCGCCGAGCCGCAGGTCACGATGGCGGTGCTCAGCCTGCGTACGCTCGCCGAGCAAGGCGGGCTGCTGGACGGGCTGGAGGCCGCAGGCTTCGACATCCAGGGGCCGGCCTGGAAGTGACTGCGAAGCCGTCATTGCGAGGAGCTTAGCGACGAAGATCCAGTGGGCGGAGGCGCTGCACTGGATTGCTTCGCTACGCTCGCAATGACGGCGACCGTCACCGCCGCACCAGATACGCCCCCGCCAGCACCAGGACGATCCCCGCGATCCGGGCCGGCCCGATCTCCACCCGCTCGAGTCCGAAGGCGCCGATCCGGTCGAGGAGCAGGGCCATGACGAGCTGGCCCGCGATCGCCACCATGAGGAAGAAGGTCACCCCCATCCTGGGCGCTGCGAAGGCGGCGACGGCGACGAAGAAGGCGCCGTAGAAGCCACCGGTCCAGGCATACCAGGGGAGCGCTTTCATCGCGCCCGCTTCAGGCCTGGCTCCGAGCGCGACCGCGACCGCGATCAGCGCCAGGGTTCCGATGACGAAGGAGACCAGAGCGGCATTGACCGCCGACCCGACCCCGCGCGCAAGCAAATCGTTGGTCGGAGCCTGCAGGGCGACCAGGGTTCCGCCGACGAAGGCGCCGGCAAGGGCGAAGAGGAGAGCCGGGTTCACCGAGCCTCGGACTTCGTCCCGCTCAGCCTTCGAGCTGGCGGGTCAGGAGTCGGATGTCGGCGTCGAGCTCGCTGTCCTGGGCCCGAAGCTTCTCGATCTGCCGGACGGCATGGATCACGGTCGTGTGATCGCGCCCTCCGAAGCGGCGGCCGATCTCGGGAAGCGAGCGCGGCGTCAGCTGCTTGGACAGATACATGGCGACCTGGCGCGGGCGGGCGACCTCGCGGGCGCGGCGGGCGCTCGTCATCTCGGCCTTGCGAATCCGGTAATGCTCCGAGACCCGGGTCTGAATCTCGTCGATCGAGATCCGGCGCTGGTTGGCCCGAAGCGTGTTGGCGAGCACTTCAGTGACGAATTCGAGGTCGATGACCCGGTTCTGCATGGTCGAATAGGCGGCGATCCGGTTGAGCGCGCCTTCGAGCTCGCGGACGTTGGAGTTGATCCGCTTGGCGAGGAACATGACGACGTCCTCGGGGACCTTCACCTCGGGAAGCGCCTCGAGCTTCTTGAGGATGATGTTGAGCCGAAGCTCCAGGTCCGCCTGGTTGATGTCGGCGACGAGGCCCCAGGAGAGGCGCGAGAGGATCCGCGGCTCGATCCCGTCCAGGTCCTGCGGCGCGCGGTCGGAGCTGATCACGAGCCGGCGGCCGGCCGAGATGATCTCGTTCATCGTATGGAAGAATTCTTCCTGGGTCGATTCCTTGCCGGCGATGAACTGGACGTCGTCGATCATCAGCAGGTCCGCGGCGCGCAGATGCTGCTTGAACCGGATCGTGTCGTTGGCGCGCAGGGCGGCGACGAACTCGACCATGAACTTCTCGGCCGACATGTAGATGATCTTCGCCCGCGGGCGGAGGCGGTGGAATTCGTGGCCGATGGCGTGGAGGAGATGGGTCTTGCCGCGCCCGGTGCCGCCGTGAAGGAAGAGCGGGTTGAACACGACGTTGTCCGCCGTGGCGAGCGTGGAAGCCGCGCTGAACGCGACCTCGTTGGCCTTGCCGACGACGAAATTCTCGAAGCGGTAGCGGGGCTCCAGGGCGACGGCGTAGAGACCCTCGCCGGGGGTGGGCTCCTCGGCGGGCGGGGGCGCCGGGATCTCGACGACCGCGGCGGTCTTGGGCGCCGCCGCTCCGACCCGGATCGAGATGTGGCGGACGGCCGGGCAGACGGCGCGCCAGGCGAGAGTAAGGCGCTCCGAGAAATGGGTCTGAACCCAGTCGGCCATGAATTGCGAGGGAAGCTCGAGGCGCAGAGCGCCCGATTCCGTGTCGAAGCTCCCGAGCGCGATCGGGCGCAGCCAGCCGTCGAAGGTGCGGGCGCCGCAATCGCGCCTGAGGCCGGCGCGAATCGCTTCCCAGGCCGACTGGAGCGCGCCGCGCTCAATGGCATTCGAAGAACTGCCTCCCGCGGGCTTCACAGACACGAAACGCACCCCCTTTTCCTACCAGGCCTCTTTCAACCGGGCCCTGACTGGCGCAAACCTCTCCCGACGCACGGCAACCCCCCGGCGGCCGCCGATTCGAAAGATCGTTCTTGCTGTGGCGTCCGATGGGAGATTCGCCCCGCCGGAAACTCACTTTTGGAAGTCTCGGGGCAGGCATGCAAGGCCGAAATTCGGCGACTTAAAAAAGAAACATGCTTGACATGAGTTTTCCGCGGCCTGCCGTCATAAATGGCGGAAAACCGCCATTTTTCGGGACAGAGGCACATGCGAATCGCGGGAAGTCCTAGGGTTTCGCGCTCTGTTCTTCGGGCACGAAAAAGCCCGCCGGAACAGGGTCCGGCGGGCGACTTCGAAGTGTCTTAAAGGACTTAGGCCAGGGCTGCGATCCGGCGCGTGAGACGCGAGAATTTGCGGGCCGCGGTGTTCTTGTGAAAGACGCCCTTGGCGACCCCGCGGGCGAGTTCCGGCTGGACCCTGGAGATGGCGGCGAGCGCCTGGTCCTTGTCGCCGGCCTCGATCGCCGCTTCGACCTGCTTGACGAAGGTGCGGATTCGGCTGACGCGGGTCCGGTTGATTTCGGTCCTGCGCTCGTTGCGGCGGATTCGCTTTTTTGCCTGCGGCGTGTTCGCCATCGTCTGACTGCCTCTTGCTCTAAAATGAAAAGGGCGCGGCCAAACCACCGCACCCGCTCGGCTGCGCCTCTACGCGAAGCGGGGCCGAAAGGTCAACCTCAAGAGCGCTGGCAGCGGGGGCAGTAGAAGGTCGAACGCCCCGAGTCGGTCCGGCGGCGAATGAGGCTCCCGCAATGGCAGGCCTCCCCTTCCCGGCCGTAGACCCGCCATTGCTTCGAGAAATAACCGAGCTCCCCCGACGGACGGGCATAATCGCGAAGCGACGAGCCGCCCGCCTCGATCGCGGCGAGAAGCACCGCCTCGATCGCCTCGACCAAGCGCTCCAGGCGGGGCCGCGAGATCCGCCCCCCCGCCCGGGACGGAGCGATCCCGGCCATGTGGAGCGCCTCGCAGACGTAGATATTGCCGAGGCCCGCGACGATGCGCTGGTCGAGGAGCATGGCCTTGATAGGGGCGGAACGGCCGGCCAGCGCCGCAAGCAAATAGCCCGAATCGAACTCGGGCCCGAGCGGCTCGGGGCCCATCGCCGCGAAGGCGGGAAGCAGTCCCAATTCGGGAGTCGCGACCAGGTCCAGCGAGCCGAAGCGGCGCGGGTCGTTGAGCACGGCGCGCCTTCCCTCGTCGGTCTCGAGCAGGAAATGGTCGTGCGCCCCGAGATCCTCCGGATCGATCCGCCAGCGGCCGGACATTCCCAGATGGAAGACCAGGGTGTCGCCGCGGTCGGTTGCGATGAGACCGTATTTGGCTCGGCGGGTGAGGCCGGTGACGGTGGCCCCGGTGAGTCGCTGGCGAAGGTCGGGAGGGAAGGCGCGGCGAAGGTCGGCGCGGCGCGCTTCGACCGAGACGAGGCGGCGTCCCTCGAGCACCGGGGCAAGTCCGCGGACCGTGGTTTCGACCTCGGGCAGCTCAGGCATGCCTTAGCCCCTCCCCTTCAGGGCGAGGGGTTGGGGTGGGGCTGGTGTGGGAAAATAGTTCGATTGCCTCGCCTTCCACTTACACCTCCCCCACCCCCAAACCCCTCCCCTGAAGGGGAGGGGCTTTTGATACGTGCACATGCGCCGAAACCCCTGCTAGAGGCGGGCGCGATGGACAAGGTTTCTTTCGGCTTCGAAGAGGTGGCGCCCGAGGAGAAGACCCGGCGAGTCGGCGCCGTCTTCTCCAGCGTCGCCCGGCGCTATGACCTGATGAACGACCTGATGTCGGGCGGCCTGCACCGGCAATGGAAGGATCTGTTCGTTCGCCGGGTAAGGCCGCGCCAAGGCGAGACCGTCCTCGACATGGCGGGAGGGACGGGCGACGTCGCCTTCCGAATGGCCCGGCACGGGGCGAGGGTCATGGTCGCCGACATCAATCCGGACATGCTCGAGGTCGGCCGCGAACGCGCCGCCAAGAGTCGGATCGAGGGGCTCGGCTGGTCCGTCGAAAATGCCGAGGCGGTGAGCTTCGTCGACTCGGCCTTCGACGCCTATACGATCGCTTTCGGTATCCGCAACGTGACCGACATCGACTCGGCCCTGAGGGAGGCGCACCGGGTGCTGAAGACGGGCCGCCGCTTCTACTGCCTCGAATTCTCGACCACGCGCTGGCCCGGCTTCGCCTCGCTCTACGACGCTTATTCGATGCACGCGGTACCGAGGATCGGCAAGGCGGTGGCCGGCGACGAGGAGAGCTACCGCTACCTGGTCGAGTCGATCCGCCGGTTCCCGGCGATGGAGAAATTCGCCGGGATGATCGGCAAGGCCGGCTTTTCACGGGTGAAGGCGGAGCCGATCCTCGGCGGGCTGGTGGCCATCCACAGCGGGTGGAAGATTTGATGGAGCTCCATCGCCATCCCGGCCGAAGCCGGGACCTCAGGACGAGAAGTCTCGCCGGGTCTCCCCGAGGTCCCGGCTTTCGGGTTCCCAAAAAAGTACTACTTTTTTGGGGTCCCTCCCGGGAAGACGGCCCCTCCCTATGACGAGGCCCGTCGTCCATATCTGGCGGCTCCTCAAATGGGGCCGGGTGCTTGCCCGGCACGGGGCGCTTCGCGGGATCGAGCGCGACCCGAACACTCCGCAGCCGGTTCGCCGGCTCGCCCGGATCGCCCGCTTCGGCGCCCGGATCCCGAGGGTGCCCGCTTATGGCGAGGCCTTCGTCGAGCTCGGTCCGGCGGCGATCAAGTTCGGCCAGGCGCTCGCGACCCGGCCCGACCTCGTCGGGGTCGAGGCGGCGCGGGACCTTCAGCTGCTCCAGGACAGCCTTCCACCGGCGCCGTTCGAGCAGGTGCGCCGAGCGATCGAGCAGGGGCTGGAGAAGCCGATCGAGGAGGTCTTCTCCGATATCGACCCGGAACCGGTCGGCGCAGCCTCGATCGCCCAGGTCCATCGGGCCCATACGACCGATGGCAAGCTGGTCGCGGTCAAGGTGCTCCGGCCCAACATCGAAGAGGATTTCGCCCGGGCGCTCGACACCTATGCCTGGGCGGCGGCCCGGGTCGAGCAGATGGGGCCCGAGGCCGCGCGGCTGAGGCCGAGAGCGGTCGTCGCCTATTTCAAGCAATGGACGGCGCGCGAGCTCGACCTTCGCCGCGAGGCGGCCTCGGCCTCCGAGCTTCGCGAGAACCTCGTCGCGGAAAGCGGCTTCTACGTCCCGGCGATCGACTGGACCCGTACGTCCCGGCGGGTGATGACCCTCGAATGGATCGACGGGATCAAGCTCACCGACCGCGATGCCCTCGTCGAGGCCGGCCACGATCTCAAGTCGCTGGCCGCGATCCTGGTGCGGGCATTCCTCCGCCAGTCGGTGATCGACGGCTTCTTCCACGCCGACCTTCACCAGGGCAACCTCTTCGCCCTCCCCGACGGCCGGCTCGCAGCGATCGACTTCGGGATCATGGGCCGGATCGACCGCCAGTCGAGGGTCTGGCTGGCCGAGATCCTCTACGGCCTTCTCACCGGCAATTACCGGCGGGTCGCCGAGATCCATTTCGAGGCGCAATATGTCCCCTCCCATCACGACGTCGACGAGTTCGCGACGGCCCTGAGGGCGGTCGGCGAGCCGATCCGGGGCTTGCCCGTCAAGGACATATCGATCGGCCAGATGCTCGACGGATTGTTCACCATCACCCGCGACTTCGAGATGCCGACCCAGCCGCATCTCCTGCTCCTCCAGAAGACGATGGTGATGGAGGAGGGCGTGGCGCACGCGCTCGACCCCGACATCAACATGTGGGAGACGGCAGAGCCGTTCCTGAGGGAATGGGTGCGCGGCGAGCTGGGCCCGGAAGCGGCTCTGGCCGATCGGATCGTCCGCGACTTCCGCACCTTCGCCAGGATCCCCGAGCTGATCCGGCGGATCGACCATTATTACCCGCCGCCCGGCGCCGCCCCGCCCGACCCGCCCTTCGCCGAGGTCGTGGTGGTGAAGCCGCGGCGATATTGGCGTTACGTGGCGACAGCGGTCGCTTCAGCGGTGGCTGGCGCGGCGGCGGTTTGGGCATTATTCTGAGCGAATGAAGCGCGACGACGTTCTCGAGAAAATCAGGCTGGCGGCTCCGGAGCTCAAGCGCCTCGGGTTCGGAAAGCTTTACCTCTTCGGATCGGTCGCACGCGGCGAGGCGGAAACTCGTGACGTCGACCTTTTGTATGAGACCGCCGCAGACCCAATGGACTACTTCATCATCGTCGAGGCGATTGAAAAGCTGGAAGCCATTTTGGGCCAGCCTGTAGACCTTGTGGAGCGCCACCGTCTGCATGAGAGGATTCGTAGCCGCGTCGAAGCCGAGCTCGTCGAGATTTATTGATGAAGCCGGGCCCGGAAGCCGATCCCCTGTATCTCGCCAGGATTTTGGAGATCATACAACTCATTCGAGAGAGCCTGGCGGAAATTGCAGAAGACGGCTTCCTGGAGGATCGTGACAAAGCAGATGCGACAGCACTGAGATTGTCAGCGATCGGCGAATTTAGCCGAAAGCTCTCGGACGAGTTGCGATCGCGCCACCCGCAAATTGCTTGGTTGCAGATGTACAGCCTTCGGAACATCGTTGCCCACAATTACGATAAGCTGGACCACCGGATTATCTGGCGCGTGGCAACGACTGCCCTCGATGAGTTGTATAACGCGTGCCGCGCCGAGCTGAACCGTATCGACGAATGAACGGCAAGCGCATCCTCCTCATCGTCGGCGGCGGAATCGCGGCCTACAAAGCGTGCGAGCTCATACGGCTGATCCGCAAGGCCGGCGGCAGCGTGCGCTGCGTGCTGACTGCAGGCGGCGCGCAGTTCGTCACTCCGATGACGCTTGCGGCGCTCTCCGAGCAGCCGGTCCATACCAGCCTCTGGGACCTCAAGGACGAGGCAGAGATGGGGCATATCCAGCTCAGCCGCGAAGCCGACCTGGTCGTGGTCTGCCCGGCCACGGCCGATCTGATGGCGAAGATGGCGGCCGGGATCGCCGACGATCTCGCAACTACCCTCCTCCTTGCCACGGACAAGCCGGTGCTCGCGGCGCCGGCGATGAACGTCAGGATGTGGGAGCACGAGGCGACCCGGCGCAACGTCGTGCGGCTCCGTTCCGACGGGGTGACGATCCTCGAGCCCGACGAGGGCGAGATGGCTTGCGGCGAATATGGGCCGGGACGGCTTCCCGAGCCGGAGCGGATACTTCGAGCTATCCAAGAACAACTCTCCGTTCGGGCTGAGCTCGTCGAAGCCCTTCCCTTCTCGGGGCCGAGTGAAGGGAAGGAAGAGCCTTCGACAAGCTCAGGCCGAACGGATGTGCTGGCCGGCCGGCACGTCGTCGTAACCGCGGGGCCGACCCACGAGCCGATCGATCCTGTCCGGGTGATCGCCAACCGCTCGTCCGGCAAGCAGGGCTTCGCGATCGCCGAGGCGCTTGCCGCGCTCGGGGCTCGGGTGACATTGGTGGCGGGGCCGGTTGCGCTTTCGACCCCGGCGGGCGTGGAGCGGATCGACGTCGAGACCGCGCGGGAAATGGAGGCCGCGGTCGAAGCGGCGCTTCCCTCCGACGCGGCCGTCCTCGTTGCGGCCGTGGCCGACTGGCGGGTCGCCCCCTCCCCCGCGAAGCTGAAGAAAGCCCAAGGCCCGCCGAAGCTCGACTGGATCGCGAACCCCGACATCCTCGCCGGGCTGGCGGCCAACGCCCGCCGGCCCCGATTGCTGGTCGGCTTCGCCGCCGAGACCGGGGACGTCGTCAACGTTGCGCAGGCGAAACGAGCAAGCAAGGGGTGCGACTGGATCGTCGCCAATGATGTATCCGGGGACGTGATGGGCGGCGATCGCAACCGGGTCCATCTGATCACCGCCGCCGGGGTGGAAAGCTGGGAGGAAGGTGAGAAGAGCGACGTCGCGCGGCGGCTCGCCGGGAGAATCGCCGCCGCATTGGGGGGAGATGATGCGAACCGACCTGCTGCTCCTGACTCCGCTGGCGAAGCTTAGCGACTTCGCGCTGCTTCTGCTCCGCTGGATGACCGGGGCCTTCCTCGTCCACCAGAGCCACGACAATGTGCTGAGCGCGGAGCGGATGGCGGAGTTCGAGAAATTCCTCGTCCAGTTCGACTTTCCGGTGCCCGGCCTGATGGCGCCGCTTTGCGTCTGGGCTCAGCTCCTGTGCGGAATCGCCCTTATTCTTGGGCTGCTGACTCGCTGGGCGGGGCTGGTCACCGCCTTCGTCATGCTCGTCGCCGTGTGGATGGTGCACTGGCCGCAGGACTTCACGGGCTGGTGGCCGGCCCTGATCTTGGTCTTCCTGGGGCTGCTGTTTGCAACGCGGGGAGCCGGGCGCTACTCGCTCGACCATCGGATCGAGAGGCGCGATGATCGACATAGAAATCAAACGGCTGGCCAACGGTGAGGGGCTCCCCCTTCCCGCTTATGCGAGCGACGGCGCGGCCGGGATGGATGTCGTCGCCGCGGAGGATCTGATCCTCGAGCCCGGCGGACGCCGAGCGGTGGCGACCGGCTTCGCCCTCGCCATCCCTCCGGACTTCGAAGTCCAGGTCCGGCCTCGCTCGGGCCTCGCGCTCAAGCACGGGATCACCTGCCTCAACACGCCCGGAACGATCGACTGCGACTATCGCGGCGAATTGAAGGTGATCCTGGCCAATCTCGGCTCGGAACCGTTCGAGGTCCGGCGCGGGGAGAGGATAGCCCAATTGGTGCCGGCGCCCGTCCTCCGGGCCACGTTCCGGGAAGTGGACGAACTGGGCGAGACGGAGCGCGGGGCCGGCGGGTTCGGCTCCACCGGGAGGTGACTCTCAGCGACGACCAGCTCGACCGCTACGCGCGCCATATCGTCCTCAGGGAGATTGGCGGCGAGGGCCAGCGCAAGCTTCTCGACTCGACCGTGACGCTCGTGGGTGCGGGCGGGATCGGGTCTCCGGCGCTTCAGTATCTCGCAGCGGCGGGGGTCGGCTCGGTCCGGGTGATCGACGACGACATCGTCTCGCTCGACAACCTCCAGCGCCAGATCCTGTTCGGCACGGCCGACGTCGGAAGGCCGAAGGTGGAGGTCGCCCGCGAGGCTTCGAAGCGGCTCAATCCGGGCGTTTGGATCAGTGAAACCCGGGAGCGGCTGACCGAGGCCAATGCAGCCGGGCTTCTGGAAGGCGCGACGGTCGTGATCGACGGAAGCGACAATTTCGCCACCCGGCTTCTCGTCTCCGACACCTGCACGGCGCTCCGCATCCCGCTCGTCTCCGCCGCGATCGGAATGTTCCAGGTCCAGGTCGGCACCTGGCGCGGGTGGGAGCCGGAGCGGCCCTGCTATCGCTGCTTCGTCGGCGACGCATTCGACTCGGACGATTGCGACACCTGCGCCGAGCTGGGCGTGCTCGGAGCGATGGCGGGGATCGCCGGGAGCTGGGCGGCGCTGGAGGCGATCCGGCAGATCGTCGGCTTCGGCGAGGAGGCCGCGGGCAAGGTCCACGTCCTCGACGGCCTCGCGCCCGCCATGCGGACCTTGAGGATCGTCAAGGATCCGGGATGCCGGGCCTGCGGCGCCGCTCACCCCGGGACCGAGATGTAGATGGTCTGGGTCGGCACCTCCCCGACCAGGGGCCGCTCCCCTTCGGGATACGGCCGAGTCACCCGCGCCCGATAGATCTTGTCGTCATAGCCTTCGAGGCTGATCCGGGCGCCGCCGACTCCGAAGACGTTGGGAAGCGGGTCGATCGCCACCGAATTCTTGGATTGCGAGAAGACATACCCGACTTCGCCGTTCGTCGAGAGCATCGGGTAGAAATGGTGGGGTGCCGAAGATCGGGTTGTTGCCCGACACGAAGAAGCCCAGCTGAAGCGCGAGGCCGGCCTTGTCCTCGACCGGGGTCACGGCGACCGGAGAGATCGAACGGCGCGAGCGGGCATTGGGATAGGGCACCAGATATTTCGGCGATCCGGAAGCGGTCCACAATTGATCCATCCGGCCGTCCCCGTCGCGGTCGGCCAGGCACAGGAGGATTCCGGCGGCCTTGGGGTTGGCGACGCGGCTGGTGCAGAACAGCGACCCCGAGAAATTCCTGGACTCGGCCTGGAGCTCGATCAGGCGCTCGCTGGCTTCGATGAGCGGGCGGCTTCCGATGTCGGGGAGCAGAACCGGCTGCGCGAGAGTCACCGCGGAGCGGTAGCGGGCGGGCTGCCAGCCCCAGAATTCGCCCCGCCGGAAGCTGTAGACCCTGGAGGACGGCTCGGTCGGAGCCTCGACCAGGATCGGGAGCGTGACCTGGGCGCGCTCCTTCTTCTCCTTCGCCGCCGCAACGCCCGGCAAAACGAACAAGAGCATCAACGCCGCCCCGACCCGCATCCCCTGTCACTCCTCAATGCCCTCCGTCCTTTGTGACTCAGCCGCAAGAAGCGCGCAATCGCTCAGGCGGGGAGCTGGCCGAGCGCGTCCCGCAATTGCAGGAATGCGAGGATGAACAGGCCGCTGCCCAGCACCAGATCGAAGCCGCGCACCGGGCGGAGCCGGTCGCCGCGCGGAGGGTGAAAGGTGAGGTCGAACATCGTCGCAAGCACGACCCATGCCCCGGCGAGGCCGGCGACGATGGACAGCAGCACCAGCGGCCAGAACAGGATCTCGTACCAGCCGAGCAGCGCCCAAAGGCACAGGGCCAGGAGCTCGGCCGTTACGCCCAGCCCGACCAGGGTCCAGCTTCGACGCATCAGCTCTCCTTCTTCGCGGGCGCCTTCTTCGCGGGTGCCTTCTTGGCGGGCGCCTTCTTCGCGGGTGCCTTTTTCGCGGGTGCCTTCTTCGCCGCCGCCTTCTCCTCGGGCGCCTTCTTCGCCGGAGCCTTCCTGGCGGCCGGCTTGCGGCCCCGCCCCTTCTTGGCCGGGGGGCCCTTGGCGGCGCGCTCGTCGATCAACTGGGCCGCCTCCTCGAGCGTGAGCGCGTCGGGCGCGAGCGACTTGGGCAGGGTGGCGTTGGTCGTTCCGTCGGTGACGTAGGGGCCGAAGCGGCCCTCCATCAGCCTGAGCTCGAGCTCGGTCCGCGGATGGGCGCCCAGAACCTTGAGCGGCTCGCGCGAGCCTCTCGCCTGGCCTCCGCCGGCGGCGGCCTCGGCGAGCTTGACGACGGCGGCGTTCATCCCGGTCTCGAAGACCTCCGCGGTGGAGCCGAGCTTCGCATATTTGCCGTCATGGGCCAGATAGGGCCCGTAGCGGCCGATCGATGCAGTGATCGGATTGCCGCTCTCCGGGTGGGTCCCGACGGTGCGGGGAAGCGACAGGAGGCGCGCCGCGAGCTCGAGGTCGAGCTCGCCGGCATCCTTGGGGATCGACGCCCGCTTCGCCTCCTTGCCCTCGCCCATCTCGATATAGGGACCGAAGCGGCCGGTCTTTCGGACGATGTCCTGGCCGGTCTCGGGATGCTTGCCGAGGATCTCCGGCCCCTCGTCCACGGCGCCGTCCTCGCCGCCCTGGCCGAACCGGCGGGTGAACTTGCACTCGGGATAGTTGGAGCAGGCGACGAAGGCGCCGAACCGGCCGCCGCGAAGGGCGAGGCGGCCGTCGCCGCAGGCCGGGCAGAGGCGGGCGTCGCTCCCGTCTTCCTTGTCGGGGAACAGCCAGGGCGCGAGGAACTCGTCCAGCGCGGCGGTGATCGCCGAGGGCTGCTGCTCCATGATCTCGGCGGTCTTGGGCTTGAAGTCGCGCCAGAAGGCCTCCAGCACCGCCTGCCAGGCAGCGCGGCCGCCGGAAATGTCGTCCAGCTCGTCCTCGAGCTTCGCGGTGAAATCGAACGAGACGTAGCGCTCGAAGAACCGCTCGAGGAAGGCGGTCAGCAGCCGGCCGCTCTCCTGCGGGATGAAGCGGTTCTTCTCGAGCTCGACATAGCCGCGGTCCTTCAGGGTCTGGAGGGTCGCCGCGTAGGTGGAGGGACGGCCGATCCCGAGCTCCTCCATCTTCTTGACCAGGCTCGCTTCCGAATAACGGGGCGGCGGCTGGGTGCTATGCTGCTCGGCGGTGACTTTCTTCTTCGCCGGAGCGTCGCCCTCGCAAAGCCTCGGAAGGCGGCGGGATTCGTCGTCCTCGGCATCGTCGCGGCCTTCCTCGTAAAGGGCGAGGAAGCCGGGGAAGAGGACGACCTGGCCGGTGGCGCGAAGCCCCGTCTGGCCGCTCCCGTCGAGAAGCTCGGCGGTGGTCCGCTCGAGCCGGGCGGAAGCCATCTGGCTGGCGAGCGCGCGCTTCCAGATCAGCTCGTAGAGCCGGCCATGGTCGCCCGAACCGGCGCGGTCGCGGCCGAAATCCGTGGGGCGGATCGCCTCATGCGCTTCCTGGGCGTTCTTGGCCTTGGTCTCGTAATGGCGCGGCTTGTCGGGGACGTAGCCGGCGTCGAACCGGTTCGCCACGGCCCGGCGCGCCTCGGAGATGGCTTCAGGAGCCATCTGGACCCCGTCCGTCCGCATGTAGGTGATGGAGCCGTCCTCGTAGAGCGCCTGGGCGATCCGCATCGTGTGGCTGGCCGCGAAGCCGAGCTTTCGAGCCGCCTCCTGCTGCAGGGTCGAGGTGGTGAAGGGCGGCGGAGGGTTGCGGCCGAGCGGCTTGGTCTCGACCGAGGCGACCGAGAATCGGCCGGCCTCGACCGCGGCCTTGGCCGCTTCCGCGGTGGCCCGGTCGCCGATCGACAGTCGGTCGAGCTTGTCGCCCTTGAATCGGACCAGCCGGGCGAGGAATTCCTGCCCGTCCGATTCCATCAGGGCCGCGACGCTCCAATATTCCTGGGCCCGGAACAGCTCGATCTCGCGCTCGCGGTCGACGACGAGCCGAAGCGCCACCGACTGCACCCTGCCCGCCGACTTGGCGCCGGGAAGCTTTCGCCAGAGCACCGGCGAAAGCGTGAAGCCGACCAGATAGTCGAGCGCCCGGCGCGCGCGATAGGCGTCGATCAAATCCTCGTCGAGCGCCCGGGGATGCTTCATCGCTTCCGTCACCGTCGCCTTGGTGATGGCGTTGAACGTCACCCGCTCGACGTCGGCCGGGAGCGCTTTGCGCTTCCTGAGCACCTCCTGGACGTGCCAGCTGATCGCTTCCCCTTCCCGATCCGGATCGGTGGCGAGGATCAGGGCGTCGGCCTTCCTGGCTTCGTCGGTGATCGCCTTCAGCTGCCGGGCTTTGTCGGCATAGGTCTCCCACTCCATGGCGAAGCCGTCGTCCGGATCGACCGATCCGTCCTTGGGCGGAAGATCGCGGACATGGCCGTAGGAGGCGAGCACCCGGTAGCCGGGGCCCAGATATTTCTCGATGGTTTTCGCCTTGGCGGGCGATTCGACGACGACAAGCTTCATGGGGATCCTTCACGCGTACGCGTATAGGGTGGGGACGCCCCCCGAGCCGCGTCAAGCGCTCCGTCGCCACAATCCGAATTCCGGCTTCCGACTGTCCGGATACGGACGAAGGTCCGGAAAGTCAGTGGGTATCGCGTGCGCGCGCGAGGCCGGGGCGGTCGGCCGCCGGTGCAGCGGGAACGGCCGAGCTGGGCGATTTCAATGTTGAAGCGCATTTCGAGGTCGTCTCCCCGGGTGGGCAACCGCGGCCCCGCCGAATCGAGGTCCGCGAGAAAAGCACTTTGCTCCATCTGCCGCGCCGGGGAAAGCATTTGTTCTGTATGTGTTCTAGGTTATGCGTCCGGCAGCTTCTCTCGACCGTGCACGGGCATGCGTAACGGGTAAGGACGCCCCGGAAGTCGCCTCAAACGCCGTTTCGCCGAGCAGCTATCCAGCGCTCTCCCGCTCCTCGATCATGCAGGCTGGCCCCTCGCCTCGCCCCACCGAGCGTAGACGGTGGGGACGCCGGGGAAGCTGGGTCAAGTGCTCCGTTCCGCAGATCCGGATTCGTATCCGGCCCGACTCAGGAAATCGGTGCCTGGCACCAATTTCTCCACCGGCTCGGAAAATCGGTGCCTGGCACCAATTTCGCCCGGCGTCTGAGATTTGGGCCTTTCATCATTCCGGTGGAAGCGGGACCTTGCAAAAGCTCCTGGGTGTCAGGGGCTTTGGCGCCGCGGTCTTCACCCGCCGTCGCCCCAGCCTTCGCTGGGGCGACGTGCCAGCCTCAATATCGCTCCCACCGCTGGTAAACCGGCGGGAGCACGCACTTGCCGCCTTCGTAGCGGCCGGCCGAGCGGATCACCTCGCCTTCCCTCGGCTCGACCCGGCGGCCGGAGATCTGGCTGTCGAGGACCCGGCGGACCAGGCGGTCGAGGCGGGTGACCAGGAAGCAGTCGACGGCGGGGGTGGCGTGCGGGTTGCCGATGCCGCTGTCGTCGGTGAGGAAGATGTAGCGCGACTGGGTCGCCGCCGCCATCGCACGCATCACATATTCGGCGACGTCGCCGACCCCGGAAGCGGCGACGGGAACGATCTGGATCCGCTTCGCCCTTGCGGCCTCGGCGGCCCGCCAGGCCTTGCCGATATTCTCGTCATGCGGCGGAGCGTCGGCGACGAGGAGGAGCGACTTGACCGCGTCGGGCCGCCAATCCTGGCCGACCGCCCGGGCGAGGGCCAGGTCCATCGCTTCCGGATAGTCTCCGCCGCCGTCGGCATATTGCTCCTGGAGGTTCGACTGCATCGAATCGAGGCTCGAGACGAACGGATAGGTGCGGGTGACGTAGACGTCGCCCTCGTCCTTGTAGGCGACGAGGCCGAGCCGGATGTCGAGCCCGGGATGGCTCCGCCCGAGGTCCGTCAGGATCGTCCGGAGCTCGGACTTCAGATAGGCGATCTCGTCGCCCATGCTCCCGGTCGTGTCGATCGCGAGCAGGAGGTCGAACTTGCGGACCGGGACGGCGCCGGAGCGGACCGTGACGCTCTGCCGCTGAGATCCGGCCGAATCGGCGATCTCGATCCTCCGGGCCGGAGCACCCGCGACGCTGAGCCGGACTCCGCTTCCGAGCCGGTCGAGACCGGGATGGAAGGCCACCGTGCCGTCGGCGAGCGTGGCGAGCGAGAGGCTGTTGCCGTCGGCGCAGGTCAGCGTCACCCGGGTGAAGGGCACCGGCCGCCCCGACTGGTCCTGGACCGCGACGGTCAGGACCCGCCGCGTGTCCAGCCTGGGCAGGCCGGTCAGGGTGCTGCGCTGGAGGTAGTTGCCCGCATAGCTCGCATAGAGCTCCGGGTTGAGCAGATCGTCATGGTCGCCCGCGGTGAGAAGGCCCGATTGCGGCCGGGGCTGGGGAATCGGCGGACGGGGGTAGCGGCCGGGGGCCGAGCGCGCCTCCGCCACGAGGTCGTCGGCGGTCGAAATCGGGGTCGTGCTGCTTTTCGCCGGCGAGGCGACCCGGCTTCCGGTGACGGCGATCGCCTCGCCTTCGCTCGCAACCTCCGCCGCCGGCGGCGGCGAATATAGGGGCTCGAGGGGCACCGGTGCGGGAGGCGGAGGCGGAGGCGGAGGCGGAGGCGGAGGCGGAGGCGGCGCCAGTGGAGCCAAAGGCGGGGGCATCGGAAGGGGCATTCCGCCGGAGCCGTAGCGCTGCTGCTGCTGCGGATGGGCGACCTTGGGCTCGGGCGGAAGCGCCGGCAGGGCCGCGGCGCGGCGGCAGAGCGGCTCGCGGGCCTGGGCCGCGGCGCCCGGGGCGAAGGCGCCCGGGACGACCGCGACGAGTCCGAGGCTCAGGGCGCTGAGGCCGGCGATCCCGAGCCGGGCGGAGTGACGCATGACATTCTCCCCTTATGTGAATGTTACAACGTCTCATAAAACAGCAGCGGTCGCCTGAACGCAAGCTGACGGAAATCCGTGCGGCGATAGACCCCTGTCGTCATGCTGAACTTGTTTCAGCATCCAGGGTGGAAACGCCTCGCGGGTGGAGTACTGGACCCTGAAACAAGTTCAGGGTGACGACGGAGCGGTCTCCCCCGTCGACCCGTCACATCAGGCTCACCTTGCCACCGGCATGCCGCTCCAGCCTGCCGGCCAGCTCCAGCTCGAGCAGCACCGTCTGGACGATCGCCGGCGGCAGCCGCGACTGGCGGATGAGCTCGTCGACCGGCACGGGCGTTCCGTTGAGCATCCGAGCGACCGACATTCGAGCCTCGTCGTCGGCTTCCACCGCCACCTCCGGAATCCCATAGTCGCGCTCGGGCTGGCGGAACGGACGGACCCGCGACGGGGCGACCGCCTCGAGGACGTCGTCGGCCGACTGGACCAGAGTCGCCCCTTCGCGGATCAGCTGGTTGCAGCCCTGGGCCCGCGGGTCGAGCGGGGAGCCGGGGACCGCCATCACCTCGCGCCCCGCTTCGGCGGCGCAGCGCGCGGTGATCAGCGAGCCCGAGCGGGGCGCGGCCTCGACAACGACGGTGCCGTAGGCGAGGCCGGCGATGATCCGGTTGCGCGAGGGGAAATGTCTCGAGCGCGGCTCGATCCCCGGAGGCTGCTCGGCGACGACGAGTCCGCGCTCGCCGATCGCCCGCTGGCGAGCCTCGTTCTCCGGCGGATAGACGATGTCGATCCCGCCGGCGACGACGGCGATCGTCCCGGTCTCGAGCGCTCCGTCATGGGCCGCCGAGTCGATCCCGCGGGCGAGGCCCGAGACGACGACCGTCCCCGCCTCGCCGAGCGCCTGGGCCAGCGAGCGAGCGAAGCGGCAGGCTGCGGCGGAGGCGTTGCGAGCGCCCACCATGGCGATTGTGGGGCGGTCGAGCAGGCTCGGATGGCCCTTGACGATCAGGGCCGGCGGGGCCGTCTCGAGCTCGGCAAGAAGGGGCGGATAGAGGCCCTGGCCGAGGAAGAGATAGCGTGCGCCGATCCGCTCCACGGCGAGGATCTCGCGCTCGATCGCGGAGCGCGACGCCAGTCTCGGAGTCCGGCCCCCGCCGCGGGCGGCGAGATCCGGGATCGCCTCGAGCGCCGCAGCCGCCGATCCGAAGCGGGCGAGGAGATGGAAATAGGTGATCGGCCCGATATTCTCGGAACGGATGAGCCGCAGCCGGGCGATCTGATCGCCCGTCGGCTCAGGCACCGCCGCCGACCCGCGACTCGGTCCCGGCGAAGAGCCGGCCGATATTCTCCCGGTGCTTCCAGAAGACGAGCAAGGTGAACCCTGCGAACAGCAGGCCGAGGTCGAAGCGTCCGGCAAGCCCGGCCGCGAGGGGGGCGGCCAAGGCCGCGACGAGCCCGCCGAGCGAGGAATAGCGGGTCAGGAGGAGAGCGCCGATCCAGGATGCGGCATAAGCGGCGGGAACCCAGGCGGCGAGCCCGTCGGCGAGCGCGAAGCCGAGCACGATCCCGAAATAGGTCGCGACCCCCTTCCCTCCGGCGAACTTCAGCCAGACCGGCCAGAGATGGCCCAGCATGGCTCCGATCGCCGCCAGCTGGATGGTCCCCGGGAACAGCCAGGAGGCGAGAAGCAACGAAGCGGTGCCCTTGGCCGCGTCGAGCAGGAGAGTGGCCGCGGCGAGGCCCTTCCTTCCAGTCCTCAGGACGTTGGTGGCGCCGATATTGCCCGAGCCGATCGTCCTCAGGTCGCCGGCGCCGGCCAGCCGGGTGAGAAGGATCCCGAACGGAACGGAGCCCAGCGCGTAGCCGAGGAGGAGTGCAAGGAGCGGAGGGGCGAATACGGGGAGGTCCACGGAAAGGGACTTTAGCAAATCGCTGAGCCGGCGCAATCGTATCCGGCAAAAACGATGAATCTACATTCTCCCCTCCTTGAAAGGGAGGGGTCGGGGGTGGGTCCGCCGAAGGCGGCCGAAACGCCGAGTCCGAGAGAAGTCTCGCTTCGCTCGCCTACCCACCCCCGGCCCCTCCCTTCCAGGGAGGGGAGTGCCCCGCTAAGGCCGCCGGATGTACTCTCGTCCCCTTCTCGTCTTCGATTCCGGAGTCGGCGGACTCTCCGTCCTCGGCGCGATCCGCTCGCGCCTGCCGGCCGCCCCGCTGGTCTACGCCGCCGACAGCGCCGGCTATCCCTATGGAACCAAGCGGCCGGCCGAGATCGAGGCCAGGGTCCCGGCCCTGCTCGGCCGGCTCGCCGAGCGCTTCGACCCGGAGCTGATCGTCATCGCCTGCAACACCGCCTCGACCATCGCGCTCGACGCGGTCCGGGCGGCGCTCGACCTTCCGGTGGTCGGGACGGTCCCGGCGATCAAGCCGGCGGCGGAGCTTTCGAGGAGCCGGACGATCGGGGTCCTCGGGACCGAGGCGACGGTCCGGCAGCCTTATGTCGACCGGCTCTCGGCCCAGTTCGCCGCCGATTGCGCCGTCATCCGCCACGGCTCGTCCGAGCTGGTCGATTTCGCCGAGGCGAAGCTTCGGGGCGAGACGGCGAAGGCCGGCGCCTGCCGCCGCGCTCTCGACGGCCTCTTCGACCAGCCCGGCGGCGACCGGATCGACACGATCGTCCTCGCCTGCACCCACTTCCCGCTGGTCGAGGCGGAGCTGGCCGAGGCCGCTTCGAGGCCCGTGCGCTTCGTCGACGGCAAGGAGGGGATCGCCCGACGCACCGCCTGGCTGACCCGCAGTCTCGCCTGGCCGGACGAGTCGCCCGAGGGAGTCGCCCTGTTCACCGGCCGGGACACCGACGTCGAGGCCTACCGCCCCGGCCTCGCCCGCTACGGGCTGACCCGGATCGAAAGGCTCCAGGGGAAACCGGTCTAGCCAATCGCCTCTCAAATCGGCTAATAAGGCTGAAGGGACCCCGGGGAGCAGGCGTGGACTATAATCGCATCTTTGCGCAGGCGATCGACCGGCTGCATGCCGAGGGACGCTATCGCGTGTTCATCGACATCCTCAGGAACAAGGGCGCCTTCCCCAACGCGCGCTGCTTCGCAGGCCATAACGGGCCCAAGCCGATCACCGTCTGGTGCTCGAACGACTATCTCTGCATGGGCCAGCATCCGGACGTCGTCGCGGCGATGGAGGAAGCGCTCCACGACGTCGGCGCGGGCTCGGGCGGGACCCGGAACATCGGCGGCAACACCCATTACCATGTCGAGCTCGAGGCGGAGCTCGCCGATCTCCATGCCAAGGAATCGGCGCTCCTCTTCACCTCCGGCTACATCTCGAACGAGGCGACCCTCTCGACGGTGGCCAAGCTCCTGCCCGGCTGCATCGTCTACTCCGACGAGCTGAACCATGCCTCGATGATCGCCGGGATCCGAGCCTCGGGCTGCGAGAAGAGGGTGTTCCGCCACAACGACCTCGATCATCTCGAGTCGCTGCTCGCCGAGGCGGATCCGGAGGCGCCCAAGCTGATCGCCTTCGAGAGCGTCTATTCGATGGACGGCGACGTCGCGCCGATCGCGGCCATCTGCGACCTCGCCGACAAGTACAACGCCATCACCTATCTCGACGAGGTCCATGCCGTCGGGATGTACGGCGCGCGCGGCGGCGGAATCTCGGAGCGCGACGATGTCGCCCGCCGGGTGACGATCATCGAGGGAACGCTCGGCAAGGCGTTCGGAGTGATGGGCGGCTATATCGCGGCCGACCGCAACATCGTCGACGTGGTCAGGAGCTACGCGCCAGGCTTCATCTTCACCACCTCGCTGTCGCCGGTGCTCGTCGCCGGGGCGCTTGCGAGCGTGAAGCACCTCAAGGCCTCGTCGGCCGAGCGCGAGGCCCAGCAGCTCAACGCCCAGCGCCTGAAGACGGTCTTCGAGGAGGCCGGGCTGCCGGTGATGCCGTCGACCACCCATATCGTTCCGCTGATGGTCGGGGACCCGGTCAAGGCCAAGAAGATCAGCGACATCCTGCTCGCCGAATATGGCTGCTACGTCCAGCCGATCAACTATCCGACGGTGCCGCGAGGCACAGAGCGCCTGCGCTTCACCCCCGGCCCCCGCCACGACGAGGCGATGATGCGCGAGCTCGCCAAGGCCCTGGTCGAGATCTGGGACCGGCTGGAGATGCGCGCGGCGGCTTGAACCCCCTCTTCGTCATTGCGAGCGCAGCGAAGCACTCCAGCTACTGCGCCGATGCGACCGTCAGGCTGGATTGCTTCGTCGCTTCGCTCCTCGCAATGACGGTGCATCATGGCAATCCGTGGTGGCAATGGCCTCTGCCGTCCACTACACGAAGTGTCTCAAGCCCACCTCCGGAGTTCCCGTGGCCGAGCGAATCGCCATCGTCGCCGATCATGCCGCTTTCGAAATGAAGATGCTCCTGATCGAGCATCTGCGTTCGGGCGGCTTCGAGGTGCTCGATCTCGGCACGACGTCGACCGACAGCGTCGACTATCCGGACTACGGCTACCGGATGGCCGAGGCGATCGCTTCGGGCGAAGCCAAGCGCGGGGTCGCTCTGTGCGGCTCCGGCATCGGAATCTCCATCTCGGTCAACCGCCATCCCGCCTGCCGCTGCGCCCTCGTCTCCGAAGGGCTCTCGGCCCGGCTCGCCCGCGAGCATAACGATTGCAACGTCGTCGCCATGGGTGCCCGGCTGATCGGGATCGAAGCCGCGCGCGACATAATCGACCAGTTCCTCGCCACGCCGTTCGGGGGCGCCGATTCCGAAAGCAAAGGCCGCCACCAGCGCCGGGTCGACAAGCTTTCCAACCCTGTCTTCGCCAGGGAAAATGCATGAGCAGCAATTCCGCCTTCGATTTCGCAGACGTCCAGCATTCGGGCTTCTTCACCGGGCGCCTCGGGCAAGCCGACAGCGCCGTCGCCGAGGCAGTCGCCGCCGAGCTCGACCGGCAGCAGAACCAGATCGAGCTGATCGCTTCCGAGAACATCGTTTCGAAGGCCGTGCTTGAGGCGCAGGGTTCGGTGCTGACCAACAAATATGCCGAGGGCTATCCGGGCCGCCGCTATTACCAGGGCTGCGCGCCCTCCGACGCCGTCGAGACCCTCGCGATCGAGCGGGCGAAGCAATTGTTCGGCTGCGGGTTCGTCAACGTCCAGCCGCACAGCGGGGCCCAGGCCAACGGGGCGGTGATGCTGGCCCTGGCCAAACCCGGCGACACGATCCTTGGAATGTCGCTCGACGCCGGCGGACACCTCACCCACGGCGCCAAGCCGGCTTTGTCCGGCAAATGGTTCAACGCCGTCCAATACGGGGTCCGCCGCGAAGACGACCTCATCGACTTCGACCAGGTCGAGGCGCTCGCGAAAGAGCATAAGCCCCGGCTGATCATCGCCGGCGGCTCGGCTTATCCGCGCCATATCGATTTCGCCCGCTTCCGGGCCATTGCGGACGAGGTCGAGGCGATCTTCATGGTCGACATGGCCCATTTCGCCGGACTGGTCGCGGCGGGCGAGCACCCTTCCCCCTTCGGCCACGCCCATGTCGTCACCACCACCACCCACAAGACGCTTCGCGGCCCGCGGGGAGGAATGATCCTGACCGACGACGAGGCGATCGCCAAGAAGATCAACTCGGCGGTCTTCCCGGGCCTCCAGGGCGGTCCGCTGATGCACGTCATCGCCGCCAAGGCGGTGGCGTTCGGAGAGGCCCTGCAGCCGGAGTTCAAAGGCTACGCCCGGGCCGTCATCGCCAACGCCAAAGCGCTCGCCGGACGCCTCAGGGAGCGCGGCGCCGACCTCGTCTCGGGCGGGACCGACACCCATCTCGCGCTGGTCGACCTGAGGCCGCTCGGGATCAACGGCAAGGAAGCCGACGAGGCGCTCGAGCGCTCGTCGATCACCTGCAACAAGAACGGGATCCCCTTCGATCCCCTGCCCCCGGTCAAGACCAGCGGAATCCGGGTCGGCTCGCCCGCCGGGACCACGCGCGGCTTCGGCACCCAGGAGTTTCGGGACATCGCCGACATGGTCGCCGACGTGCTGGAGGGTCTTCGCGACAATGGCGAGGAGGGCAATGGGGCGGTCGAAGCGGAGGTGAAGGCCCGGGTCCGCTCGCTTTGCGCCCGCTTCCCGATCTACCAGGACATTTGATGCCGCGCCCACATCCGTTCGTGTCGAGCCCTTCGACGCAGCCTGCGGCGGCGCTCTGGATGAACTCTGTCGAGACATCCTTTCGAGCGAAGTCGAGAATCAGGGCCTCGGCTGCGCTCCGCAGGGCCCCTCGACTTCGCTCGGGGCGAACGGAGTTTCCTGGGCTTGATCTCAGATGAGATGCCCCTTCTGCTCCCACGAGAACAGCCAGGTGAAGGACAGCCGCCCCGCCGAGGACGGCGCCTCGATCCGCCGCCGCCGCCAGTGCGAGGAATGCTCGGCCCGCTTCACCACCTTCGAGCGGGTCCAGCTTCGCGACCTGACGGTGGTGAAGGCGGGCAGCCGCCGGGAGCCGTTCGACCGGACCAAGCTCGAACGCTCGATTTCCATCGCCTGCCGCAAGCGCCCGGTTCCCCAGGAGCGGATCGACCGCCTGGTCTCCTCCCTCCAGCGCCAGATCGAGACGAGCGGCGACAGCGAGATCGCCTCGACGCGGATCGGCGAGCTCGTCATGGACGGCCTGAAGGCCCTCGACCCGGTCGCCTACATTCGCTTTGCAAGCGTCTACAAGGATTTCCGGGAGGCGAAGGATTTCGAGGAGTTCGCGGGGAGCGTGGGGGAAGCTGGGGAGGGGTGATCTGCGTTCCGGGAAAACGGTCCCGGCTTCGTTCGCATCTCGGCTTCGCTCGAAGGGGACCCTCGACTTCGCTCGGGGCGAGCGGATAAGGCTTCGGCACCTCAACCCGTTCGTGTCGAGCGAAGTCGAGACATCCTATCGAGCGAAGCCGAGATGCGAGCGGACCGAGACACCCAATGAGCTTCTGGACCTATATCCTGCGCTGTTCGAACGGCATCTATTATACCGGCCATACCGACGACCTCGACCGCCGTATCGCCGAGCATCAGTCCGGCGCGATCAGGGGCTACACCTTCGACAAACGACCGGTGGAGCTGATGTGGGCCGAGGAGTTCCCGACGCGCGCGGAGGCGCTGGAGGCGGAGCTTCGCGTGAAGGCGTGGTCAAGGGCCAAGAAGGAAGCGCTGATCGCGGGAAATTGGGCGCAGCTTAGCGAGGCCGCGATTCCGCCCGCCGAACGGGCCGACAGGGTCTCGGCTTCGCTCGACAGGGCCCCTCGACTTCGCTCGG
>DASQZF010000092.1:0-32004 GCA_035638835.1 Allosphingosinicella sp. | reverse complement strand
CGGCTCTTCACTATAAGCCTGGACGCTTTCGAGTAACGACGAAAGCAGCAAAAGTCGTCCAGCCCCGGGTGCTCGTGGCAAGGACGCGCCGGCCGTAACTTCCCTCCCGTCTCCAGCGGCCGCATCCGCGCGCCTGCGCTTCGTCGTTCATCCCCCACCCGTCATCCCGGCGAAAGCCGGGACCCCGGGACAGGAAGTCACGGCGCGTCTCCCAGAGATCCCGGTCTTCACCGGAGGTGAAGTTTATCCTGAGCGCCGCCGCAGGCGGCGTCGAAGGGCCGGGATGACGATCGACGTCAGGATCGCCCGCGCGGCTCTTCGAGCAGCCGGGCGAACTCCGCCACGGCCGCTCCGGGCCCGGCCGGGTGGCTCCACACCGCGCCGCAGACGGCCAGGAAGTCCGCGCCCGCCTTGACCAGCGCGCCGCCATTGTCGGGCGTGATCCCGCCGATCGCGACACAGGGTATCTCGAAGATTCGCGACCACCAGGACAGGATTGCCGGGTCGGGCCGGTGCGACGTCTCCTTGGTCGATGTCGGGAAAAAGGCTCCGAAGGCGACATAGTCCACGCCGGCGTCCCCCGCCTCCATCGCCAGATGACGGCTGTCGTGGCAGGTGACTCCGATCTGCGCCGAAGGACCCAGGAGCGCCCTCGCGTCGCGCGGATCGCCGTCCCCCTGGCCGAGATGAACTCCATCGGCGCCGAGACGCTTGGCCAGGCCCATGTCGTCGTTGACGATGAAGGCGACCTCGCGGGCTTCGCAGATCCGCTGAAGCGGCTCCGCCAGCCGAGCGGCCTCATGCTGGTCGATCCCCTTCACCCGGAACTGGAAGGCGGCGACTGGTCCGCCGTCGAGCGCCTGGCCCAGCCGCTCGGCGAAATCGCCGCCCACGTCGGGGGGCGAGATCAGGTAGAGCTGGCAGGGCGGACGCGCCGTCGGCTCGAACAAATAAGCGAAATCGGGATCGAGCGGGTCTTCCATCGCCTCAGGCGTTCGCATCGATGCGCTCGCCGCTCAAGCAGCAAAAGCGGGCCGGCTTACGTCCGGTCCCCCAGCGCTCGGCGATATTCTCGAATCCGGCCCCCTCCATCAGCGCCCTCACCTCCGCGGCTTCGAACAGCCGGAAGCCGAAGCGGTGGCCCGGCCATTTGCGAAGCTCGGCCGCCGGCTCGAAGACGATTGCGAGCCGCCCGCCGGGCTTCGTCACCCGGGCGAGCTCGGCCAGCGCGGCCGCCGGGTCGGGCCAGAAATAGAGGCTGTTGACGCTCACCACCCGGGTCACCGTCTCGGGCGGAAGCGGCAGGCTTTCGACCGAGGCCTTGAGCAAATGGAGCCGGCCGCGCCGGACGTCGCGCGCGAACCGGTCGCGGGCACGGGCGATCAGTGCGTCCGAAAGGTCCGCTCCGAACACCTCCCCCTTCGTGCCCAGAAGCAGCGAGCGAAGCAGCCCGCCGCCGCCGAAGCCGACTTCCAGCACCCAGTCGCCGCGCTCCAGCCGAAGGCAGGCCAGCGCCAATGCGTTCATCTCCCGGCTGATCCGGTCGAGCCACGGAGCGATCAGGAACCGTCCGACGAGTCCGGACGGCCGGGCGAACTGGCCGGCAAGGAAGCGGTGGAGGCTTATGCCGCCACCTTCTCGGTGGAGGCCCGGTGGATCTCGTCGATCGCCCCGCCCAGCGAGCGGTCGAACTCCTCGTCGCTCATCTGATGCCGGAGGTCCTGGAGAAGCGCTCGGCTGAAGCTCGCGATCATTCCGCGGTTCCTGGCGAGCTGGGCGCAGGCTTCCGGCCGGCTGAACCCGCCCGACAGAGCGACCACCCGGAGGACCCGGGGATGGTCGACGAGCGGGTCGAACAGCCCGGGGGTCGCCGGGATGCTGAGCTTGAGCATCACCCTGTCCTCGCCGGGAAAGGAATCGAGCGCCTTGAGCAACTCTTCGAGGAGGATCCGGTCGGCCTCGGAGCGCTCGGCGCTCTTGATGTTGATCTCCGGCTCCAGCATCGGGACCAGGCCCGCGGCGAGCACCTGCCGGGCGATCTCGAACTGCTGGGCGACGATTCTCGCGATGCCTTCGCGGTTCGCGAGGTTGATCACGGAGCGCTCCTTGGTGCCGAACACTCCCAGGCCTTTGGCGCGGGCGAGCAGGGCGTCGAGCTCGGGCATCGGCTTCATCAGCTGAACGCCGTTCGCTTCGTCTTCGAGACCCTTGTCGATCTTGATGAAGGGAACGACTCCCCGCGCCTTCAGGACGTCGGGCACCGGCCGGCCGGCCACGTCGCCGTCCATCGTCCGCTCGAAGAGGATCGCCCCGATCACCTTGTCGCCGCTGAACGCCTTCGAGGTGATGATCCGCGAGCGCATCGAGTGGATGAGGCCGAACATCTCCTCGTCGGAGCTCCAGGCGCCTTCCTCGACTCCATAGCCCTTGAGCGCCTTGGGCGTCGATCCGCCGCTCTGGTCGAGCGCGGCGACGAAGCCCTCGCCCTTCTCCATCTGCGCCGTCATCTTCGCGTGATCCATCTGCTCTCGTCCCTCATGATTCGTGGAAAGTCGAGAGTCCCGTATCGCAGGGAGGCGCGGGGTTCAAATTACCCCGTCATTGCGAACGAAGCGAATCCGTCATTGCGAGCGAAGCGAAGCAATCCAGAGCGGCCTCCGAAGAAGCTGGATTGCTTCGTCGCTTCCGCGAAGCGGCAGTTCATCCTGAGCGCCGCCGCAGGCGGCGTCGAAGGGCTCCTCGCAATGACGGATCAGTCGTCCCCCTCCAGCGCCTTCACCCCCGGCAATTCCTTGCCTTCCATCCATTCGAGGAAGGCTCCGCCCGCGGTGGAGACGAAGGTGAAGCCGTCGGCCACCCCGGCATGGTTGAGAGCGGCGACCGTATCGCCGCCGCCGGCCACGGAGACGAGCTGCCCGTCCTGGGTCAAGGCCGCCGCGATCCGCGCGAGCTGGACCGTGGCGCGGTCGAAGGGCGGGGTCTCGAAGGCGCCGAGCGGCCCGTTCCAGACCAGGGTTCGGCAGGTCTTGAGGGCGTCGGCAAGCGCCTCGACCGCGGCTAGCCCGACGTCGAGGATCATCTCGTCGGCCGCGACCTCGTGGACGTTGCAGGTCCTGAGGCTGGACGGGTTGGCCTCGAACCGGGCCGCCACCACCACGTCGTAGGGCAGATGCACGGTGCAGCCCGCCTGCTCGGCCGCTTCCAGTATCTCGAGAGCGGTGGGAGCGAGGTCATGCTCGCACAGCGACTTGCCGACATCGACTCCGCGGGCGGCGAGAAAGGTGTTGGCCATTCCGCCGCCGATGATGAGATGGTCGACCTTCGTCACCAGATGGCGGAGCACCTCGAGCTTGGAGGAGACCTTGGCGCCTCCGACCACGGCCGCCACCGGCCGCTCCGGCTCGCCCAGGGCCGTCCGGAGCGCCTTCAGCTCCGCTTCCATCGCCCGGCCGGCATAAGCCGGGAGCAGGTGCGCCAGCGCCTCGGTCGAGGCGTGGGCCCGATGGGCGGCGGAGAAGGCGTCGTTGACGTAAAGGTCCCCGAGGCCTGCGAAGCGCCGCGCCACTGCGGGATCGTTCTTCTCCTCGCCCCCGAAGAAGCGGGTATTCTCCAGTATCGCGACGTCGCCGGTCTGGAGCATCGCGACATTCTCTTCCGCCACCTCCCAGTCGACATACCGCACCGGGCGGCCGAGCACCTCCTGATAGGCGCGGGTGACGAGCGACAGGGAATATTCGGGGCTCGGTACTTTCGGCCGGCCGAAATGGGCGAGGAGGAGGACGATCGCGCCCTTGTCGGCGAGCTCGGTCACGGTCGGCAGAGTGGCCCGCAGGCGGGTGTCGTCGGTCACCTCGAGATCCGCCATGGGCACGTTGAGGTCGACACGGACGAGGACGCGCTTGCCGCGGACGTCGCCGAGATCGTCGAGGGTCTTGAATGACGTCACGACGCCACCGTCATCCCGGCGAAGGCCGGGACCTCGGGTCGGAATGTCTCGGCGGGTCTCCCCGAGGTACCGGCTTTCGCCGGTATGACGGCCCCCATCAAACCAGCCGAGCCATCGCGCCGGCCGTGTCGACCATCCGGTTCGAGAAGCCCCATTCATTGTCGTACCAGGAGACGACCCGAACCAGCTTGCCCTCCAGCACCGCCGTCTCGAGGCTGTCGACGGTCGAGCTCGCCGGGCAGTGATTGTAGTCGATCGAGACCAGCGGCTCCTCGCTATAGTCGAGGATCCCGGCCAGCGGCCCGCTCTCCGCGGCGGCGCGCAGGACCCCGTTGACCTCCTCGACGCTGGTGTCGCGCTTCGGCGTGAAGGTGAGGTCGACCAGGCTTACATTGGGGGTCGGGACCCGGATCGCCGAGCCGTCCAGCTTGCCCTTGAGCTCGGGAAGAACCTCACCGACGGCCCGCGCGGCGCCGGTGGTGGTCGGGATGATCGACATCGCGGCGGCCCTGGCGCGCCTCTTGTCGGAATGGATCTGGTCGAGGATCTTCTGGTCGTTGGTGTAGGCGTGGACCGTCGTCATCAGGCCGCGCTCGATCCCGATCGAATCGTTGAGCACCTTGGCGACCGGGGCGAGGCAGTTGGTCGTGCAGGACGCGTTCGAGACGATCGTGTGCCCGGCCTCCAGGCGGTCGTGATTGACTCCGTAGACGACCGTCAGGTCGACTCCCTTGGCGGGCGCGGAAATGAGGACCTTCTTCGCTCCCGCGGTGAGATGGGCCCCGGCCTTGTCGCGATCCGTGAAGAAGCCCGTGCATTCCAGGACGAGGTCGATGCCGTTGTCGCCATGGGGAAGCCTGCCCGGCTCGCGCTCAGCCGTCACCTTGATCCGGCGGCCGTCGATGATCAGGTCGTTGCCGTCGGCGCGGACCTCGCCCGGCCAGGCGCCGTGGACCGAATCGCGCTTGAACAGGAGCGCATTGGACTCGGCGTCCGCGAGGTCGTTGATCGAGACCAGCTCGAGGCCGCTATCGGCCTTCTGGAGCAGTGCCCGGGCCACCAGGCGGCCGATCCGACCGAAACCGTTGATCGCAACTCTCGTCGCCATGTCATTGATCTCCTTGAGAAGTGAGCGCCGCGAGGATCCGCGGCACGATCGCCTCGGCGGTGAAGCCGAAGCGCTTGAACAAATCTTCCGCCGGCGCCGAGGCGCCGAACCGGTCGAGGCTGATCGCGAGGCCGCGAGGGCCGACATAACGTTCCCAGCCGAGCGTGGTCCCGGCCTCGATCGAAACCCGGAGGACGCCTTCCGGCAGAAGCTCCGACCGATAGGCTTCGTCCTGGGCGTCGAACAGCGACCAGCAGGGCATGGAGACGATGTCGGCGCCGATCCCCTGCGCCTCGAGCGAGTCGGCCGTGGCCATCGCCACCTCGACCTCTGAGCCGGTCGCGATCAGCACGACCTGACGCGCGGCATCGGCGGAGCGCAGGCGATAGGCACCCCGGGCGCAGAGGTTCTCGGAGCGCTCCAGCCTGACCTGGGGGAGGTTCTGGCGGGTCAGGGCGAGCACGGAGGGCCCGTCGCGCCGCTCCAGCGCCAGAGCCCAGCATTCCGCGGTTTCGACCGCGTCGGCAGGACGATAGACTGCGAGGTTGGGAATCAGCCGCAGGCTCGTCAGATGCTCGACCGGCTGGTGCGTCGGGCCGTCCTCGCCAAGACCGATCGAGTCATGGGTCATGACGTAGACGACCCGAACCCCCTGCAGCGCCGACAGCCGGATGGCGGGTCGGCAATAGTCGGAGAAGACCAGGAAGGTGCCGCCATAGGGGATCACCCCGCCGTGCAAGGCCATTCCGTTCATGGCCGCGGCCATCCCGAACTCGCGGATCCCGTAATAGAGGTATCGCCCGGAATAATCCTCTACGGTCAGAGGCTTCTGGCTCTTTGTTTTGGTACTGTTGGAACCGGTGAGGTCGGCGGAGCCGCCGATCGTCTCGGGCAGGGCGTCGTTGATGGCCTCGAGCGCGAGCTCCGAAGCCTTGCGCGTGGCGACCTTCCGGGGACTGGCGGCGAGACTGTCGAGCCAGGCGTCGATTCCGATATCGGACGGCAAACGACCTTCCATCCGGCGCACGAACTCGTCGCGCTTCGACGAGGCCGCCAGCCGGGCCCGATAGTCCTCATGGGCCTGCCTCGAGCGCCCCCCGGCCTCCCGCCAGGCGGACAGGATCGGCTCGGGGATGTCGAAGGGCTCGCTGTCCCAGACCAGCTGCTTCCTGGCCGCCGCGACCTCCTCGTCGCCGAGCGCGGCGCCATGGGTCGCGGAGGTGCCCTGCTTGTTCGGAGCCCCCCAGCCGATGATCGTCCGGCAGGCGATGAGCGAGGGCCTCGGATCGGCCAGCGCGGCGTCGATCGCCCGGCGGATGTCGGCGAAGTCGTGGCCGTCGCAAGGGACGGTGTGCCAGCCGCTCGCGGCGTAGCGACCGATCGTGTCCTCGGATCGGGACAGGTCGGTGCCGCCGTCGATGGTGATCCGGTTGTCGTCCCAGAAGACGTTGAGCCGTCCCAGGCCGAGATGGCCGGCAAGCCCGGCCGCCTCGTGGTTCACGCCTTCCATCAGGCAGCCGTCCCCGGCGATCACCCAGGTCCTGTGGTCGACGAGGTCGTCGCCGAAGACGGCGTTGAGGTGACGCTCGGCGATCCCCATCCCGACCGCCATTGCGAGGCCCTGGCCGAGCGGACCGGTGGTCGCCTCCACACCCGCGAGCATGAAATTCTCGGGATGCCCGGCGCAAGGGCTTCCGAGCTTCCGGAAGTTGGCGATCTCCTCCAGCGTCGGGTTTGAATAGCCCGTCAGGTGGAGCAGCGAATAGATCAGCATCGAGCCGTGCCCGGCCGAAAGCACGAAGCGGTCGCGGTCGAGCCAGGCCGGATCGGTGGGATCGTGCCTCAGATATTCGGTGAACAGGATGGTGGCCACGTCGGCCATCCCCATCGGCATCCCGGGATGGCCCGAATTGGCGGCCTGGACGGCATCCATCGACAGCGCGCGAATGGCGTTGGCGAGCAGTCTCGGATCGGCGGCCATGCACTTTCCCAAGAGCGGCACCCGGGCAGGGCGCAAGGAGAGTCGGAAAGACTCTCCAGCAAATGCGCTCCTTTATCGGCGGAGGCGCGTCCGTCAACCGCAGCCTGCGCGGTTTTCAAAGCCGGCGGGGCCGTGCTATGCGGCCGGAATGGGGCAAGACAGGACGGAACAGGCGATCGGCCGCATCGAGAGCGCCCTCGCGAGGATCGAGAGCGCCGCGAGCCGGGCCTCCGCTTCCAACGAGTCGGCCGGCGGCGCGCTTAGGCAAGAGCATGGAGCCCTGCGAGGCCGGGTGCGCGACGCCCTCGCCCAGCTCGACGGCCTGATCGAAGCGGCGGAGGCGCGCTGATGGCGTCGGTCGAGGTCGAAATCGCCGCCCGCAAATATTCGGTCGCCTGCCGCGACGGCGAGGAGGCGCATCTTCGCTCGGTCGCCGCAATCGTCGATTCCAAGGCGCAGGAAGCCGCCAAGGCCCTGGGCAGCCTCAGCGAGGCCCGCCAATTGCTATTCGCCTCCCTGCTCCTCGCAGACGAGCTCAAGGAGCAGCGCACCGTCCAGGCCAAGGCACCGCAGGCCGAACCCGAGCCGGCTCTGGCGGAGATGGACCCCGGCCTCGCCGACGCACTGGAGCGGCTCGCGGCGCGGGTCGAAAGCCTGGCCGAACAGCTCGAGCGCGGAGCCGACGCTTCCTAGCTCGGTTTGGCGGCCATGCCCGAAGATTGGTTCGCACAAAGAACACAAAGAACACAAAGAACACAAAGAGTTCGCGCAGCGGCTTAATTCACAGCGCGTTCGGGAAACCGCGTCGTCCGCGACGCTCAGGCACCTTGGTGCCCTTGGTGTTCTTTGTGCGAAACAAAATGGGCCTTCGGCCGCGACGAGGCGATTGCGTTCGGGTCCGCCGTTGTCAGCCCGCCCCGCTTTCCCTAGATAGGAAGGGACGGGTACTGCCCGGTGCGCGCTTTAGAACATCCCTGGGCGATAAGCATCCTAGGGGGCTATCGCTGGTCGGACCCTGGTTCGGCACAAATGGCTCCCACCTGACGTTACGCGTCAGAGGATATTCGAGCAAACGGCCATGGCGGTCCCGTCACCCTTCCCTCCCGACAAGCCCGCGCTTCGCGAGAAGGCGCTTGCGGATCGGCGCGCTTATGCGAGGTCGCTCGGACCCGGGGTGCGGGCCGAGCTGGAGCTCAAGCTGGCCGAGATCGTCCTGCCGCGGCTGATCGGCGCAAGGATCGTCGCCGCCTACCACCCGCTCAAGGACGAGATCAGCCCCTATTCCATCCTCGACCGGCTCGGAGAAGGCCAGCGCTCCGCCCTCCCCTGGTTCCAGGGCCGCGACTCCCGGATGCTGTTTCGCGAGGGCCCGGCGGTCGATCCGAGCCCCTGGGGCGTTCTCCAGCCTTCGGCAGAGGCGGAGGCGCTGGCGCCCGACACAGTCTTGGTCCCACTCGTCGCCGCCGACCGCCACGGAAGCCGGATCGGCTACGGCAAGGGCCATTACGACCGGGCGCTCTCCCATTTGCGCGAAGGCGGCCGGATCTTCACCATCGGCTTGGCCTGGGAGCAGCAGATCCTGGCCGAAGCGATTCCGGCCGACCCTTGGGACGTGCCGCTCGACGCTCTCGCGACACCGGGCGAGTGGATCGATTGCCGCTAATGGCCGAGGGCGGGTGCGCACGCAGGCGGGGAGTGCCGGGATGCAGCGGAAGTCTCAGCAAGACCCTGTCATCTAAGTTGGCACGACATGAATTTCCGAGTCGGCTTTCGTCGGCAATTCGGCGGAAAATGTATACTCTCCCTGTTCTTCGTCCCCGTTTCCTTTGCGGCTTCGCGGCTTTGCGTGGACCATTGCCGCGGCGGTGCCCAGCTCATCCTTCCAAGATTGGCTCAGGCAAAGCCGCAAAGCCCCAAAGGAAGGTCGGCCGCTTCGCGGATGGCGGGGCTTGAGGGAGCCCCCGCTACTTCCCGATCTCCCGCCAGCTCTTCTCGCTAACCTCCACCCCATGCTTCTTGGCCGCCGCCTCGATGCGCTTCCAGGCGGAGTCGCGTTCGGCGTCGCTGACGTCCTTCACCTGGTTGAAGCGGGCGATGGCGTTGCGGACGTGGCTTGCATCTTCCAGCGGACCCTTGCGCTGCTTGGGGAAGGCGAAGTCGCCCGAACCGAGGTCGTCGCGTTCTTCAGTGCCGAGCTTGGACATCGCTCTCTCCTCGAAATGACCGTCCTTGCTCAACCTGCCGGGGCGGACGGCCGTTCCGCCGGAACGTCGAAGCTCACCCCTCGTTGACCGGAGAACCAGCCAGGAGCGCCCCCCGATGACCAAGGAAGCCAATCTCGCCGCCACCAAAAGGTGGGGCGCCGAAGTCGCAAGCTCCGGCAATTACGACGTTCTGGACGAGATACTGGCGCCCAATTTCGTCGATCACGACCCGGCCCCCGACCAGGGGCCCGGGATCGACGGCCTGAAGGGATTCTTCCGCAAGATGCGCTCCGCCTTTCCGGACCTCAAGGCCGAACCGGTCGAGATCGCCGCCACGGACGATCATGTGGCGATGCGCTACACCCTCAGCGGCACGCATGAGGGCGAGTTCCAGGGCGTCGCTCCGACGGGAAAGCGCTTCGAGGTGTCGGCGCTGCAGCTTGCGCGCTTCCAGGAGGGGCGCTGCGTCGAACGTTGGGGCTCGACCGACGAGCTGGGAATGATGAAGCAGCTCGGCATATTGGCGGAAGTCGCGGGCGGCCCGGCCAAGGAAAAAGGCGTGGTCGGAGCGCTGTTCGGAGGCTGACCGGGAAGGGCGGACGGCCTGTTTCGGTCCGTCCCGCCAATCCCAGAGCATAATCGGCTCAGGTTGAACCACTCCGTCATTGCGAGCGAAGCGAAGCAATCCAGTGCGGCCCCGGACGCCCGCTGGATTGCCGAGTCGCTTCGCTCCTCGCAATGACGAGCAGTCTAAACCGGCGGTACGGGCGAGAGATATTGCGCCTGGGCCCAGCATTGGCCGCCGCGATAGTCGAGGCTGGCCCAGGCGCCGTCATAGCCGAGCACCCGCACTTCCCTTCCGCGAAGGAGGTTGCGGACCCGCCGCGCCCCGTCGGCCGGCGCGTCGCGGCAGATGAGCAGGCTGGCGGCGACGTAGGCGACTTCCTCGCGTGCGGGACCGTTCACGCCTTGTTGCGGCTCCGCCGTCCCGCCCTCAGGGGAGAGATGGGGGCTGGAAGCGGCGAACGGATCGGGCTTCGACCCCGATTCGTCCCCTTCCCCGCCGGGCGCTGCGGACTCCTCGGGGGAGCCCGGCTGCGGTTCCGGCGCGGGATAGCCCGCCGAATAGAGCGCCAGCGCGACCGCCACGGCCAGTGCGAGCGCCAGCCCGGTGACGAGCAGCGGTCTCGGTTCGGCCGGGCCCGAGAAGAAATTGCGGAGCGCCGATCGGATTCTTCGCCACTGCTCGGGGGCGCCGCCGGCCTTCCGCGAGGCCGGCTCCACCTCGCGCTCGACCGGAAGGACGACCTCCGCCCCCGAAGCGCCGCCGGGCGTGGGAGCCGGTTCCGGAGCGGGCGCCGAATCCTCGATCGGATCGTCGTCCATGAAGTCCCAGGTCGAGCGGCGCTGCCGGGCAAGGGGTTCCTCCGGGGCCGGTGCAGTCTGCCGGGCCGAGCTGGCGCCGGAGGAAGAGGCGGGGGTCTCCACCTGCGGAGGATATTGCAGGGCCCGGTTCGCGGACTCCTCGGCGTTGAGGTGCGCGAGCACGTCCTCGATCGGGAGCCGGCCGCGCTTCGATCCGCCGGCAAAGACGGGCGTGGCGGCCGAAGGGGAATCGCCTGCCGGCTCCGCGGGCAGGTCGGGAGCCGGCGCCGTGGCGGGGGACGTCGCCTCGGAAGCGCCCGCATGGCCTGAAGCCGCTTCGCGCGGGGCGGCGGCATCGGCCGGCGCCGAATCCGGTCCGGGCACCGGCGTCTCCGGCGACCGGATCGTCCCGGAAGCGGCCGCGCTCCCCTTCTCTTCCGGGACCAGCGCCACCCCCGGCCGGCTGGCCGGGGGGCGATCGCTCCACACCACCTTGTAGCCCTTGGGCACGTGCCAGCCCTGGTAAGCCGTCCTGACGAGGTCGCGGCCGCACCTTTCGCACGCGGCGAAATACAGGCCGTCGTTCCAGCGCGGGATCCCGCGGGGCTTATGACGGCCCAGCCGGCACAGGAGGCTCACGCCCGCCCGCCGCCGTCGAAACCGCGGCCGCCGACCGAAGCCGGGCGCGGGAGCCCAGCCCGCGGAGCGCTCTGCCTTGACGATTGTCCCGCGACGATCATTCCTTTCGCTCCAGGCCCCGGGCGCTCGCCCCTACTCGATATAGACGGGTTTGCGGACATTGCCCGCCGGCGTCGGCGGCTTGAGGACGGGCGGCGCCCCGATCGTCCCGACCGCATCCTCCTCGACGGCATAGTCGCGCTCGACATGGCTCATCCGGCCCTGGACCTGGGCGCCCTTGACCATCCTCACCCGGCTGTAGGTGACGTCCCCCTTCACCCTGGCGCTCTCCTCGAGCGCCAGGTCCCCGGTCTCCACCGCGCCCTCGACCAGGCCCGACAGCCGGATCCGATCGGCGAATATGTTGCCCCGGATCTCGCCCTGCTCGCCGAGCACAAGCGCGGCGCAGCGGACGTCGCCGACGACCCTGCCCCGGATCCTGAGATCGACGTCGGCCTCGATATCGCCGTCGACGAAGATCCCGCTGCCGATGATCGAGGGGCCTTCGTCCGTGGGGCCGGAGCCCGGATTGCCGTCCATTGGAAATCTCCGCAAGGCCCGAGGCGCCGCCGGTTGCGCGATGACGGCTGCCGGCATCGTGGCGGACGCATAGCCAGCCCGGAAGGATCCTCCAACGACGCGTTCGCCCGGCCGGCATCATGCGCCCGAATCGGCACATATTGTACCCAGAGCTTTCCTCGCGGAACGCTTGTCCCGAATTGGGGCGGGAACCCTAAGGACTGACGCTTGTTAAGGAATTTGTCGGCGGACTACGTATTATCCACAGGTCGGTTCACCAGAATCAACCGTTGGAAAAATTCAGGCGGGCTCCAGTTCGGGCCGCCCGATTCCGACGCCGTCCCGGGCACGATTGCGATGGAGTGATTCATGGAACAGGCTAAGAAGGTCGAGCCCGAAACCGCCGAGGAAATGTCGATCATCGGCTCCGGGATCCGGGTCACCGGCAATATCGAAGCGACGGACGATCTCCATCTGCTGGGCAAGGTCGAAGGCGACGTTCGCTGCGTCACTTTGATCCTGGGCGAGAAGAGCGTCATCCGCGGGAGCGTCTTCGCCGAGCGGGTCCGGGCGGCCGGAACGGTCGAGGGCGCGATCGAGACCAAGGATCTCGCGGTCGAGGCGACGGCGCGGCTGACCGGCGACATCACCTATTCGCGGATCCGGATCGCAAGCGGCGGGATCATCGACGGCAAGATGATCTATCGCGAAAGCGAGGAGGAAGCCGGCGAGGCCGCCCGGCTCAGGCTGGTCGAATCCGGCCCCGCCGCGAAGCCGGAGCCCAAGGCCGTGTACATAGAATAAGCCGCCGCCTCCAACCCGCCGCCGTGAGTGCGGCCTGACAATGCGCCTTCGGAAGACTGACGTGGCCGACGTTGCGATCATCCATGCCGCCGACAAGGGGACGGCCGCGGCCCGACTCGCCGACGCCATCGCGGCCGCCGGCTTCGCCGTCGATCCCGTGGAGGTCGCGGACCCCGCCGCGCTCGCCGACCTGACGGAGGGCTGCGCCGCCGACGCCCGGATCCTGATCTGGTCGAGGGCCCTCGTCTCCCATGCGCTCCATTCCGGCGAGCTCAACCGGATCCGCCAGCTGTCCGGCCTGATCGAGGTTTCCGCGGACGGGATCACTCCGCCTTCGCGGGGCGACGACAGCCGGGTCGTGTCGATCTCGGGATGGCGGGGACAGCCTTATCATCCCGGCTGGCAGCGGATCCACGTTGAGCTCAAGCGCCTGTGCGGGACCCGCAAGGCCGTCCCCGGGGCCGTCCCGGCTCCGGTCCCGGCGAGGGACGCCAAGCCGAAACGGGCCGGGCCGGCGGATCCGGGCGGAGGCGGCCCTCAGCGGACTCGGCGCCTGATGCTCGGGGGCGGCGCCGCGGTCCTGCTCCTGGCCGCGGCCGTCGGCGCTGCGAGCTGGGTGGGCCGGGAGGCTCCGGACGCGGCGCCCCGGCAGTCGCTTGCCGAGCCGAGCCGACCGGCCGGGACCGCCGAGGATCCGCGATCCGGCCTCGGCGCCCCGCCTCCGTCCGCCGCGCCTTCCGCGACCGTCCCAAAGGTCGGCGATCCCACTGCCCCCGTCCCCGCCGCTTCCTCGGCACCGCCGCCGGAGACGGCGGCCGCGAAGGCGAGGCCCGAGGCTTCCCGCGCCGTGCCGGCGGTGCGGCCCCAGCCGCGCAGGCCGGCCGCCCGGCCCGAGCCGCGTCCCTCGCCCGGGCCGGCGCCCGTCAAGAAATACTCGCGGAAGAATTCGAAGGTGATGCGGGAATTCTGCCAGCGGAGCGGGCGGTCCACCCCGCAATGCCGGACCTTCCTTCGCTCGCAGGCAATTCGATAGGTCCGATCCGGGCGGCCGCAGGTACGGATCGGCTTGAGCCGATGCCCGCTCCCGAAACGCCCACTCCCGAAACGCCCACTCCCGAAACGAACGAGGCGCCCCGGTTTCCCGGAGCGCCTCGCTTTAGCCGTCGAAGACGGAATTACGCGGTCATTCGCGAGCGCGACGCGCTGTGGCCGCCGGAATTGTAGAGGATCTCGCGCGCTCTTTCGGAATCGATCCCGGCATCGCTCGTGTCGACCGAGACGAAGACTCCGCCGGTGTTGATCCGCTCCTCGTAATAGCGCGCATCCTCCTCGTCGACGCCATGCTTGGAGAGGTAGCCGCTAAGGCCGCCGGCCGTCGCTCCGACCGCCGCGCCGACCGCGGCGGCTTCCGGAACGGCCGAGGCCGCGATCGCGCCGGCCGCAGCGAGGGGACCGACACCGGGAATGGCGAGCGCCGCCACGCCGAGGGCAACGCCGACGGCGCCGCCGCCCAGAAGGCCTTTCACGAGCCCGCTCTTGTTGCCGCCGTCGTCGGTCATGGTGCCGCTGCCGTCGGAAGTGGTGTTCTTCCCGTCCTGCTGGTGGACGACGGACAAGGCGCTGTCGCGGACTCCGGCGCTGCGCAGCTCGGTGATGGCGCGCTCGGCTTCCGAATGGCTGTCGAAGACGGCGGATACGAGGTTCTGATTCATGAATACACTCCCTGGGGTACATGGTCGGGGGGTCTGCCCCCGCGCTCCAAACAGGAAAGGCTCCCGGCCGTTCCTCGATTGGTCCCGGGGCGGAGGCGTTCACCGCTTCGCGGCGGCCGGGCGGGCTTCAAACGGGACGGCGATCGCCCTATTTTAGACCGGCGAACCCGTTTCCCCGATTGGACCGACCAAGATGACAACCGCCAAGCCGAGCTGGCGAAAGCCCGCGGGAATGTTCCTGATCCTTCTGCTGATCGCGGTCTGGGGATTCGCGGTGGTGACCCTGGCCGAGGCGCTTCCGGCCATGCCCTGGCCTTTGAAGGCGCTGTTCTACATCGTCGCCGGGATCGTCTGGATCCTCCCTCTGAAGCCGCTGCTCAGGTGGATGGAGCTCGGGCGGTGGCGCGCCTAGGAGCGCGCCGCCGCCTTAGAAGCTGATTTTCACCGATTCGGCGCTCCGTCGCGCCTCTCCATGGAAGACGGCTTCGATATTGTTGCCGTCTGGGTCGAGCAGGAAGGCGGCGTAGTAGCCCGGATGGTAGGGTCGCTCGCCCGGGGCGCCATTGTCCCTTCCTCCGGCGGCGAGGCCGGCTCCATGGAAGCGCTCGACTGCAGCGCGATCGGCCGCCTGGAAGGCGAGATGGGTCGGACCGGTCAGACGGCCCTGCGCAGCGGCGCTCCCGGCGGTCGAGACGAAGAGCTCGTCGGCCCAGAAATATTCGGGCTCCTCGCCGCCCATCGGGACGGCCAGGGCTTCGAAGACCGCCCGGTAGAAGCGCCGGCTCGCCTCGAGGTCGGCCACCACCAGCTGGACGTGATCGATGAGGCGGCCGCGGTGAAGTTCCATCGTTTCCATACACATCGCCCTTTCGACGGCTGCGACGCTTCGGTTCGTCGCCCTGAACTTGTTCCAGGGTCCAGTTCTCCGCTCGCGAGGCGCTCGACCGTGGATGCTGAAACAAGTTCAGCATGACGGGAGAACGCTGGCGAGTCACCACCAGCCGGTAACCGCAATCGAGGGGATCAAGGGCGGCTTGACTCACACATATTCCGCTGGTTATGGATCAAACGAATAACCGGCGAGTTATGTGTTTCGATGACCGATGCCCCCGACCTCCTCTTCGCGACTCTCGCCGATCCCACTCGCCGGGGGATATTCGAACGGCTGTGCAGGGAGGGGGAGCAGACCGTGGGGGCGCTGACCGCCGCGGCCGGAGTGTCGCAGCCGGCGGTCTCGAAACACCTTCGGGCCCTGAAGACGGCCGGGCTGGTGGAGGGCCGCAACCAGGGCCGGGAGACCCATTACAGCGCCCGGTGTCGCGCCCTGGCCCCACTCGTCGAATGGACGGGGCGGATGTCGGGCTTCTGGGAGGCGCGCTTCGACGATCTCGAGGATGTGCTGAAAAGGATGGATCAATGAGCCCTGAAGCGGCCGAAGTCCGGACCGTCGTCGTCGAACGCGAATTCCCGCATCCGCCGGAGAAGCTGTGGCGGGCTCTGACCCAGCCCCACCTGATCGCCGAGTGGCTGATGAAGAACGATTTCGCCCCGGTCGTCGGCCACCGGTTCAACCTGAGCGGGGATTGGGGCGGAGTGCTCGACTGCGAGGTGATCGAGATCGAGCCGAACGAGATACTGTCCTACACCTGGAACTTCGCCCATCCCGATCCGGCCTTCGACCTCGAAAGCGTGGTGACTTTCACCCTTGCCCCGACCGCCAACGGCACCCGGCTTCGAATGGAGCAATCGGGGTTCCGTCCGGAGCAGAAGCAGGCTTCCGGCGGCGCCCGCTTCGGCTGGCAACAGTTTTTCGGCAAGCTGGACCAGCTTCTCGGTCGCGATGGATAAAGACTTCATCGCCATATGTTACAAGGAGGTATTGATGAATCAAAATAACTGGATTCGACAGAGCCACCGCTGGCTGTCGATTCTGTTCTCGGGAATCGTGGCAGCCATCTTCATTGCCCTGGGGAGCGGGAACGAGCCCGCACCCTGGATCTATTTCCTGCCGCTCCCGCCCCTGGCCTTGATGATGGCCACAGGCCTGTACATGTTCTTCCGGCCTTATGTCGTGAAGCGTGGCGGCGGACGAGGCGTCGGCATGGCGGGGTAAGGGATGGTCGGAAAGCTGACCGGTTTCGCGGAGGAAGGGTCGAGTGACCCGGTGAGCCTTGCCGACCCGAAGCTTCACCGGCGCTCGATCGCGGTCGCGGCGCTGTCCACCGTGGTCGAGTGGTACGACTTCACCTTGTACCTCTATTTCTCGACCGTCCTGGCCCGGATCTTCTTCGGGCCCGGCCCGGAATCGCTGGCCGCCGCTTTGGGTGGATTCGCGGTCGCCTATCTGATGAGGCCGATCGGGGCCGTCGTCTTCGGCCATATCGGCGACCGCCGGGGCCGGCGGCCGATGCTCCTCCTTTCGATGGCGGTCATGTCCGCGGCGATGCTGGCGACGGCGCTGCTCCCCACCGCGGCCCAGATCGGCCCGCTCGCCGCCTGGCTGCTCCTGCTCCTGCGCTGCGTGATGGGCTTCTCGGTCGGCGGGGAATATACCGGAGTGGTCGCCTATCTGCTGGAAAGCGCCCCCCGCGCCCGCCGGGGCCTGGTCGCCTCGCTGGCCGCGGCGGCGAGCGAGATCGGCGCCCTTCTCGCGGTCGCCGTATCGGCGCTCACCGTCAGCTCGATGTCCGACGCCGATCTCCAATCCTGGGGCTGGCGGATCCCCTTCCTGATAGGAGCGGCCCTCGCCGGGGCCGTCTGGCTGGCGCGCTCGACGATGAACGAGTCGCCGGATTTCGAGAGGCAGAAGGCGCAGGGCACCATTCCCCGCTCGCCCATCCGTCATGCCCTCTCCCGGCAGCGCGCGGGCATATTGCGAGGCTTCGCGATCTCGGCGCTCGGATCGATCACTTATTATGTCGGGATCACCTACGTCCCGGCCTTCCTCACCTCGACCGGTTCGGCGAGCGAGGCGCAATCTCTCTGGCTTTCGACCCTCGCCGCGGTCGCCGTGATCCTCGTGACCCCCGCTGTCGGACTGCTCTCCGACCGGGTCGGGAGGAAGCCGGTCCTGCTGGCGCTTGCCGCGTTGAGCGCGCTTCTCCCGATCGCCATGTTCTCGCTGATGGCGGGGGGATCGATCGGGCAGGCGCTGCTCGGAGCCGTCGTCCTCGCCTTCGTAGCCGGCGGAGTGAGCGCGGTCGGAGCGGTGGCGACGGCCGAGCAGTTCACCGGCGAGGCCCGGGTCAGCGGGCTTGCCCTCGGGGCGACCATGGCGACCGCGATCTTCGGCGGCCTCACGCCGTGGCTCGCCCAGATTCTTATCGAAGGGACCGGCCGGACCGAGATCCCCGGAGTGATGATCGCGGCCGTTGCCCTTTGCGTCCTCCCGGTGTTCCTGACGATGCGGGAGACCCGTCCGCAGCGCACAGATTAATTGGTGCCAGGCACCGATTTCCGAACAGATTAATTGGTGCCAGGCACCGATTTCCGAAATCGGTAATTGGTGCCAGGCACCGATTTCCGTGAACCGTCGGAAATTGGTGCCTGGCACCAATTTTCGAACCTCGCTTTGGCTCGCTCAAATCCTGATCGAGCAGACCGGCCGGACCGATATCGCCGGGATCATGGTCGCGGTCGTCGCGCTCTGCGTCGTTCCGGTGTTCCCGACGAGGCGGGAGACCCGGCCCGCCGAGGGGACCGATATCCGATCCTAAGCGTCATTTACGGGAAATGGCGCGAGTGACGGGGCTCGAACCCGCGACCTCCGGCGTGACAGGCCGGCGCTCTAACCAACTGAGCTACACCCGCGTGGGAGGGGGCGAACTATGCGCTGGCCCCTCCCCTGTCAAGCGAGGGTGGGACTTCACCTCGTCGTTGCGAGGAGCCCTTCGACGCCGCCTGGGCGGCGCTCAGGACAGGCTGCTGCCGCGCAGCAGCGACGAAGCAATCCAGCGGGCCTCGGAAACCCGACTGGGTTGCTTCGCTGTGCCCGCAATGACGAGGCTAAGGTTTCGCCCCAGCCGCCCTCTCGACGTCGCCATGCTCCTCATGGTGGTGGCCCGTCAGTGTGCCCTCCTCGAAGAGGAACCCGGCGATGTCGGGCTTTCCGGCGGCGTCGAGCACGGTCTTGGCGATGATGAGCAGTGGAACCGCCAGCAGCGCCCCCGTCGTGCCCCAGACCCAGGCCCAGAAGCTCAGCGCGACCAGGATCAGGAGCGGGTTGATAGTGAGGCGCCGGCCAACGAAGAAGGGCGTGATGAGGTTCGCCTCGACGAGGTGGACTCCGATGAAGCAGATCGCCGGAAGAAAGGCGTACCAGGGATCGGCGAAGGCCATCAGCCCGCCCAGCGCGAGGAGCAGGACCGAAGCGATCGGCCCGAGATAGGGTATGTAGTTGAGCACCGCGACGATCCCGCCCCACATGAGCGGCGTCGGCATGTCGAGCAGATAGAGGATCACCGCCACGCAAAGCCCCATTGCGATGTTCACGATGGTGATCGTGCCGAGATAGGTGGAGGTGGCGTCGACCACTTCCTGGATGGCCCTGGCGGTGGTCATCGCCCCGTCGAAGCTGGAGCGGGCGGTGATGGTCCGCCGCCTCATGCCGGTCCAGCCGGCCAGGAAGAAGAAGATGACGAGCAGCGCGAAGAACATCTGGATCGCGGCGAAGGGCGCCGAGCTGGCGATGATGTCGAGGAGCGAGTTCGGGGTCTCGAGCGCCACGGTCCGCTGGGCGCTGGAGTGCGAGCCGAACTGCTCGACGATGTCGTTGATGAACCGCTCGAGATCCGAATAGACCTCCATCAAGGGCGCGAGCGTGTCGCGCACCCGCCCGATCCGCTCGGGCAGAAGCCTCACCCATTCCGCCGCCGGAAGAACGATCGAGGCGACCGCGATATTGGCCATGGCGATGAGGACGAGCAGGCAGGTGAAGGCGGCGAGCGGGGACGGCAGCCGCCGGCGCTCCAGCCATTCGAGCATCGGCACCAGGGCGATGGCGATGACGAGCGCGGCGGTGACCGGAAGGAAGAATTCGGCGCCGGCCCGGAGCGCGAAGGGAAGAGCGATGGCGAGCCCGGCGCCGGCGATCAGGGTTAACGCCGCGAGCAGCCGATCGCGCCCATAGGCCACCTCGCCGGACTCCCGATTGGGATCGACCGGTTCAACTTGCCTCGCGCCTTCAATCACTTCCGTTTTCCGCAGCTTGTCCATCTTCGCTACCGCCGCCCTTCGAACCCACCTTAAAACCATCGGCTAATCGGCCGTTAACTTATTCTTAGGCCCTCCCCCCGCATTAGCTCCAAATCGGACCAATGTCCGTGGGGGAGCCCCAATGCGTTATCAGGCTACGAGCGCCAAATCATCGGCGTTCCGCAAAAATGCAGTCCTGGCCGCCCTGACGGCGGCTTCGGCGTGCGTTTTCGCGAGCCCCGCGCGTTCGGCAGGCACCCCGGCGGGCACCAGCATCACCAACGTCGCCACCGCCACCTACGAGCTTCCCGAAGGGGGAGAGGCGCAGGTCGATTCCAATATCGTCACCCTCAAGGTGGACGAGCTGCTCGACGTCAGCGTCGCCTGGAGCGATCCTTCCGACGTCTCGGCCGCGGCCGGCGCTTCCGGACAGCTGCTCAAGTTCACGGTCACCAACGGCGGCAACGGAACCGAGAGCTTCACGCTCGCCACCGTGGCGAATGGCGGCGGCGACGATTTCGATCCTTCGGTCACCTCGATCGTCCTCGATTCCAACTCCAACGGCGCCTACGACGCCGGGGTCGACACCGTCTATGCGAGCGGAAGCAACGATCCGCAGCTCAACCCCGACCAGTCGATCACCGTCTTCGTCCTTTCGAGCATCCCGGCCGGCGCCGGCGACGGCCAGCGCGGCCGGGTCGATCTCACCGCGGCCGCCAAGACAGGCTCGGGCGCCCCTGGAACCGGCTTCGCCGGCCAGGGCCAGGGCGGCGGCGACGCCGTCGTCGGAGCGACCGGCGCCGATTCGGAGGACGACGGCTATTATCGGGTCGCGAGGGCGAGCGTCGCCTTCGTCAAGAGCGCGGTCGTCGCCGACGCCTTCGGCGGCACCGCCGCGGCTCCCGGCTCGACCATCACCTATACGCTCGCCGCCACGGTGAGCGGCTCGGGCAACCTCGCCAACCTCCGGGTCAGCGACCCGGTGCCGGCGGGGACCACCTATCAGGCCGGCTCCCTCACCCTCGAGGGCGCTCCGCTCACCGACGCGGCCGACTCCGATTCGGGGACCTTCAACGGCACCGCGATCAACGTCGGCCTCGGCACCGTCGCCGCCGGCGCCACCCGGACCATCACGTTCAAAGTGAAGATCGACTGAGAAGGATGACATCCATGAAGATCTGGCTTGCGCTCTTCGCGCTACTCGCTCCCGCCGCCGCCTCGGCCGCCGACAACGTCTCGCTGAGCAGCAAGGTGCTGGTCGAGCGGGTCAAGCCCGGCGCCGACGGCAAGCCCGTCACGGTCCGCGAGGAGCCGGGCGTGGTGACTCCGGGAGACAGGCTCGTCGTCCTGCTCAACTACCGCAACAAGGGCACCGCGCCGGCCACCGGCTTCACCCTCACCAACCCCATTCCGTCGGCGGTCGCCTTCACCGGCACCGACGATAAGAGCGCTTCCGTCTCCGTGGACGGCGGCAAGAGCTGGGGGGCGCTCGAGTCCCTCAAGGTCGTGGCGGCGGACGGCACCAGCCGCCCGGCGGCCGCGGCCGACGTCACCCACATCCGCTGGTCCTTCACCCAGCCGATCGCCGCCGGCAGCGGCGGGGAGCTCAGCTTCCGGGGCGTCGTCGAATAAACGCCTGACCCGCATTGCGCCGGCGGGGGGGTTTCGGCGCTCACCTAGATACGATTGGACCGTAAGATGACCAGAAACATGCGATTGCTCGCCTCCGCCAGCGTAGTGGCGGCGGCGGCCGTTGCGGCCTCCCCCGCCTTCGCGGCCGGGACGCCCTCGGGTACCACCGTCACCAACAACGTCACCCTCGAATATAAGGTCGGTGGGATCGACCAGGCCCAGGTGAGCGCGAGCGACACCTTCACGGTCGACCGCAAGGTCAACCATATCGTGGCCGAGGACGGCACCACCGCCACGACCGTCACTCCCGGCCAGGCGGCCGCGGTGACGATCTTCAGGGTCACCAACTCGTCCAACGCCACGCTCGACTTCGCGCTCGCCGCGAGCCAGCTCACCGGCGGAACCGGGCCGCACGGCGGAACCGACAATTTCAACGTCAGCAACGTCAAGATTCATGCCGACACCAACGCCAATGGCAGCTTCGATCCGGGCACCGACCAGGAAGTGGCCTATCTCGACCAGGTCCTGGCCGACACCAGCCGTGTGGTCTTCATCGTCGCCGACATCCCGCTCGGCAGGGCCACCAACGACCGCTCCGTCGTTCGACTCACCGCCACCGCGGCCGAAGCCACCGCGGCGAGCTCGCTCGGCGCCACCGTCACCCAGACCACCGGCGCCAACACGTCGGGCGTGGACACCGTGTTCGCCGACAGCAACGTCGGCGGCAACGTCGCCCGCGACGGCATCCACTTCGCGGACGACGATTACATCATCATGGCGGCGTCGCTGACCGCGACCAAGACCAGCCGGGTGATCAGCGACCCGTTCAACGGGACGACCAATCCCAAGATGATCCCGGGAGCGGTGGTCGAATATTGCATCGCAGTCGCCAACGGCTCGGGAAGCGCCACGGCCACCGGGATCAACATCTCGGACGAGGTTCCCGAGCAGACGACCTACGATCCGGCGTTCGGAATCAAGCTGAACGGCACCGTCACCGGAAGCAGCTGCAACGCCGACGGCGTCAACGGCGGGGCCTACAGCAACGGGATCGTCAGCGGCACGATCAACGACCTTGTCGCCGGAGTGGCTCGCACGCTCGTCTTCCGGGTGAGCGTGAACTAGGCGGAGCGAGGGGAGGAGCGGCAACGTGTCCTCGGCACGAAGCCCCCTCCCCTCCCTTGCAATGGGATCCGACACTCGGCTTCCGGGGGCGACCCTGCTCGCCCTGCTGACGGCGCTCTGGCTCGCGGTCGCAGCGCCCGCGCTCGCCGCGGGCGCGACCGGCCAGCGCACGATCTCGAACGTCGCGACGATCGAGTGGGGCTCGGCCGGAGGCAAGGTCAGCCAGCAGTCGAATCGGGTCGACATCGCCGTCGGCCAGGCTTCGCTTCCGACTTCGCTTCTCGCCTACCGTTTCGCTCCGGGCTCAGCCGCGGTGTCGATGCCGGTCGCCGCCCCGCAATGCGGCGCCGGCGACGCCCGCGCCCAGCTCGCCTCCGCCTGGCAGGGGCAGATCCTCGATCCCGCCTCCCTGCTCGCCGCGAGCGACATCCTGCCCGGCGAACCCCTGCTGTTCGTGGTCGAGGCACCGGGACGCAATTTCGACGGAGTCCGAGTCGAGACGATCGAAATCGCCGTGCGCTCGGCCAGCGGCGACAGCCAGGCGCTGACGATCTTCGAAACTTCCGCCGGTTCGGGCAAGTTCGCCGGCTTCATCCAGACCCTGGGCGCCGGGCCGGCGGCGCTCGCCGGCGACGATTGCCGCCTCGCCGTCGAGCCGGGCGACCTCGTCACCATCGAAAGCTTCGGCGCCGACGGCGCGCCTTCGGCGAGCGCGACCCTGACGGTGCTCGTGCCGGCCGTCACCGCCGGCGGGGCCCCGCCCCTCCAGCTCGTCAAGCAGGCCTCGCAGGCCAGCGCGGCGCCGGGCGAGGCGGTGGCCTTCACGATCGACGTCCGCAATTCCGACGCCCGGCTCCCGGCCGGGAACGTCCGGGTCACCGACATCCTTCCCGCGGCCCTCCGGCTTCGGCCCAGGACCCTCCGGATCGACGACGAGGCCGCATCGGCGGAGGTCGCGGCGGACGGATCCAGCTTCACCATCACGCTGCCGAGGCTCGCCGCGGGCGCCAGCCGCCGGATCAGCTACGCCGCCGAAGTGCAGCCAGGCTCCGCCGAGGGCGATGCGGTGAACCGGGTGCAGGCCGTCGGCGACTTCGGCTTCGCAAGCAACGTCTCCGACGCGATCGTCCGGATCCGGCGCGACTCGATCGCCGGCCGGATGACCATCGTCGGCCGGGTCACCGACGGCGGCTGCTCGGCCGATCCCGCCAAGGCGGCCGGGATCGCCGGGATCCGGGTGATGCTGGAAGACGGCAGCTACGCCGTCACCGACCGCGACGGCCGCTATCATTTCGAAGGCGTGTCGCCCGGCACCCATGTCGTGCAGCTCGACGACATGACCCTTCCGGCCGACCGAGCGGCAGCCGACTGCGCCCGAAACAGCCGCTCCGCCGGCCGCGCCTTCTCCCGTTTCGTCGACGGCCGCCGCGGCGCGTTGAAGCGGGTCGATTTCAAGCTGGTCCAGGTGGAGCCCCGGGCGAGCCTGGCCGCCGCCGCCGCCAGGCCACGGCCGGCCGTCGCCACCGATCCTGCCGCCGCCGGAGCGGAGCGCGACTGGCTCGTCGGCCAGGAGCCCGGGATCGCCTGGCTGTTCCCCGAGCCCGAGCACAATCCGCGGGCGCCGATGGTCCGGGTCGCGATCAAGCATCTTCCCGGACAGAGCGTGAAGCTGCTCGCCGGCGGCCGCGAGGTCGATCCGATCGCCTTCGAAGGAAGCCGCAAGAACCCCGCCGGCACCGCGGCGGTCAGCCTCTGGCGCGGAATCCCGGTCGAAGGCCGGCAGACCGAGCTCAGCGCCGAAGTTCGCAACGCCGACGGAAGCGTGGCCCAGATTCTCCGCCGGACCGTCCGCTACGGCGCGAGCCCGATGCGCGCCGAGCTGCTCCGCGAGCAATCGGTGCTGGTGGCGGACGGAGTCAGCCGCCCGGTCCTCGCAGTCCGGCTCACCGACCGCGACGGCCGGCCGGTCCGCCACGGCCTCACCGGGGACTTCGAGGTGCCCGCGCCTTATTATCCCGCCGTCGAGGCCGATGCGCAGCAGGCCCGCCAGCTCGCCGGCCTCGAACGCGCCCGTCCCTTCTGGCGGGTCCAGGGCGAGGCGGGCGTCGCCTATATCGAGCTCGAGCCGACCACGGCCTCCGGAACGATCAGCCTGCGCTTCAACTTCCGCGACGGCGAGGCCCAGCGCGAGCAGAGGCTCGAAGCCTGGCTCGACCCGGGCCAGCGGCCCTGGACGATCGTCGGCCTGGCCGAAGGAACGCTCGGCTACAACAAGCTCCAGGGCGAGGTCGAGGATCTCGGCGCCGAGGACGGAAAGCGCCTAACCGATGGCCGGCTCGCTTTATACGCGAAGGGAAGAATTCGCGGCAAGTGGCTGATGACGCTCGCCTATGACAGCGACAAGAAGGAAGAGGAGACCCGCTTCGGCGGAGTCATCGATCCCGACGCTTATTATACCGTCTATGCCGACCGGAGCGAGCGCCGCTACGACGCCGCCTCGGTCCGCAAGCTGTATCTCAAGCTCGAGCGGCCCCAATTCTACGCCTTGTTCGGCGATTACGAGACCGGGATCGACGAGCCCGAGCTCGCCCGCTACGTCCGGGCCTTCAACGGCGTCAAAGCCGAATATCGCTCGGACCGGGTGTCCGCGACCGCCTTCGCCGCCGACAGCCCGAACCGCCATCGACACGACGAATTGCAGGGCAACGGGCTGAGCGGCCCCTACGCGCTCGGAGCCCGCAACATCCTCGCCAATTCCGAGCGGGTGTGGATCGAGATCCGCGACCGGCTCCGCTCGGACCGGATCGTCGAGCGCCGGCTGCTCTCCCGCCATGTCGATTACGACATCGACTATGTCGTGGGCACGCTCCGCTTCAAGGAGCCGATCCTCAGCCGGAGCCCGGCTCTCGACCCCCAGTTCATCGTCGCCGACTATGAAGTGGACGGGATCGCCAGCCGGACGGTCAACGCCGGCGGCCGGGCAACGTGGAAAAGCAAGGACCGGAAGGTCCAGGTCGCGGCGACCGCCGTCCGCGATTCCAACGGCGAATCGAAAACCAACCTTGCCGGCGCGGACCTTCGCTACCGTCCCAACCTCTCGACCGAGATCAGGGCCGAGGTCGCGGTCAGCGACAATGAGGCCAAGGCCGGCTCAGCGACCGAATCGGGCGGGACCGCCACCGCCTGGCAGGTCGAGGCCGAGCATCACGGCTCCCGGATCGACCTTCTGGCCTATGCGCGCGAGCGCGAGGCCGGCTTCGGCCTCGGCCAGACCAGCGCCGCCGAGAACGGCACCCGCAAGTTCGGGCTCGATGCGCGGGCCCGCTTCGGCGACACCTGGTCGCTGATCGGGAGCGCCTGGAACGAAGATTATCTGGGAACCGACGCCCGCCGGATCGCCGCCCGGGCGCTCATCGAATATCGCCGTCCGGACCTGGTCGGCCGGGCCGGGCTGACCTTCGCCGACGACCGGCTCGCCGACGGCCGGAGCGCCCGCTCGACCCTCCTCACCCTCGGAGTCACCAAGCGCCTGCTCGACAACAAGCTGGAGCTGGACGGCCAGACCGAGATCCCGCTCGGAAACAGCGAGAGCATCGACTTCCCGGCCCGCCACCGGCTCAGCGCCCGCTACGCCGTCAACAGCGCGATCCAGGTCGTCGGCGCCTACGAGATCGCCGACGGCGAGAAGATCGACGCCAGGACCGCCCGCCTGGGATTCGACATCCAGCCCTGGGCCGGTGCCCGGATCGCGCTCAGCGGCAACGTCCAGGACATCGCCGAATACGGCCCGCGCAGCTTCGCCGCCTTCGGCCTCTCCCAGTCGCTCGCGCTCGACGAGCATTGGTCGCTGGACGCCTCGATCGACTCCAACAAGACGCTCGGCGGGATCGATCCGGCGCGGGTCCTGAACCCGCTCCATCCGGTCGCCAGCGGCGGCTTCGTCGGCGGAAGCGCCATTAGCGGCGGGGGGGGCACGATCACCGAGGATTTCACCGCAGTCACCGCCGGAGCGACCTACCGCGCCGACCGCTGGAGCGTGACCGGCCGGGCCGAATATCGCGCCGGCGGCCAGGGCGACCGCTACGGGATCACGGCTGCCGCGCTCCGCCAGATGGGCGAAGGCGAAGCCGTCGGCGGCTCGCTCAACTGGTTCGTCGCAAGGAGCGCCGACGGCGCGGAGACCCGGACGGCCAATCTCCAGGTCAGCTGGGCCCGCCGCCCGGCGGGCAGCCGCTGGTCCTGGCTCGAGAAGCTCGAGCTGCGCGACGACAAGGTGACCGGCGCCGTCGCCGGCCAGGCCGGCCCGATCGGGATTCCGCTGACGATCAGCGGCGACGCCCGCTCGCTCCGCCTCGTCAATTCGCTCTCGGTCAACCGCACCTCGGCCCGTTCGGAAATCTCGGTCTTCTGGGGCTCGCGCTACGTCTCGGAGAAGTTCGGTGACCAGGATATCGGCGGCTGGAGCAACGTCGTCGGAGCCGAATTCCGCTTCGACCTCGGCGACACGATCGACTTCGGGATCGCCGGCACGGTTCGAGGCGGGATCGACGGAAACAGCTTCGCCTGGTCGGCCGGGCCGAGCTTCGGCTTCACGCCGTTCGAGAATGGCTGGCTTTCGGTGGGCTGGAACCTCGCCGGCTTCCACGACCGCGACTTCGAGGAAGCCCGCTACACTCGAAGCGGCCCCTATGTGACGATGCGCTTCAAGTTCGACCAGCTCAGCTTGCAGTCGCTGGGTCTGGGGGGACGGTGACCCTGCCGCTTCGCCCTTCCTCGTGGTTAACGTCCCTTCAACCTTCTTTTCCTAGAGCCAAAGCGGGGCCGCGCTTCGGCGGGCCGGGAAAAGGGGTGGGACTTTTGCCAGCAGCGCTTGCGCGTTTCGCGGGATTTCTCGGAGCATTGTCGGCCTGCGCCCTCGGCGCCGGCACGGCCCGGGCCGCCTGCAGCGCGTCCAACACCTACAATTTCGCCTTCAGCAGCCAGCCCAATGCGAGCCTGAGCTACGCCAACAGCTATAATTATACGGCGAGCAACGCGCTCGGAGCCAATCAGATCTTCACCGTCGGCTTCGCCACCTACAATCTGAGCAGCATCCAGGCGGGCGGAGCGCCGATGCCGGCGATCGGGACGCTCATCACCAGCGGGACCGGCGCGAAGACCCTCACCGTCGGCGGCACCTTCGCCGGACGGACCGCATCGATCACGACCAACACCCGGGTCATCCGGGTGGCCTTTTCCTTCGCGGTGCCGATCCGCGCCATCACCCTCGCCGTCCACGACATCGATTTCGCCGACGACCAGTATCGCGACTGGCTTCACGTCCAGGGCGCGAACGGAGCGGCGACCTACGTCCCGGCGATGATCTCGCCCTTCGGCACCAACAACGGCGCCGGGCCGTTCGCCGCCGCCGGCTCCATGGTGCGATTCGGCCCCAGCACCGGCAACGGAATTACCGTCGCCAACAGCAGCCAGGCAGTCGGAGTCGGCACAAGCGCGAACACCAACACGAGCGCCGGCGACGTCACGATCAGCTTCGCCCAGCCGGTCACCTCGGTAATCCTGCGCTACGGCAACTTCCCGCTCGGCCAGGGCGAAAAGACGACCGGCCAGCAGGCGTTCGGAATCTCGGCCCTGAGCTTCTGCCCGATGCCCAACCTGACGACCTCGACCAAGACCTCGGCGCCGCTCGAGACCAGCGGCCCCGACCGGTTCAACCTGCCCCTCGCCGATGTCGTCTACACCCTCACCATCACCAATTCCGGCGGAAGCCCGGTGGACCTGAACGGAATCGTCCTGACCGACGCTTTGCCCTCGACAATGACCTTCTACAACGGCGATTTCGATCCCGCCGCCGCGGGCGTCGATCCCTTCCAGCTCAACGCGGGAACGAGCGGAGTGACTCTCACTTCGTCCAACGTCGCCTATTCGAACAATGGCGGCTCGAGCTACGCCTACACCCCGGCGGCGGGCTACGATCCCAACGTCAACCGAATCCGCTTCGCGCCCGGAGGAACGCTCGCCGCCAATTCGAGCTTCAACATCAAGTTCAGGGCACGGATCAAATAGGAGTGGTGCCCCCGGCCGGAATCGAACCGGCACTCCTTGCGGAACTCGATTTTGAGTCGAGCGCGTCTACCAATTCCACCACAGGGGCACTCGAAGCGGGCCTCTAGCCGAGCGGCGGGCGGACCGCAATGACCCGCCCGCGCGCTTAAGCCATGCGATCAGGCGAAGACTTGGTCGAGATTCTCACCCTTGGGATCGGGCCCGTAATTGTTCGGCCCGCGGGTTCCTTCGAGGAACATGAAGACGAGCAGGACGATGGCCAGGATGAGCGCCGCGATTCCGCCGACCATGGCCAGGACGCCGCCGAGGCCAGGATTGTCCGGCGAAGACGCCGCCATCATGGTGCCGACCAGCATCACCACATAGGCGCCGACCAGGGCCAAGAGCCACTTGCCGGTCCGGTTGGTGTCGTGCAGCCGGCGTACGGTGACGGCGATGGCCGGGATGAGCAGCGCCAGCGAGACAAGTCCGTACAAGGCCGTGACGATCATGATCGCCCCGCCCGCGGCCGCCAGCGCCGTCGGATCGCCTCCACTCATCAGAGCGCCGCCGCCCACGATCGCCAATAGCACCCAGAAAGCGACGCCCAGCAGGATCTGGAAGAGGAAGAACATCCAATATTCGGTGCGCCTGGAACGACCCGAAAACTCGGCAAAGCGCTTCAGCGGTAGAAACATCCAATGCATAGCAATCCCCCTTTTGCCGCATCATTGCGGTCCAGTAACATCTTCCGGATTTAGGAGCCGATTTTCAACCGTGAATCTGACCCCTCAGCTGCGCGGCGCCTGCCGCCTGTAGCTGAGAGCCTCGGCGACATGGATCCGGCGGACCTCCTCGCTGCCTGCAAGGTCCGCCACGGTGCGCGCCACCCGCATCACCCGGTGGAAGCCGCGCGCCGAGAGCCGCATCGCCTCGGCGGCCTGGGCGAGCAGCCGGCGGCCGGGCTCGTCGGGCCGGGCGACCGCCTCGAGCCGCTCGCCGTCGACTTCGGCGTTGGTCCGAATCCCCTCCCCTTCGTAGCGCCTCGTCTGGACGGCCCGGGCTGCGGCGACCCGCCGGGCCACTTCGGCCGAGCCTTCGGAAGGCGGCGGAAGGACGAGGTCGGCGGCGGACACCGCCTGGACGTCGACATGGAGGTCGATCCGGTCGAGCATGGGCCCCGACACCCGCGCCTGGTAGTCCGCGGCGCAGCGCGGCGCCCTCGAGCAGGCGAGCGCCGGGTCGCCGAGATGGCCACAGCGGCACGGATTCATCGCGGCCACGAGCTGGACCCGGGCGGGGAAGGTCACATGGGCATTGGCCCTGGCGACGCTGACGGTTCCGGTCTCGAGCGGCTGGCGAAGCGAATCGAGGGCCGAGCGCTGGAATTCCGGAAGCTCGTCGAGGAACAATATCCCGAGATGCGCGAGGCTGACCTCGCCCGGCCGGACTCGAAGGCCCCCTCCGACCAGCGAGACCATCGAGGCGCTGTGGTGCGGGGCGCGATAGGGCCGGGTGCGGATCAGCCGGCCGCCCGAAAGCGTTCCCGCGACGCTGGCGATCATCGAGACTTCGAGGGCCTCGGCCGGGGTCAGCTCCGGAAGGATGCCCGGCAGGCAGGCCGCGAGCAGCGACTTTCCGGCGCCGGGCGGCCCGACCATCAGCAGATTGTGGCCGCCGGCGGCGGAGATTTCGAGGGCGCGCTTGGCCGTCTCCTGCCCCTTCACCTGGCCGAGGTCCGGGCCGAAGCCCGCCGGCTCCGCTTCGCCGGGAATGGGCGGCGGGAGGATGGAGCTTCCTCGGAAATGGTTGAGGAGCGCGACGAGATCGGGGGCGGCGACGATCTCGACGTCGCCGGCCCAGGCGGCCTCCGAGCCCTGCGCCGCCGGGCAGACGAGCCCGAGGCTTCGGGCCGAAGCGTTCATCGCCGCGAGCAGCACCCCGGGCGAAGGAGCGATCCTTCCGTCGAGGCCGAGCTCGCCGACCGCGACGTAGCCGGCCAGGGTCTCGGTATCGATCGCCCCCAAGGCGGCGAGCATCCCGAGCGCGATCGGAAGATCGTAATGCGACCCCTCCTTGGGAAGATCGGCGGGCGAGAGGTTGACCGTGATCCGCTTGGGCGGGAGCGACAGGCCGATCGCGGCGAGGGCGGCGTGGACCCGCTCGCGGCTTTCGGCCACCGCCTTGTCGGGCAGGCCCACGACGAGGAACCTGGGGAGGCCGGCCGAAATCTGGACCTGAACCTCGACGGCGCGCGCCTCCAGCCCGAGAAACGCCACCGTGGCGACATGCGCGACCATGATTGCAGATCCTCCCTTTCCCCTTTTCGGTGGACAGGCCTGCACTAGTCAACGGTTTCCGTAATCCCGCCCGCCATTCATTTGACGCCGTCATCGAAGAAGTCGAAGGTTGGCCGGCGGACGCATCGGGCTCCGTAGGGTCGAGGCGGAGGGTTCGGATGAGCGGATATATGGTGACGACCGAGAACGGCAACGGCAAACGCAACTTCTACATGGTGAACATCGACGACGCAGCCCGGGCGCGCGACGCGGTCAACCAGATGATGGGCATGACCAATGCCCAGGCGCTCTCGCCAATTCCTGATGAGACGATCGCCCAGCACAACCTCACTCCAGGCCAGGCGTGGCTCTGCACCACCACCCTTGTGACCGGCGAGGTCACCCACAGCGAGCTGAAGTGATGGCGGCCTAGGAAGCGTTGACATTTACCTTGTCCAGATGACGACGGCGGCGAGCTGGACCATGGACAGATAGGCGCGGGCGGTCTGTTCGTAGCGGGTGGCGATTCGTCGGAAGTGCTTGAGCTTGTTGATGAAGCGCTCGACGAGGTTGCGCTCCATGTAGATATGGCGGTCGTGGTCGTCGTGGCGGGCGCGGGTCCGGTTGAGGGGGATGACGGCCTGCGCTCCTTGGGCGTGGATAGCCTCGCGGAAATGATCGGCGTCATAGGCCTTGTCGGCCAGGACGTAGCTTGCCGGCAGGCCCTCGATCAGCGGCCCGGCCTGGGTGATGTCGTTGCGCTCGCCGCCGGTGAGGAGGAAGCGCACCGGGTTGCCGAGCGCGTCCACGGCGACGTGCAGCTTGCTGGTCAGCCCACCGCGGCTGCGGCCGATGGCGCGATCTTCAGGCCCCCCTTTTTACCCGTCGCATGCTGGTGCGCCCGGACGATGGTGGAGTCGATGATCAGATACTCGAAGTCCGGATCCTGGGCCATGGCGTCGAACAGCCGCCACCAGACCCCGTCCTTCGACCAGCGCGAGAAGCGCTGGAAGACGCTGTTCCACAAACCGAACGCCGGCGGCAGGTCGCGCCATGGCGTGGAGGTCCGCACGATCCACAGCACCGCCTCGACGAAAAGACGGTTATCCTTGGCGGTCACCCCCCGATCGCCGGCCTTGCCCGGCAAGTGCGGCTCAATCAGCGACCACTGCCGATCCGTTAGAACCAGACGAATGCCTTCCACCCAAACCTCCCAAAAGGAAGCTTGAATCACAATCCGAGCGCAACGTGAATCCTCTAAATGTCAACGCATCCTAGGTGTTTAGTCCCGGCCTTTGATGGTGCATTATCCATGGGTGATTGGAGGGATGCGCTATGGGACAGGTTCTACACGGGAGCGCCCGCACGACTGCGGCGGTCCGTCGAGCGATACAACATAGTCAAGAGAGCCTG
>DASQZF010000091.1:0-5613 GCA_035638835.1 Allosphingosinicella sp. | reverse complement strand
GAAGTCTCGCTGCGCTCGCCTACCCACCCCCAGCCCCTCCCTTCCAGGGAGGGGAGATCAGGCCGCCCCCGCGGCCTTTGTCACCAGATTGCCGACCGCGGCGACCACGCCCGACACGGCGGTGATCCGCTCGGCCAGCGCCTTGCCCTGCGCATAGGCCTTTTCGACGGCCGCCGTGGTGGAAAGGGCGGCCTGATAGCAGGCCTCGATGCCCGGGCCGGTGGCGTCCAGCGATTTGCGGGCGGCGTCCAGGTAGCTGCCTTCGAGCGAATCGACATTGTCCATGATCGCCTGCACCTGCTCCGCCGTCGTCGCCTGCTTCAGATCGGACGCGCGCCGGGCGAAAGCGGACTTGTAGGCGTTGTAGATGATTGTGAGCCGTTCATTCGCGGTGCTGGGCATGGCTCTCAATTCCCCTGCGGTGGCGGCGGCGGCGGCGGCGGTTGAGTGGCATATTTGGCGAGCGAGGCGTCTAGCTGGTCGATGATCCGCTCGACGTCGCCCACCGTCACGCTCTTCTTCGACTCGAGCTCGCGGTGCTGGCGAAGCAGGGCGTCGAGCCCGGCTATGCCCGCGCGGTAGCGGCCCTGCGCTTCGAGCACTTCCACTCTCGAATTGGCCATCATCGTCGCCCTGAGGGCCGTTCGAAGCGCATTGTCATTGTCGACCAGGCTCTCGGCGCCGGGGACGAGGGTCACGTCGAGCTGCTCGGCCAGGGGAGTCATGATCGTCATCGGCGAAGTCAGCTTGGCGTCGTAGAAGACCAGCCTTGCGGCCGCCCGCTTCCCGACCAGATAGTCGTCGAGGGTCAGGAACACTTCGAGCTCGTTCTGCATGCCGTTTCGGAGCTGCAGGACGGCCTGGGCGATCTCGCGGTTGGCGCGCAGGATGCGCTTGCGCTGAAGCCGGTCGCCCAGGGCCCCGAAGCCGAAGTCGAGCAGGGCTCCGACCTCGCCGGGAACGGCGGGGATGAAGCGCTTCCCCCCGTTCAGGCGCGCGGCGGCCTGGCCGAAGCTGTTCGCCGAATCTATGGCCGACTTGCCGGCGCCCTGCAGGTCGGTGCTCTGATCGTAGGAGGCTTCCTGCTTGAGCGCGGCATAGGCGCCGCCGAGCTGGTCGATGGCCCTGGCCCGAAGGTCGACGACGTCGGCCAGATCGTTGCGCTGGATGGAGAGGCGCTCCGGGCTGACCGAGGGGACGCAGGCGCCCGGCGCCGGGCTCTGGCATTGCTCCCAGGTCCGGGTGAAGCTGTCCGCCGCATCGGCCTCGCGAAGCTGGGTCGCGACGTTGCGGACTTCGGCGCTGAAGCTTCCGGTTGCCTTGAGACCGGCGTCGGCGAGCGTCGTCGCGGGAGCCAGCGGCGCGGCCGCGCATCCGCCCAGCGAGCCCATTGCGGCCAGCGCGAGGCAAAGGAATGGACGAGCTGACATGGCCTTCGGAACCCCCGATTCGAAGCGCGAGTATCTGTCGGGATGAGGTGCGAGTCGAGCGGGAAGCGGGGGGGCTGGCTCCCCTCCCTGGAAGGGAGGGGCCGGGGGTGGGTCCGCCGAAGGCGGTCGAAACTCCGACTCAGAAGAAGTCTCGCTTCGCTCGCCTACCCACCCCCAACCCCTCCCTTCCAGGGAGGGGAGGTCTATTCAGAGCTTCGCCGCAACCGGCAGGCAAAGCTCGAACGAAGCGCCCTCGTCGCTCCGGGGCGCCGAGATGCTTCCCCCGCAGGCGGCGAGGAGGGAGCGGGCGATGGAGAGGCCGAGACCCGATCCGCCCTCGCCTCGGCGGCTGGTGTGGAAGGGCTCGAAGATCCGCTCGCGGTCCGCCTCGGGGATTCCGTGGCCGTCGTCGGCCACGATGATCCTGACCTTGCCCCGATCGAGGCGGCCGGAGATCGCGACCTTGCCGGCGCCGGCCTGCCGGCTGTTCTCGACCAGGGTCTCGAGCACGGCTTCGAGCAGCTCCGGCGGCGCGGCGACGGCCGGAAGGCCGCCAAGCCGGACCTCGACCGCGAAGCCCGGCCGGCGGTGAGCGTCGGCGACCTTGAGGGCCGCGCCTTCCGGAGCGGTCGCGGCATCCTCGGGGGCGATCGCCATGTCGGCCCGGGCGAGGTCGAGCAGCCGGCGAAGCAGATGCGACAGCCGGTCGGCGTCCGCGCCGGCATTGCCGAGGAAGCGGCGACGCTCCTCGTCGCTCATCTCGGGATGCTCGGCGAGCAGCTCGAGAACGCCCTTGATGCCCGTGATCGGAGTCTTGAGCTCGTGGCTGACGGCGGCTGCGAAATCCTTGAGGTAGCGCGAGCGCCGTTCGATCCGGTCCGCCATCGCGGCGAAGTTGACATAGAGGTTGCGGATCTCGATCGCCGCGGTCGGCGGCGGCTCCGGAACCGCCACCGCGCCCCGGGCGACGTTCTGGGTCGCCTCGCTCAGGGCCCCGATCGGCCGCGAGATTCCGCGCGAGAGAAGGCCGGCGAGCAGCAGCAGGGTCAGGAAGATGAGGGCGACCCCGAGCGCGATCTTGCCGCGATCCTGGTAGATTCCGAGGAACAGTCCGCGCGGGCTCCGGCTCAGCATCAGCACTCCGACCACCTCGCCGCCCGCGACGACGGGACGGACGTAATGGACCCGGATGTTCGAGGCCCGGCTCAGCCATTCGAGCGCATAGCGGGGCCGGTAGTCGCCGCGTTCGCGAAGCGCGGTCCGGGTCCGGCCTCTCGTCGCCGCGGCCACCTCGGGCAAATGGAGATAGGTGCGGCCGACGTCGCCGCGTCCGAGCACGACAATGCCCTCGGAATCCATCAGCCGGACCGAGGCGAGGGTCGTTCGGGCCGTGTCGATCACGATCGGCTTCAGGGCGGAGGCGGCGCGGGCGGCGCTCGGGTCGGCCGGCCGGCGCGACGGCCGGGCGTCCGGCTGGGCGGCGAGCACCGGCATCGAGCGAAGGTCGATCGTGGGCCGCTCGGGACTGAGCGGGCCCGGCGGCGGATCCGCATAAGGTTCGGGCCAGGCGGCGCGATAGGTCCCGGCGAGGACTGCGCCCTGGGCGATCAGCTCGGCCTCGGTCTGCTGGACGAGCGTGTTCTCGTAGACCCGGAGGAAGACGGCGCCGATCCCGGGCAGGGCCGCCACGAACAGCAAAGTGAGGAAGAGCAGGGTGCGCAGCCTGAGCGCCGGCCAGTGGCGCTTGGCATAGTCCTTCAGCGGTCGGATCAAGCGGGATCCTCGCCCTTGCAGCGTCCGATCCTGTAGCCGATTCCGGGCCGGGTCTCGATCAGGTCGCCCGCGCCCAGGGCCGCGAACTTGGCGCGCAGGTTGCGGATGTGGCTGTCGATCGTCCGGTCGGTGATCGCGAAGCCCGGCCCGTGCAGCCGGTCGATGATGGCGTCTCGGGTGAAGACCTTGGAGGGAAGGCTGGCGAGCAGCTGGAGGAGCTGGAACTCGGTGACGGTGACGGGCACGGCCGCGTCGTCCCAATGCGCTTCCCAGGCTTCCGGATCGAGTCGGAGGCGGTTGTGGACCAGCGCCGCCTTCGGCCCGGCCTCGGCCAGCGCCCGGCCGCCGCGCTTCAGGATGGCGCTGACCCGGGCGACGACTTCGCGGGGAGAGAAGGGCTTCACGACATAATCGTCGCCGCCGAGCTCGAGCCCCAGGACCCGGTCGATCTCGTCGTCCCTGGATGAAAGGAAGAGGATCGGAAGCTCGCCCTCGGCGCGAAGCCTCCGGCAGACTTCGAGACCGTCCATTCGAGGCATGTTGATGTCGAGGACGACGAGATCGGGCCGCTCGCGCTCGACTGCCTTCAGAGCCTCTTCGCCGTCGCCGGCTTCGGTCGTCTTCATCCCCGCCTTGCCGAGCGCGAAGGCGAGAAGCTGGCGGATATGGGCGTCGTCGTCGACGAGAAGGATCTTGTGGCTCATCGCGTACATGTCACATCCCCGGGCCGGTGCTGTCAAAGTGTGGCGGGCCGATATAGCGGCCGTCGCAATCGCGGACGTTGGCGGAGAAGCGCGGCAGCCGGCGCTCGGCGATCAGCCGCTTCGCTTCCGCGAAGCGCCGCGCATCGCGGAAGGTCCAGCCGCGCCAGTCCGACTGGCGGGTGGCGAGCCGGTCCATGATCAGGTTGCGGGTCCAGGCGACGCGCTCGCGGAAAGGCGGGGCGAGGGTGCGGCCCTCCAGCTCGATCAGCGGGAGCAGAGCGGACGGGCCGAGCGCGCCCAGGTAGCACAGGTCGAGCGGCACCCCGTGGCCTCCCGCCTCGAGTGCGTGGCGCACGTTCCAGCGGGCGGCGACGGCGCCGAGGTCGACGGCCGAGCAGGCGGAGAGGGCGACCAGAGAAGCGGCGAGGTTGGCGTTGATCAGCCAGGAGCCGCTCTTGCCGCGCCAAAGGCGGATGCAGATCAGGACCAGGCCGACCGCGACCAGCGCCATCCAGACCAAAGCGGCGATCCTCAGGCGGGTGAGGGAGAAGACTTCGACATATTCCAGGGTCCGGAACATGGTGGAGGCGACGAGGACGAGGTTCTGGGCGATCCAGACGTAGACGAGCCCGCGGACCAGCCGGCTCCGGCCCGTGGGCGTGCCCGGGCGAAGGGTGACGAGGACGAACAGGGCGGCGAGCAGAGCGGTGGCGATCAGCGGATAGGCGCCGCGATGGGCGTGATCGGCCAGCGTCATGTCGTCCGGAAGCGCGGCTCCACTCCACAGGAAGGCGATGTCGAGCCCGTTCTGGAGCGCGAAGACGAGGTTGAAGGCAAAGAGGGAGAGCGCGATCGAGGCCGGGCTGACTCCGGGAATGGCTCGATTTCCATCGCGCATCGCCGGCGCCGCAAGCAGGATCCGCGGCGCTCTGAGCAGGCTCCAGGCGAGCAGCGCCGCAAGCGCCCAGAAGCCCAGCCGGGCGATCGAGAAGCCGCCCACGACCAGCATCAGGTCGATCCGTGCGAAGGCGTTGGAGATCAGCGGGTTGGCGACGCTGAACAAGGCGAGGAAGAGGGCGGTCCCGAGCACCGGCAGGGCCAGAAGAGGCAGGGCAGCGGCGATCCGCGCCGGGCCGCGGCGGCGCCTCGCGGCTCGAAGCCGGCCCCAGTCGAGCGCGGGCGCGATCGGGGCGAGGAAGGCGTGGAGGATCAGGCGCTTCGTCCAGCGCCACCCGTCGTCGAAGCGGCGGACCCGGGGCAGCAGCACGGCCATGGCGGCGGCGGCCATGAACAGGAACGCTGCGAGCGGCGAGGGATCGTCTCCGAGCACCGCCGCGAAGAGGAGGGCTGCGGCCGCCGCGACCAGGGCCGGCCGGCTCCGCCCGATGGCGGGGGTGGCGACCAGGATCGCGGTCAGCAGGGCCGCGGCGAACAGGCCGACGGTCGATCCGGCCCGCTGGAAGAAGAAGAGATGGTCGGCCAGCGCGACCAGGGAAGCGGCGAGCGCGATCTTCCGGACGAAGCTGAATCGGCGGAGCCGATGGCGGGGCGCCGAGGCGGTGGAGGGAGCGGGGGCGGAGGGGGCGGTGAGTTCCATGGCGCCTTGATGGGCGAGGCGTGTGGAACGGGGATGGGCTGGGGTTCGATTTGCCGCGAGAAGGCGATGCAGATTCGGTGCAGCGCCGTCATTGCGAGCCCTTCGACGC
>DASQZF010000090.1:0-16691 GCA_035638835.1 Allosphingosinicella sp. | reverse complement strand
CCGTCGAGCACCGGAGCCTTCCTGCCCTTCAGCGAGGCATGATAGGCGTCGAGCGCGATCCGGACCCCGCCCTGGTCGCCGATATTCTCGCCCAGCGTGAGCTTGCCGTTCACCTTCATCCCCGGAGCGCCTTCATAGGCGCCATATTGGTCGACGAGCCTGCCTGCTTCGCTGGTGAAGCGCGCCGCGTCCTGAGGCCTCCACCAGTCGCGAAGGCGCCCGGCCTCGTCGAACTGCCGTCCCTGATCGTCGAAGCCGTGGCTGATCTCGTGGCCGATGACCGCTCCGATCGCTCCGTAATTGACCGCCGGATCGGCCTTCGGGTCGAACATCGGCGCCTGGAGCATCGCGGCGGGGAAGACGATCTCGTTGCCGAGCGGGTTGAAATAGGCGTTGATCGTCTGCGGAGTCATCAGCCACTCGTCGCGGTCGACGGGCTTGCCGACGCGATTGAAATAATAGCGCGTGCTGAAGGCGCCGGCCCGCTTGACGTTGCCGTAGAGATCGTCGGGCCGGAGCTCGAGCGCCGAATAGTCGCGCCACTTGCTGGGATAGCCGACCTTCACCCGCTGCTTGGCGAGCTTGTCGAGCGCGGCGGCGCGCGTTTCGGGGGTCATCCATTCCGCGCCTTCGATCCGCGACCGCATCGCGGCATGGAGGCCCCGGACCATCTCCTCCATCTTCGCCTTGGACGAAGCGGGGAAGTGACGGCGGACATATTCCTGGCCGAGCACCTCGCCCAGCACGCTGTTGACGAGATTGACCCCCCGCTCCCACCGCGGCCGGATCTGCTGCTGGCCGCTGAGCGCACGGGTGAAGGCGAAGCGGTTCTCGACGAAGCGCTTCGAAAGATAGGGCGCGGCGTCGTTGGCGATGTGGAAGGCCTGCCACGCCTTCAAAGTGCCGAGCGGAGTTTCGGCGAAGATCCTGGCGATCTTCGGGACGGCCGTGTCCTGGGTGACGAGCAGCTGGTCGATCGGCGGAGCGCCGACGCCCGCGAGGAAGGCGGTCCAGTCGAAATCGGGCGCGTCGGCGCGAAGGGCCGCCAGGCTCATCTGCTTGTACATCTTCACCGGATCGCGCTGCTCGACCTGGGACCAGCTCGACTCGGCGATGCGGGTCTCCAGCGCGAGCACGGCTTTCGCCGCGCCCGCGGAGTCCGACCACTCGATCAGCTTGAGGGTCCGCTCGACATGGCCGGCATAGGCCTCGCGCTGCGGCTTGAACTGGTCGGTGAGGTAATAATCCCGATCGGGCAGGCCGAGCCCGCCAATGCCGATGCCCGTCATATAGAGGCCGGTGCCTTTCGGATCCGGGCTGACCCCGAAGCTGAAGACGCTGCTCCCGAAGCTGCCCGTCGTCGCCCCCATCAGTCGGGCCATGTCGCTCTTCGAAGCGACCGCCTCGATCTCGGCGAGGTCCGCCGCCAGCGACGACGAACCGTGCCTCTCGAGCGCGGCCTCGTCCATGAAGCTCGCATAGAGGGCCCCGACCTGGCGGGCGCTGACGGTCGAGGGGTTGCGGGCGCTGTCCTCCACCACCGACCGGAGCTGGGCCTGGGTGAGCAGATGAGTGTCTAGCGCGATCCCGGCGATCGGCTGGTCGGCGGGGATTTCGGCCGTCTTGTACCAGCCGCCATTGGCGTAATCGAAGAAGCTGTCGCCGGGCCTGGCCGACAGGTCGCGGGCGCCGAGATCGACGCCCCAGCTTCCGAACTTGCGCGGCTCCGGCGTCCGCGCCGCCTGGGCGGCGAGCGGGGCCGGGAGCGAGACTGCGGCGACGGACAGCGCCGCCGCGGAGGCTGCGAGGAGATAGAGGCTCTTCATGGGATCGTTCCTTTCTTTCAGGCAAAGCTTGGCCGTCGGCTGCCGGTTCCCGGTCAGCGTCGGGTTCTTCCGTTTGTTGCGAGCGGCTTGGCGACCGCCTTCGAAGCCGCCCCTAAAGGCGCGTCGCGGCCAGGAGGGCCTCGAAGCTCAGGGTGGCGCCCGAGCCTGTGGTCGAGATCCGGACTGCGGCGCGCGCCTGGAAGTCACCGAGCTGGTGCATCGAGACGAGCGGCGCGAGCACCAGAGCGAGCAAGGCCAGAGCGATGAGGTTTCTGATCATGATCATGGTCCTAGCGATAGCGATACCAGAGGGAGGCGAGCACGAGGCTCAGCCAGAACAGCAGGAACAGGACCCAGTGTATCGGCTCGGGAACGAAGCCGCCCTTCCAGAGGAAGAACCAGGTCGGATAGACGGTCATCAGAGCGAAGCCTGCGACGCTCACCGCCTGATAGGAGCGCTGCCGATCGAGCTCGTCGACCAACCCGCCCAGGACCAGCCCCCCTCCGAGCGTCGCGAGGAGGTAGAGGCCCGCGAGCATTGCGGCCAGGGCGGGCGACCAGACGAACGGCCGGCCTTCGGCCGATGCGGCGCCCAGCTGATGGCCGACGTACAATCCCGGCACGAAGCTGATCACGATCAGAACGGCCAGGATCAGCCGCTTCCTGCGCCGCCTCTCCGAGTCGCGGCGCTCCCCTTCCCCGCGCGGCGCGCTATCGCGCATCGCCCGGGCCCCCGTGACGGTCATCGAATATCTCCTCGATCGGGACCGAGAACAGCCGGCTGAGCTTGAAGGCCAGAGGAAGCGAAGGATCGTATTTGCCGGTCTCGATGGCGTTCACCGCCTGGCGCGAGACCCCGAGCCTGCCGCCGAGCTCGGCCTGGCTCCAGTCGCGCTCCGCCCTCAGGACCTTCAGTCGATTCTTCACATAGTCCCCGACGTCCACCGCTTTGGCCTCGTCCCGCCGGCAGCCTATCCGCCGGCCATTGCGAATCGATAGCTCGACCCTGACTTTATGTCAAGCTACGCTGACTTTGTGTCAGGTGACAGCTGCATAATGCCATTCAGGCTAGCCTTATGCTATATCTGGTTGCCTTCCCCGTCATTGCGAGCGAAGCGAACCAATCCAGCTCTCTGTGGGTCTCATCCGCCGCGCTGGATTGCTTCGTCGCTGCGCTCCTCGCAATGACGGCGACTTCCTCACCGCGCACGGATGAACGCCCTCACGTCCCTCGATAGCTTGGTCCGGTCCTCGTCGCGCACGTACATCATGTGGCCGGAGCCGTAATATCGGTAGACGATCCGCTCCTGCGGGATTCCGGTTCGGGAGAGGGAATATTCGGCGCCGAAGAATGGCGTCGCGAAATCGAAATAGCCCTGGCCGACGAACACCCGGAGGCCGGAATTCTCGCGCATCGCCTTTCCGATATAGGGGGCGACGTTCTTGTAGTAGCGCGCCTCCCCGCCCTGATCGGCCAGGTCCCAGTCCCAGCTGCCGAGCCCGGCGATCGTCGCATATTGGCGGTCGGTGCGGAACTCGAGGCCGTCCCGGACCCACAGGTTGAGCGCCGCCGTATAGCCCGCGTCGATTCCGTAGAAGCTCGGATCGTTGTCGGGCTCGGCGCCGGCATTGTCATAGTCGCGCCCCGTATAGCGGGCGTCGAGACGCCCGACGACCAGGCCCCTGTCGCGAAGCAGCTCCTTGTAGAAGCGCTGATCGCCGACCCGAAGGTCGGCCGCTTCGAGGAAGCGCTCCGAGAGGCCGGTGAAGCGCGCGAGGCCGCGGCGGACGGCCGCGCGCTCCTCGCCCCGAAGCTTCTGGCCCTTGAACAGGGCCGAGGCGTAATCGCCGCCGGCGAACTCCCGCGCCTCCTGGACGAAGCCTTCGAGCGTTCCGGAGTCCGCGGGCGCCTTGCCGTGATGGAAGGCGGCCGCGGCCATCGAGGGTAGGAAGAGCACATAGGGCATTTCGTTGCCCGGCACATTGGCCTGGGCTCCGAAATCGAGGATCGTGGAGATGAGGATGATCCCGTTGAGCGAGACGTCGTTGAACGCGCCTTCGAGCTGGTTGACGACGGCCGCCGAGCGGGTGGTCCCGTAGCTCTCGCCGCCGAGGAACTTGGGCGAGTTCCAGCGGCCGTTTCCGCCCAGCCAGATCCGGATGAACTCGGCGACCGATCTGGCGTCCTGGGTGACCCCCCAATATTCCTTGCCCTCGGTCTTTCCGAGCGGGCGGCTGAAGCCGGTTCCAACGGGATCGATGAAGACGATGTCGGCGACGTCGAGCAGGCTGTCGGGATTGTCGAAGATCGGGAAAGGCGGGGCCCCGTCGTCCCGGGCGTCCGAGGGGATGGCCACCCGCTTGGGGCCGAACGCGCCCATGTGGAGCCAGAGCGAGCCCGAGCCCGGGCCGCCGTTGAACAGGAAGGCGACCGGCCGCTTCGGATCGCGCGGCGCCTTCACATAGGCGATCGAGAAGATGCTCGCCTTGGGCGTCCCGTCGGCGGCCTTGAGATAGGTCTCGGAGGCCGTCGCGGTGTAGGCGACGCGCTGGCCGCCGAAGGTTCCGGCATGGCGGGTGACCGAGACGATGGGCTCCGGGACGGACGCGCCTGCCTCCTTGGCGGGCGGACTGCCCTGTCCGAAGGCGGGGGCGGCGAAGGCCAGCAACGAGGCGGCCAGAAGAGTCTTCATGACGCGAGCTATCGCACGGGTCTCGGGCAAGTCAAAGTGGACGAAGTGGACGAAGTGGACGCGGAGACGGCCGTCGGCGGCTGTCCGGATCCGGACGAAGTGGACGAAGTGGACTCGACTGCGCGGGATTTCCACCCGTGACGGTGAGCCGCTCCGCACTCGGTCAGGCGGCGGTGAACGACGGCAGGCCGATTGCGCACCCGGTTTCGAGCGAAGCTGCAAAGGCGCAAAGGCAAGACGTAGAGAAGGGAAGAACCCGAGCCTGAAATTCGTCATCCCGGCGCCCCCCGGCCGCCTACCGCTCCAACTCCCTTGGAGCCGCCGACAGCGGCAACACTCCAATATGTACGAGGTGTGAGAACAAGTCAAGAACATTTTTTCCCGGCAATCGGCGCGCTAGGACCCTGGGAAAATTGGTGCCAGGCACCAATTACATGCACGATATGGAAAATGGTGCCTGGCACCAATCATGCCGAGGTGTATTCGCCGACGGCGGAGCGCTGTTCCCCGCGATCCGGATGGAGCGGACCTTGGTCTGAGGCGACGGATATGCGGGAACTCGAATGCGTCGCCTTCCCCTTCCCGGCCCCCTCCCCTAAGGCGGCGCCATGGACCTTACCCATCTCGGCCGCTCCAGCACGCCGCCCGCCTCGCCGGAGGAGGCGAAGCTCGATTACGTTCCCAACCCGCGGCCGGGACGGCCCTATCTGGTCCGCTTCACGGCGCCGGAATTCACCTCGCTCTGCCCGGTCACCGGCCAGCCCGATTTCGCCCATCTCGTCGTCGACTATGCGCCCGGGGAGACCATCGTCGAGTCCAAGTCGCTCAAGCTCTTCCTCACGGCCTTCCGCAATCATTGCGGCTTCCACGAGGATGTGACGGTCGGGATCGCGGAGCGTCTGGCGGAGGAGATGAAGCCGCTCTGGATCCGGATCGGCGGCTATTGGTATCCGCGCGGCGGGATGCCGATCGACGTCTTCTGGCAGTCGGGCGAGCCGCCGCACGGCCTGTGGGTCCCCGCCCAGGACGTGCCCGGCTATCGCGGACGGGGCTGAGCGATGGTCCCTTTCGTCATTGCGAGCGGAGCGAAGCAATCCAGCTTAGAGGCAGACGCGGCCTCCGACGCTGGATTGCCGCGTCGCTTCGCTCCTCGCAATGACGGTCCCCATGTCTGACCTGAAGGTCGCCATTTTCGGGGCCGGGTCGGTCGGCTGCTTCGTCGGCGGGGCCTGGGCCGCCGCCGGGCTTCCGGTCTCGTTCGTCGGGCGGGAGCGGATCGGGCGGGAGATCGGGTCCGCCGGTCTCACGCTCACCGATTTTTCTGGCTGGCGGAAGAGGCTGGCGCCGGAGGAAGTGGAGTATTCGACCAAGCCCGGCGCTCTGGCCGATGCGGACATCATCGCCCTCACCGTGAAGAGCAATGCCACCGCCGCGGCCGCGAAGGAGATCGCCCGGCACGCAAGGAAGGGCGCGCTCGTCGTCAGCTTCCAGAACGGGGTCAGCAACGTCGACATCCTGCGCTCCGTTCTGAAGACCCGGTTCGAGGCGGTCGCCGGGATGGTCCCCTACAATGTCGCCGCCCTCGGCCACGGCCGCTTCCACAAGGGGGTGGCCGGAGACCTGCTCGCCGAGGACGTGCCGGCACTTCGGGCGTTGGCCGAACGGGTCGGCGGCGGCCCGGCCCGGCTCGCTCTGTCCACCGACATGCCCGCGATCGCCTGGGGCAAGCTGCTCATCAACCTGAACAATGCAGTCAACGCCTTGTCCGGCAGGACCCTGCTCGAGCAATTGAAGGAGCGCGACTATCGCCGGGTCGTCGCCGCCTCGATCCTCGAAGCGCTCGGACTGCTCGAGGCGGCTGGGATCGAGCCGGCCAAGATCGGGCCGGTGCCGCCCCGACTGCTCCCGCACGCCATCGCCTCGCCGAACCTCGTCTTCAACAACCTCTTCCTCAAGATCCAGAAGATCGACTCGAAAGCGCGCTCGTCCATGGCCGACGACCTGAGGGCGGGACGGCCGACCGAAATTGCTTATTTGAACGGCGAGGTGGTTGCGCTTGCGAAGAAGCTCGGGCGCGCGGCGCCGGTGAACGAGGCGATCGTCTCACTGATCCGCCAGGCTGAAATGGGCGTGGAGCTTCTTTGGGAGCCGGCGAAGCTTCGAGCCCATGTCCTCGAAGGCCATAAGACTGCGCCCATCTTCGGCTACTGAGGTTTGACAAGGGCTTAGCACCCCCGCAGGAGCGCAGCTACGTCCTCACCGGAGTGCTCCATGCGCCTGTTCGCCACCGTCTCCCTCCTCGCCCTCGCCCTCGCCGGCTGCGCCCGAAGCACCGAGCGGGCCGCACCGTCTTCCACCGTCGCCGCCGCCCCCGCGGCATCGCGCCAGGTTCCGACCCAGCTTCCGACGAACGTTCGTCCGCTCCAATATACGATCAACGCCACGCCCGATGCGTCGAACCTGCGCTTCACCGGCCGGACCGACATCGACATCGAGGTCCTCCGGGCGACCGACAGCATCACCCTCAATGCGGCCGATCTCGAGTTCGGCATCGTCTCGCTGGGCGGCGGAAGCGAGAGCGCTCCGCTCGCGCTCAATCCCCGCGACATCGACGTGGATGCGGAGAAGCAGACCGCGACCTTCAGGTTCGGTCGCGAGATCGCCCCCGGCCGGTATCGGCTGACGATCGACTACAAGGGCAAGATCTACACCCAGGCGGCCGGCCTGTTCGCGCTCGACTACGAAGGCGCAGGCGGCAAGAAGCGCGCCCTCTTCACCCAGTTCGAAGCGCCCGACGCTCGACGCTTCTTTCCCGGCTGGGACGAGCCCCAGTTCCGGACCCCCTACAATCTCAACGTCACCGTGCCCGCAGGCCAGGACGTGATCGGCAACATGCCGCAAGCGGGGGTCAAGACCAACGCGAACGGCACCCGGACCGTCACCTTCCAGACTACGCCCGCAATGTCGAGCTACCTGCTCTTCCTGGCCGTCGGCGAATTCGACCGGATCACCACCACCTCGGCCGGCACCGAGATCGGGATCGTCACCAAGCGCGGCGACGGCGAGAAGGGCCGCTGGGCGCTTACCGGCTCCGCCCAGCTCGTCCCCTGGTACAACGAATATTTCGGAACGCCCTACCCGCTCCCCAAGCTCGACAACGTCGCCGGCCCGGGCAGCAGCCAGTTCTTCGGAGCGATGGAGAATTGGGGCGCGATCTTCTCGTTCGAATCGATCCTCCTCGTCGACCCCGCGATCACGACCGAAGCGACCAAGCAGCGCATCTTCGAAGTCGCGGCGCACGAGATCGCCCATCAATGGTTCGGCAACCTCGTCACCATGAGCTGGTGGGACGATCTTTGGCTGAACGAAGGCTTCGCCTCCTGGATGGCGACCAAGGCGACCACCGCCTTGCATCCCGAATGGGATCCCGAGCTCGGCACCGTCTCCGGCCGCGAGCAGGCGATCACCCTCGATTCCGTCTCCAGCACCCACCCGGTGATCCAGCGGATCAGCACCGTCGAGCAGATCAGCCAGGCCTTCGACGCGATCACCTACCAGAAGGGCGAGGCGGTGATCACCATGCTCGAGGATTATGTCGGAGAGGATTCCTGGCGGCGAGGCGTGCAGGACTATGTCCGCACCCACCGGCTCGGCAACACCCAGACCGACGACCTTTGGAAGGCGGTCGAGCGGGCGGCGGGCAAGCCGGTCACCGCCATCGCCCACGATTTCACGCTCCAGCCGGGCGTGCCATTGATCAGGGTCGAGAACGCGGCCTGCCGCGGCGGCAAGACCGAGGTGGCCCTCCGCCAGGGCGAATTCAGCCGCGACCGTCCGAACCTGGCGGCGAAGGCCTGGCGGGTCCCGGTGATCGCCGCGACCGTGGGAGGCGCCGAAACCCGCACCCTCGTCGCCGGCGGCTCGGGCACGCTCAGCGTCCCCGGCTGCAATCCTCTCGTCGTCAACAGCGGCCAGACCGGCTATTACCGAACCCTCTATTCGCCGGCCCTGCTCGAACGGCTGACCGCGAGCTTCCCCCGCCTGAAGCCCATCGACCAGATCGGCCTTCTGGCCGACAATTGGGGCCTCGGGCTGGCGGGCTACCAATCGGCCGCCGAGGCGCTCGACATGGTCGACGCCGTTCCGGCCAACGCCAATCCCCAGGTGTGGAGCCGGGCCGCGACGATCCTGAGCAGCGTCCATGGCATGTACGAAAACGACCCGACCCACCGTTCGATGATCGAACGTTACGCGTCGGCGAAGCTTTCGCCGGTGCTCGCCAGGATCGGCTGGGCTCCCAAGGCCGGCGAGGCTCCGACCGTTCCGGTGCTTCGGGCGGACCTGATCGGGACTCTCGGGGAGATGGGCGACGCCCGGGTCGTCGGCGAGGCCAACAGGCGCCTCGCTGCCGGCGACCCGCTTGCGACCGGAGGCCCGTTGCGAAGCACGATCCTGGCGGTCACCGCCCGCAACGTCGACTCGGCCGGCTGGGAGCGCCTGAGGGCCCAGGCGCGCGCCGAGCGAAGCCCCCTGGTCAAGGCCCAGCTCTACCGCCTGCTCGGAAGCGCCGCCGACCCCGCTCTGGCGCAAAGGGCGCTCGACCTCGCCCTGACCGACGAGCCGGGCGCGACGACCAGCGCCGGGATCCTCTCGACGGTGGCGGGCGAGCATCCCGACCTCGCCTACGACTTCGCCATCCGCAACCGCGAGAAGGTCGAGGCGCTGGTCGACATCTCGTCGCGCTCCCGCTTCATCGCCGGTCTGGGCGGAGACTCGGCGGATCCCGCGATGGTCGCCAAGCTCGAGGATTTCGCGACCCGCTACATGACCCCTCAGTCGCGCGGCCGGGTCGACGTCGCCCAGTCCTCGATCCGCGACCGGGTCCGGGTGCGCACGACGAGGCTGCCCGACATTACGCGGTGGCTGGAGGCGAAGGCGCTTTAATCCTCCCTGCCGCGAAGCGGTGGGGAGGGGGGCCACCCGAAGGGTGGTGGAGGGGTAGCTGGCGAGGACCGGGCGGTAAGGCGCCAAGCGGCCGGCGCCTTCTACCCCTCCACCATGCTTCGCATGGTCCCCCTCCCCATCTTTCGATGGGGAGGATTCAGGCGGCCAGCTTCATGGTCCTTCGATAGACCCAAAGCGCCAGCAGCACGAACAAAGCCGTCCCGCCGATCAAGGCCATCGTCTCGAACCCCTCGCCGACGACGGCCAGCGGCGCGTCCTGCCCCGACCCCGCGACGATGCCCGCGAACACGACCCCCCACAGGCTCTCGCCCACGATGAGCCCGGTGGCGGCGAGCACGCCCATTCGCTTCGCGAATTCGGGCTTCTTGCGCTTGTCCGCCCAGCCTTCGTAGAAATAGCCGATCACCGCCCCGATCACGACCGGCAGCACGGCCGCCATCGGCAGGTAGATTCCGATCCCGACGGCGAGGGGCGGAAGGCGCAGCGTCTTCGTTCGCCCGAGAATCTCGTCGAGGAGGACCAGCCCCGCGCCGGTGAGCGCTCCATAGCCGATCATCGTCCAGTTGAGGTCGCCGCCGAGGACGCCTTTGGCGAGCGCGGAGATGAGGGCGGCCTGGGGCGCGGGCAAGGCCTCGGGCCCGGCGCCGGGCATTCCGGCGAAGCCGAAGGCCTCGTAAAGGATCTGAAGCACCGGGGGGACGACGAGCGATCCGAAGATCACCCCGAAGATCAGCGCCACCTGCTGCCGCCACGGCGTCGCCCCGACCAATTGGCCGGTCTTCAGATCCTGGAGGTTGTCGTTCGAGATGGTGGCGATCCCGAAGACGATCCCGGTGACGATCAGTGCGTAGGCGACAAGGGCCTCGGAGGTCGCCGGGGGGGTCTCACGCCCGAACAGCCCCACCAGCATCAGCGACGCCGCGACGACGGAGAGGATGCCGATTCCCGAGACCGGGCTGTTGGACGCTCCGATCAAGCCCGCCATGTAGCCGCAGACGGCGGCGATCATCAGTCCGATGACCAGCACGAAGACGAGCGCGCCGGAGATCAGAAGGGCGGCCGATCCGGCGAGCGGCCCGCCGGCGATCACGGTCCACAACAGCCAGGCGATCGGCACGAGGATGGCGAGCGAGCCGAGGCCGACGACCGCGATCGGCATGTCGCGTTCCTCCAGCGCCAGCGCCTCGCCGCCGCGCCGGGCCGCGCTCGCCGCCATCGCCGACCGGATCCCGCCGAGCACCGGCCCCGCGATCTTGAGCAGGGTCCAGACCGCGGCGACCCCGATCACTCCGGCGCCGAAGAAGCGCACATGCTGGGTGAAGATCGCGCCCGCCCAGGCCTGGGGACCGCCGTCCATCGGCATCTGCGCCGTCAGTAGGGGAAGCAGCACCCACCAGCCGATGACGAGGCCGAGGAACATGGCCATGCCCACCGAGATTCCGACGAGGTGACCGACCCCGACCAGGGCGAAGGACAGGCCTCCCGAAATCCCGGTCGCCCCGGCCCCGGCCCGGAACCAGGCCGAAGCCTCCGCCGCGACCAGCTTTGTCTGGGTGAGGATCGCGAAGCCCGCCGAGACGAGGCTGCTCCAGACGAGGACGGACAGACCCTTGGAGCTCTCGTCCTCGCCCGCCCGCGAGTTCGAGCCGACCTGAAGCACTTCGGCCGCGGCCCGCCCTTCCGGGAAGGGGAGCGGGCTGTCGACCACCATCGCGCGCCGAAGCGGGACCGAGAAGAGCACGCCCAATATGCCGCCCAGCATGGTGATCGCCGTCGTGGTGACGAACGGGAAGCCCTGCCAGTATCCGATCATCACAAGTCCCGGCAGGACGAAGATGATCGCCGCCAGGGTGCCGGCCGCCGAGGCGACGGTCTGGACGATATTGTTCTCGAGGATCGTCGAGTTGCTGAACCAGCGAAGCACCGCCATCGAGATGACGGCCGCCGGGATCGAAGTGGCGAAGGTGAGGCCGACCTTGAGGCCGAGATAGACGTTGGCCGCGGTGAAGACGAGGGTGAGGAGCCCGCCGAGCAGGATCGAGCGGATTGTGAGCTCCCTCATCGATGCTTCAGCCGCCATGCGTTCGTGCCCCTCTGTTTGCCTGTGCGTACCTTCGCGGAGGTGGGCGTAACCGGCAAGAGGCTTGCGACGAGCAATCCTCCCCATCGCAAGATGGGGAGGGGGACCATGCGAAGCATGGTGGAGGGGTGGCTGGCGCAGAAATCCGAGGATCGAATGCCCGACGGCGTAAGCCTCCGCCTTCTACCCCTCCACCACACTTCGTGTGGTCCCCCTCCCCATGCTTTGCATGGGGAGGATTAGCGCTCACCGCCCCCTGAACAATCCGCCCAGCAATCCCCGCAGCAACTGCCCACCGAGCTTGCCCGCCACCTGGCGGCCGACCGAGCTCGCCGCGGATCGCGCCGCGGACTGGACCAGCTTGTCCGTAAGCGTCGGCTTCGCGGCCTCTCGGGCCTGGCGCGCCGCCTCGCGTTCGGCCGCGACCCGGGCGCGCTCCGCCTCCTTGGCGGCCCGCGCCGATTCCCGCTCCGCCAGCACCCTGTCCTTCTCCGCCTGCTTGGCCTCGGCCGCATCGAGCTTGGCCTCCTCGGCTTTCGCCTTCGCCTCGGCGGCGGCGGCCTGAGCCTCGCTGGACTTGGCTCCGAGCAGCTCCTCGGCCGATTCGCGGTCGATCGCCTCGTCATATCTGGAGCCCACCGCGTCGGTCTGGACGAAGATCGCCCGTTCCTGGTCCGTGATCGGACCGACCCTCGAGCCGGGCACCCGGATCAATGTCCGCTCCACCGGCGAAGGCGATCCGTCCTGCTGAAGCAGCGAGACCAGCGCCTCGCCGACCTTGAGCTCGGTGATCGCCGTGGCGACGTCCACCCCCGGATTGGCCCGGAAGGTCTCGGCGGCCGATCGTACGGCCCTCTCGTCCCTCGGAGTGAAGGCACGGAGCGCGTGCTGAATCCGGTTTCCGAGCTGGCCGGCGACCGCGTCGGGAATGTCGATCGGGTTCTGGGTGATGAAATAGACCCCGACGCCCTTCGACCGGATCAGACGGACGACCTGCTCGATCTTCTCGAGCAGGGCCGCAGGAGCGCTTGTGAAGAGCAGGTGCGCCTCGTCGAAGAAGAAGACCAGCTTCGGCTTCTCCGGATCGCCGACCTCGGGAAGCTGCTCGAACAGCTCCGACAGGAGCCAGAGCAGGAAGGTCGAATAGAGCTTGGGCGAGGCCATCAGCCGGTCGGCGGCGAGGATGTTGACGACGCCCCGGCCGCGGTCGTCGAGGGCGATGAGATCGTCGATGTCGAGCGCGAGCTCTCCGAAGAACTTGTCTCCGCCCTGGCTGCGGAGCTGGAGGAGTGAGCGCTGGATGGTTCCGGCGCTCGGCTTGGAGACGTTGCCGTAGGTCACGGTCAGCTCGTCCGCCCGGTTGGCGCAGTCGGCGAGCATCGCCTGGAGGTCGTCGAGGTCGAGAAGGAGAAGCCCGTCCTTGTCGGCAACGTGGAAGACGATGGTCAGGACTCCTTCCTGGACCTCGTTCAGGTCCATCAGCCGGGCCAGCATGAGCGGGCCCATTTCCGAGACGGTGGTCCGGATCGGATGGCCCTGCTGGCCGAGCAGATCCCAGAACTGGACTGGATTGTCGCCATAGGCCCAGGAAGCGTCGCCGATCTCGGCGGCCCGGGCGGCGAAGGCCTCGTGGAGCTTGCCCATCGGCGATCCCGCCATTGCGAGCCCGCCCAAGTCGCCCTTCACGTCGGCGACGAAGACCGGCACTCCGGCCCGGGAGAAGCCCTCCGCGAGCCCCTGGAGGCTGACGGTCTTGCCGGTGCCGGTCGCCCCGGCGATCAGGCCGTGGCGATTGGCCCGCTTGAGCATGAGCCGCTGCGGCTTGCCGCCGCCCAAGCCGATGAAGATGCTGGTGTCGTCGTCCATGGTGAGGCTCCCCGCATTACGGGGCTGCCCTATCCGATGTGGAGCAGGACACAAAATCCTCCCCAGGCGGAGCCTGGGGAGGGGGACCAGGCAAAGCCTGGTGGAGCGGTAGGTGGCGCAGGCCTGAGAGGAGCCGGCGCGAACCCAATGAGTCCGCGCCTTCTACCCCTCCACCACCCTTCGGGTGGTCCCCCTCCCCATCTGGCGATGGGGAGGATTTCAGCGCTTGCTGAGCGCAATGCCAAAATAGGCCGGCTGATCGTTGCCCCGTCGAATCAGCAGGAGCACGGTGGTGCGGCCCGCAGTGCGGGCAGCCGTGACGGCACCGGCGGCCTCCTCCGGAGTGCGAGTGGCGCGCTGGTTGATCGACAGAATGATGTCGCCCGGCTGGATGCCCTTGGCCGCGGCATCGCTGCCCGGATTGACGGAAGCGATGACGACACCCCTTAGATTGACGTCCCGAAGCCGCAGCGAGCGAGCAATTTCCGGCGTTAACGTCTGAACCGTGACACCGAGGCTTTCACGCGCCGATCTTTGGCTGCTTGACTGCTGCGCCTCCGCCGGTTCGGTGACCGGCGTCTCGGCCTCGCTACCGCTCATCCGGGCGATCTCCTCTTCGGTAGGACGCTCGCCAATGGCGACGTTGACCGTCTGGCGGCGGCCGTCGCGGACGATCTCGACCGGCGTGCGCGAACCGATCGGCGTACGCGAGACCAGATATGCGAGCGACTCGTCTGGGGTCACCGGGCGTCCGCCGACGCTGACGACGACGTCGCCCTGCTGGATCCCCGCCCGCGCAGCGGGGCCGCCCGGACTGACGCTGCGAATCAGTTCGCCCTGGTTCTTCGGAATACCCAACGAGGCGGCGATATCCTCGTCGAGAGCCTGCAGGCCCACTCCGATATAACCGCGCTGCGGCCTCTGGCCCTTGCGCAGCGAATCGATGATCGGGAAGGCCTGCTCCGCGGGAATGGCGAAGCCGATTCCGACATTGCCTCCGGTCGGCGAGATGAGCGCGGTGTTGATCCCGATGACGTTGCCCTGAAGGTCGAACATCGGGCCGCCCGAATTGCCCATGTTGATGCTCGCATCGGTCTGGATGTAGCGGTCGTAGGTGCCGGCGCCGATGTTGCGGTGGAGCGCCGAGACGATTCCGGCGGTGACGGTTCCGCCGAGGCCGAACGGATTTCCGATCGCCACGACCCAGTCGCCGACCCGGGTCTGCTTGGAATCGCCGAAGCGGACGAAGGGCAGGTTGTTGCCCTTGATCTTGAGCAGCGCGAGGTCCGACTGCGTGTCGCGGCCGACCAGCTCCGCCTCGAACTCGCGGCGATCGGGCAGGGTCACCGTGATCTGCTCGACGGTGGCGCCGGTGCGCGCCGGGGAGACGACATGGTTGTTGGTGACGACATAGCCGTCGGCCGAGATGATGAACCCGGAGCCGAGCGAGCCGCCCCGCTGGGTGACCGGAGCGTCGCCGCCGCCGCCGTCGGGCACCGGAACTCCGAACTGGCGGAAGAAATCCTCGAAGCCGGGGGGCACCTGGCGGCTCCGGTTGACCTGGACGGACTGCTTGGTCGAGATGTTGACCACCGCCGGCTGGAGCTTGGTCGCGAGATCTGCGAAGCTCATCGGCGCCCCGGCGCGCGGAGCGGCCGAGGCCATGGTGCCGGGATCGTTCTGGGCGGTCTGGGCGCCGACCGGGCCCACCGTCAGAGTGGCGGCGGCGCCGCCCAGAAGAATGGCGGCCGAGAGGCCATAAACGTAACGCACGATTGCATTCTCCTCATTTGCTCGACCGGGCGGGCGAATCCGGCGTCCCGATCGATTACATCTGTATTTGGTGCCGCTGAACCGGATTTGAATAGGCAATCGTCATTGCGAGGAGCCCTTCGACGCCGCCTGCGGCGGCGCCCAGGATAAACTGCCGCTTCGCGGCAGCGACGCGGCAATCCAGGTGCGGCATTCGGTCCTCCGCGGGACTGGATTGCTTCGCTTCGCTCGCAATGACGGGTCCCACCTACCGATTCTTACCCTTGAACTCCTGCAGATACTGGTTGTCGGGCGACATGATGATGGTCGAGCGGCCCTGGTTCTCGCCCGGGGCGAAGGTCGTCTCGTAGCTCTGCATCGCCCGGTAGAAGGCGTAGAAATCCGGATCCTTGCCATAGGCCTCGGCATAGGTCTTCGCGGCTTCGGCATCCGCTTCGGCCTTGATGATCTGAGCCTGCTTATAGCCCTGGGCGCGGATCGCTCCGGCCTCCTGCTGGCGGGCGGTGCGCATCCGCTCATAAGCCGAATCCAGCGGAGTCCCCTCGGGAAGGTCGGCCCGCTTGATCCGTACGTCGACGATCTCGGCGCCATATTGGCGGGCGACCCGGTCGAGGGCCTGCTTGATATTGGCCATCAGCTGCCCCCGCTCGGGGCTGAGCAGCCTCGCAAATTCCCTCTTGCCGAGCTCGTTCCGGATGGCGGAGCCGAGGATCGGCTTCAGCTGGTCGCTCACCCGCTCCTCGGTCCGCGCCGAGACGTACATCTGCACCGGATCGACGATCCGGTAGCGGGCGAAGGCGTCGACCTGGAGCCGGAGCTGGTCGGTCGAGAGCACCTGCTGCCGGTCCATCTTGACGCTTAGGATCCGCTTGTCGATCCACACGATCTGCTCGACGAAGGGCCAGCGGGCGATCAGGCCCGCCCCGGTCCGGCCGAAATCGACCCTCGGATTGTAGGCGTTGTACACCCACTCGGGTTTCCCGAAGCGGACGACGATCGCCTGCTTGGTTTCCGGAACCATCGCGAAGGTGCTTCCGGCAAGGACGAGCAGTGCGATCGCGATGAAGGCGAGGGCGATCGGGTTTCGAAGAGCCCGGCTCATCGTGCGGCTCCTTCCTGGGCTTGGCGCTGGACCTGGGGCAGCGGCAGATAAGGGGTGACTCCGTCGGCCTCGACCACGGTCTTGTCCACCTTGGAGAGGACCCGCTCCATCGTCTCGTAATACATGCGCCGACGAGTGACTTCGGGCGCCAGCTTGTACTCGGCATAGACCTTGTCGAACGAAGCGGCGTCGCCCTGCGCCCGAGCGGTCTGCTGCTGGGCGTAAGCGCGCGCCTGGTTGATGTAGGACTGCGCCTCCTGCTGAGCCGCCGACACTTCCTTGAAGGCGTTGTTCACCGTCGCCGGCGGATCCGACTGCTTGATGGCGATACCCTCGATCCTGACTCCGGCGCCGTAGCGGTCGAGCACCTGCTGCATGACCAGCGA
>DASQZF010000089.1:0-7876 GCA_035638835.1 Allosphingosinicella sp. | reverse complement strand
CAGCTGACCCGGGAGCCCAGGCCCCTCCCCCGGCTCGATATCCTGCGGAGTCCCGAAGCCATCGACCGCTACGAATATGAGGATTTCGAGATCGCCGGCTACGACCCCCATCCCCATATCAAGGCCGAGGTGGCGGTTTGAGCATTCTCGTCATGGCTGATCCCGCGGTCACCATCGTCGTTGCCCGGGCCCGCAACGGCGCGATCGGGCGGGACGGCGGGCTTCCGTGGCGGATTCCGGCGGACCTGAAGCATTTCAAGGCGGTGACCATGGGCAGCGCGATGGTGATGGGACGAAAGACGTTCGAAAGCCTTCCGGGCCTGTTGCCGGGGCGGCGTCACGTCGTCCTTACCCGCGATCCGGAGTGGACCGTAACTGGGGCCAAAAAGGTCGGATCGCTCGAGGAGGCGCTTGCTTCGGCGGGCGACGAGCCGGTGTCGGTGATCGGAGGGGCGGAGATCATCGCCCTGTTCCTGCCCCGCGCCGATGCGGTCGAGCTGACCGAGGTCCATGAGGAGCCGGAGGCGGACACGTTCATGCCGGACTTCGACCGGGCACAGTGGCGGGAAGCGTCCAGGGAGGACCATCCGGGCTACAGCTTCGTGAGGCTGGAGCGGCGTCGATAGCTCCGACGTCACCCTGAACTTGTTTCAGGGTCCAGTCGTCCACCGCTCGGCGGCTCGGCGCTGGATGCTGAAACAAGTTCAGCATGACGAAAAGTGCGTAGGGCGGCTAAGTTCGGCGACCGAAGGGGGGAAAATGCGCAGATACGTCTACGGGCTTCTCGCCCTGCTCGTCGTCGCCACAGGCGCCTTCCTCACCCTGGGCCCCGGAATCGTCGAGGGCGGAATGAACAAGGTGGCTGCCACTCCGCTGCCGACGGTGAGCGATCGGGCGAAGGCGCTTCACCCGAGGCTCGCCATCGCCGACATGCACGCGGACACCCTGCTCTGGAGGCGCAACCTGCTCGATCCCGCCGAGCGCGGCCAGGTCGACCTGCCCCGGCTGGAGGCCGGCAACGTCGCCCTCCAGGTCTTCTCGTCGGTGACCAAGACTCCCAAGGGCCAGAATTACGAGGCCAACGGCCCCGACAGCGACAATATCACCTTGCTGACGGTCGCCCAGCTGCAGCCGCCGCGGACCTGGAATTCGCTTCTCCAGCGCTCGCTCTGGCATTCCGAGAAGCTTCGGCGCGCCGAAGCCGGCTCCCGGGGGCGGCTCAGGATCGTCAGGCGCGGGATCGACGTCCGGCGGCTGCTCGCCGATCGGGCGGCGGGGCGCAAGGTGACCGGGGCGCTGCTCTCGATCGAAGGCCTCCAGAACATCGAAGGCCGCTTCGACAATCTCGGACGGCTCCACGCCGCCGGCTTCAGGATGGCCGGGCTCACCCACTTTTTCGACAACGAGGTCGCCGGATCGATGCATGGGCTGAAGAAAGGCGGCCTCACCCCGCTCGGACGGCAGGTGGTCCGGGAGATGGAGCGGCTCGGGATGATCGTCGACATCGCCCATTCGAGCCACGCCGCGGTCGCCGAGGTTCTGGCGATGGCGAAGCGGCCGGTCGTCTCGAGCCATGGCGGGGTCCAGGCGACCTGCAAGGTCAACCGCAACCTCAGCGACGAGGAGATTCGCGGCGTCGCCCGGACCGGCGGCCTCGTCGGGATCGGCTATTGGGACGCGGCGATCTGCGATCTGCGCCCCTCCGCGGTCGCCGCCGCCATCGCCCATGTCCGGGACCTGGTCGGGATCGACCATGTCGCTTTGGGGTCGGACTTCGATGGAGCGGTCACCACTGGCTTCGACACCGCGGGGCTGGTCAACGTCACCCAGGCCCTGGTGGACCGCGGCTTCACCGACGAGGAGATCGCCAAGGTGATGGGCGGGAATTTGCTGAGGTTGCTGGAGAGGCTGCCCTAACCGTCATTGCGAGCGAAGCGAAGCAATCCAGAGGCGCCGGCGCTGGGAGCTGGATTGCTTCGTCGCTGCGCTCCTCGCAATGACGGTGATGGGGAGGCAGTTTACCGCCCCTTCCCCCTCTCCTATACCGCACCGATGGAGCGGCTGGACGGCGGCTCGGCGGTTCCGCAGGCGCTTCGCGGGGGCATCGTCGCGCTTGGCAATTTCGATGGATTTCATGCAGGCCACCAGGCGGTGGTGGGCCGTGCCGTGGAGCGCGGCCGCGCCGAGGGCCGGCCTGTACTGGTCGCGACCTTCGATCCGCATCCGGTCCGCTACTTCCGGCCCGAGACCCCGCCCTTCAGGCTGACCAGCCTCGACCAGCGCCAGCGGTTGTTCGCCGCCGCCGGCGCCGATGCGATGATCGTCTTCCGCTTCGGTGCCGAGCTCGCGGCGACCGAGGCCGAGCGGTTCATCTCGGAAAACCTGATCGCCCTTATCGGAGCGGCCGGGGTCGTGACGGGGGAGGACTTCACTTTCGGCAAGGGACGCGGCGGCAACACGAAGGTGCTGGCCGAAGCCGGATCGCGGCTGGGCTTCTCGGTGGATTCGGTGGCTCCGGTCTCCGACGAGGAGGGACCGATCTCCTCGAGCCGGATCCGCGCCGCGCTCCAGGCGGGCGACTGCGCCGCCGCCGCCCGGCTCCTGACCCGGCCGTTCGCGATCGAGGGGGTCGTCGAGCATGGCGACAAGAGAGGCCGCGAGATCGGCTATCCGACCGCCAATCTCGCGCTCGGCACCTATTTGCGGCCGCGCTTCGGTATCTATGCGGTGAGGGGGCGGCTGGCCGGCGGCGAGGTGCTGAGCGGAGCCGCCAATCTGGGCATCCGCCCGACCTTCGAGCCGCCCAAGGAGCTGCTCGAGCCCTATTTCTTCGATTTCGAAGGCGACCTCTACGGCCGGACGCTCGAGGTCGAGCTGATCCACTTCCTCCGGCCCGAGGCGAAATATGACAGCCTCGATTTGCTGAAGGCGCAGATGGCCGCCGACTGCGACCAAGCCCGGCACAGGCTCGCGCAGTGAAGATCTGGCAATGGGCCGGCGGCGGCATCTGCGCCTTCGGGTGACGGTGTCGCTGGTCAACGCGTCGTGGATCGCGCCCCGCTCGCCGAAGCCTCTGATCCTGGTCGCGCACCGCGGCCTCGCCCAGCAGTTCGACCGCGCCGGGGTGGAGCGCGACACCTGCACCGCCACCCGGCGAAAGCCGGGACCTCGGGGAGACCCGCCGAGACTTCTTGTCCCGAGGTCCCGGCTTTCGACGGGATGACGAAACTTCCCATTCCCCGCCTTCCCGGCTAATCCCCCGCCGATGTCCGAAAAACCCGATACCGCCCGACAGGATTGGCGAGACACTGTCTTCCTGCCCAGGACCGACTTCCCGATGAAAGCCGGCCTCGCTGCGAAGGAGCCGGCTATCCTGGAGCGCTGGGCGGGGATGGGCCTCTACAAAAGGCTTCGCGACGAGCGCGCCGGACGGGAGCGCTTCATCCTCCACGACGGCCCGCCCTACGCCAATGGCGACATCCACATGGGCCACGCCATGAACAAGATCCTCAAGGACATGGTGGTCCGCTCCCAGTCCCTGCTCGGCAAGGACGCACCCTACGTGCCCGGCTGGGACTGCCACGGACTTCCGATCGAGTGGAAGATCGAGGAGCAGTATCGAAAGAAGAAGCTGGACAAGGATGCGGTGCCGCCCAGGGAGTTCCGGGCCGAATGCCGCGCCTATGCGGAAAAGTGGGTGACGATCCAGTCGGAGCAGTTCCAGCGCCTCGGAGTGATGGCCGAATGGGACGATCCCTATCTCACCATGAAGTTCGAGGCCGAAGCCAAGATCGTCGAGGAGCTTCTGAGGTTCGCCGAGAGCGGCCAGCTCTACCGCGGTGCCAAGCCGGTCATGTGGTCGCCGGTCGAGAAGACCGCGCTGGCCGAGGCCGAGGTCGAATATGAGGAGATCGTCTCCACCCAGATCGACGTCGGGTTCGAGATCACTCAGAGCCCGCTCGAGGAGCTGGTCGGCGCTCTCGCGGTGATCTGGACGACCACCCCCTGGACGATCCCGGTGAACCAGGCGATCGCCTACGGTCCGGAGATCGACTATTGGCTCGCGCGTTTCGACCATGACGCCGGCACCTTCACCGTGCTCGTCGCACGCGACCTGATCGAGAGCTTCGGCGGCCGGATCGGCCATCCGGTGGTGGTCAAGATCGGCACCGACGGCGGTACCGTCACTCCGCTCAAGAGCTTCAAGGGCGCGGAGCTCGCCGGCACGCTCGCCCGCCACCCGATGCATGAGCTTGGCGGGTTCTTCGCCCGCCCGCGCCCCTTCCTTCCCGGCGATTTCGTCACCACCGAGCAGGGGACCGGCCTAGTCCACATGGCGCCCGACCATGGCGAGGACGATTTTCTGCTGTGCAAGGCGCACGGGATCGATCCGGTGTTCGCGGTCGATGACGGCGGCTTCTACCGCTCGGACTGGGAATGGCTGGGCGGGCTCGGCAGCGTTATCAATGCCAAGTTCAACGCTCCGGACGGACCGATCTGCACCGGCCTGCGCGAGACGGGGGGGCTGTTGGCGGCCACCGCGGACTTCAAGCACAGCTACCCGCACAGCTGGCGGTCCAAGGCCAAGATCATCTTCCGCTGCACGCCCCAATGGTTCATCCCGATGGACACGGTCCGGCCAGCCGGAGCTGAGCCCCCTGCCGTTCGGGCTGAGCCTGTCGAAGCCCTTTCCTCCTCTCGCGAAGAGGGAAGTGAGGCCCTTCGACAAGCTCAGGGCGAACGGAGCGGGTCTCAAACACTTCGCGACACCGCCCTCGCCGCCATCGATGAGACCCGCTGGGTCCCGGAAAAGTCGAAGAACCGGATCCGCGCCATGGTCGAGGGGCGTCCCGACTGGGTGATCAGCCGCCAGCGCGCCTGGGGAGTCCCGATCGCGCTCTACGTGCACCGCGTGACCGGCGAATATCTTCGCGACGCGGTGGTCAACTCGCGAATCATCCGCGCCTTCCACGAAGGCGGAGCCGACGCCTGGTTCGGCGCGGACCACCAGGCCATGCTGGGCAACGGCTACAGCCTCGACGATTACGAGGCCGTCACCGACATCCTGGACGTCTGGTTCGACAGCGGCTGCACCCATAGCTACGTGGTCGAGGCGCGCTTCGGCGAGGACGTCCGCGCCGACCTCTATGTCGAAGGCTCCGACCAGCATCGCGGCTGGTTCCAGTCGTCGCTGATGGAGAGCTGCGGAACGCGCGGCCGGGCGCCCTACGCAGCGGTCCTCACCCACGGCTTCGCGCTCGACCAGAACATGCGCAAGATGTCCAAAAGCCTCGGCAATACGATCGACCCGCTCGCAGTCCTCAAGGAGAGCGGCGCCGACATCCTTCGGCTGTGGACCGCCTCGACCGACTATTTCGAGGACGTCCGGATCGGCAAGGAGGTGCTCGCCACCACGACCGACGCCTACCGCAAGCTCAGGAACACCTTCCGCTACCTGCTCGGCGCCCTTGCCGGCTTCGACGAGTCGGAGCGGGTGCCGGCCGGAGAGATGCCGGAGCTGGAGCGCTGGGTGCTCCACCGCCTGGCCGAGCTCGACGCCGAGCTCAGGGAGGCGACCAAAGGCTTCGAGTTCAACCGCTACGTCCGACTGATCTCCAATTTCGCGAACGAGGACCTCTCCGCCTTCTTCTTCGATATCCGCAAGGACAGCCTCTATTGCGACGCTCCGTCGTCGCTCAAGCGCCGGGCCTATCGGGCGGTGCTGGACACGGTCTTCCACGCGCTGGTGCGCTGGATGGCGCCGGTCCTGTGCTTCACGACCGAGGAAGTGTGGCAGACCCGCTTCCCGGACGAAGGCGGCTCGGTCCACCTGCTCGAATGGCCGGCGATCGACCCAAGCTGGCGCGACGAGGCCCTCGGCTCGAAATGGGCCATGATCCGAGCCACCCGGGAAAATGTCACGGAGACGATCGAGCCGCTCCGGCGCGAGAAGGTCATCGGCTCGAGCCTCGAGGCCAAGGTGCTCTATCCGGACTCCCAGATCGACCTGCTCGACACCGAACTTGCCGAGCTGGCCGAGATCTACATCGTTTCCGAGGTCGCCCAGTCGCAGAGCGAGTCGATCGAGGTGACCAAGTCCGACTTTCAGAAATGCGGCCGCTGCTGGCGCCTGCTTCCGGAAGTCGAAGAAGACGGGGGCCTGTGCGCCCGCTGCGAGGGGGTTGTGAATGGTTGATCTGTCCCAGGATTCGGACCGGATGAGGAAGAACCGGAGGATCGGCCTTTCGGTCGCGGCCCTGGTCTTCTTCGTCGACCAGCTGGTGAAGTGGATCGTGACCTACCCGCTTCAGCTTCCGCATCGGCTGACAATCGAAATCCTGCCCTTCTTCACCCTGCGCTGGCTGAAGAATACCGGAGTCTCGATGGGCCTGCTCAACGCCGGCACCGAGCTCGGACGCTGGCTTCTCGTCGGGCTCACCCTGGCGATCGCGACCTTCGTCGCCGTTTGGATGTGGCGGGAGAAGCGCCGGGACGACGCGGTGGCGCTCTCGCTGGTGCTCGGCGGGGCGCTCGGCAACATCCTCGACCGGATCCGGCTTGGCTATGTGGTCGATTATGCCGACCTGCATTTCGGGGACATCCACCCCTTTTTGGTCTTTAACGTCGCCGACGCTGCCATTACCATCGGCGTCCTGCTATTGCTGGTCCGGGCGCTGCTGACTCGCGAACCGAAGACTCCCAAGGAGGATAAGTGATCATGCGTATTGTGAAGCCGGGGCGTATCGTGAAGCTGGGCCTCGCCGCCTGCACGGCCACCCTGGTGCTGGCCGGCTGCGGTTCCGGAGGCATTGCCGGCCGGGAGCGGCCCGACGAGTTCGCCGTCACTCGCAACCAGCCGCTGGTCATCCCGCCCGATTATGCGCTGACGCCGCCGAAGACGGGCGAGCCGACTCCGGTGGGAACCGACGCCCGCACCCAGGCGCTCGACGCCTTGTTCGGAGGTCCGGCGCCGCGCAGCCAGAGCGAGCGCTCGATGCTCAATTCGGCCGGGCAGGACCGGGTCGCCCTCGGCGCCCGCTCGGTCGCCGGCGATCCTGCGACGACCGTGGTGGACAAGGGCGCGGTGACCCAGGCCATCGTCGCCGCCCCGGTCGGCGCGGGCCGCGATTCGACGGTGACGACGCCTCAATAGGTTCGGCGCCGGTAAAGCGGAGCGGGAGAGCCTCGCTCCGTCACCTTGAACTTGTTTCAGGGTCCAGCTGGTCACTCGTCCGAGAGGCGGAGGACTGGATGCTGAAACAAGTTCAGCATGACGGCTGGGGGGGAGGATCGAATCCCCCCCCCGCGGGCTAACCCTTCCTTAGCCCCCTCCCCTTATCCTGCAGCGCATGACGCAGCAGCAGCCGCCTTTCTACGCTCCGGGCCTGGCCGACGCAGGCGCGCAGATCGCGCAGCTCAGGCAGGTGCTCGCCTTGGTCGAGGAGATGGCGGGCCGGGCCTCGCTTTCCCCCCCGGACGAACTTCTCGACGAAGCCGCGCGGATCAGCGCCGCTTACGCCCGCGCCCTTCCGATCGACCAGAAGAGGTTCGACAACCTCGCCTCCGAGACCGCACGCTGGGCGGCGGCCGGGGTCGGCGCGCTGCTCAAGCTCGACGATGCCGGAATGCCGGTCCGGGCCGCCGCCGATCGCCTCGCCGAAGAGCTTGAGAAGGGGCTGGCGGAGCTGGGCCGCAGATTGCCGGGCTTGCCGTCATTGCGAGCGTAGCGAAGCAATCCAGTGCGGCCTCCGAGACCCGCTGGATTGCTTCGTCGCTTAGAGCGCTGTGGGAATAGGTTGAATCGCTACAACCGTTCGCCCTGAGCCTGTCGAAGCCTGTCCTGAGCCGGCCGCCGCAGGCGGCAGCCGAAGGGGGC
>DASQZF010000088.1:0-8261 GCA_035638835.1 Allosphingosinicella sp. | reverse complement strand
CTCGCGGATGACCTGGGGCAGGGTGGTCGCCCCGCTCTCGACCGCGCCCGTGAGGGGATAGCAGCCGAGCGTCCGGAACCGCACCGAACGCTGCACCGGCACCTCGCCGTCGCGAAGCGGGAAGCGTTCGTCGTCGACCATCAGGATCATCCCGTCGCGCTCCACGGTGGGCCGCGGCGCCGCCAAATAAAGCGGGACGATCGGGATATCCTGCGCATGGATATATTGCCAGATGTCGAGCTCGGTCCAGTTGGAGAGCGGGAAGACCCGAATCGTCTCGCCGCGCGACTTGCGGCTGTTGTAGAGCGACCAGAGCTCCGGCCGCTGGTTCTTGGGATCCCAGCGATGATGGGCGGAGCGGAAGCTGAAGATCCGCTCCTTGGCCCGGCTCTTGTCCTCGTCCCGGCGCGCGCCGCCGAAGGCCGCGTCGAAGCCGTGCAGGTCGAGCGCCTGGCGGAGCCCTTCCGTCTTCCACATGTCGGTGTGGAAGCTGCTGCCATGGTCGAACGGGTTGATCCCGCGCCGCTCGGCTTCCGGGTTGCGGTGGACGATCAGTTCCACCCCCGCTTCCCGGGCGACCCGGTCGCGAAGGGCGTACATGTCGCGGAACTTCCAGGTCGTATCGACATGGAGGAGCGGGAAGGGCGGCGGGGCCGGGAAGAAGGCCTTGCGGGCGAGGTGGAGCATCACCGCGCTGTCCTTGCCCACCGAATAGAGCATGACCGGCCGCTCGGCCTCGGCGACGACTTCGCGAAGGATGTGGATGCTCTCCGACTCGAGCTGCTCGAGATGGGTGAGGCCGCGGGAGAGGAAGGTGGCGGGAGCGTTCATGCGGCGGCCCTGAGCTCGAGGGCGGCGGCCCGTTCGCGAGCGACCCTTCCGATCACGACCGTCACCGGCGCCCCGGGAGGAAGCGTACCGGCGAGGCCGGCGACGGTCGTGATGGTCCCGCTCACATGCGCCTGCGCGGGAAGGGTCGCGGAGGCGATGGCAATTGCCGGCATATCGTGGGGAAGGCCGGCGGCGATTGCGGAGCGGGCGAAGTCGCCGAGAGTTGCACGGGGCATGTAGACGATGGTGGTGGCGGCCGGATCGGCGATCGCGCCCCAGTCGAGGTCAGCGGGCAGCCGCCCGTCGGCGCCGTGGCCGGTGACGAACTGGATTCGACGGGCCTCGAGCCGTTCGGTCAGCGAGAAGCCCAGGGCTGCGGCCGCGCCCTGGGCGGCGGAGATCCCGGGAACGATCGTCACCTCGATTCCGGCGGCCCGGCAGGCGTCGATCTCCTCGGTGGCTCGGCCGAAGACCAGGGGATCGCCCCCCTTGAGCCGGACGACGTTCTCGCCGGCCAGAGCGAGCGCGACCATCCGGGCGTTGATGTCGGACTGCCGGCAGGAGGGGCCTCGGCCGGTCTTCCCGACCGCGACCCGCTTCGCTTCGCGCCTGGCCAGCTCGAGGATCTCCGGGCCGACCAGATCGTCGTAGAGGATGAAGGTCGCCGACTGGAGCGCTCGCACCGCCTTGAGGGTGAGAAGCTCGGGATCGCCGGGGCCGGCGCCGACCAGTGCGACCCGGCCCTGGCGGCGGGGCTGGGGCGCGACAAGGGATTCGGCGCCGTCGGGGGTTCCGCCGGCCCAGGCGCGCTCAACGAACCGCTCCCAGAAGGCGCGGCGGTCGCCGAAGCTCTTCACGCGCTGCTTCAGGCTCGGGCGCAAGGCCTGCGCGGCCTTGGCCCAGGCGGAGAGGCCGAGCGGAAGCACCGCCTCGATCCTGGCGCGGATCGACTGGCCGAGCATCGGGGCGGCGCCGCCCGTCGAGATGGCGAGGAGGATGGGCGAACGGTTGACGATGGTCCCGAACTGGACGTCGCAAAGCTCGGTGTGGTCGATGACGTTGACCGGCACCCCGGCGGCGCGCGCCGCGGCGACGAAGCGTTCGGCGTCCTCCGGGCCGGCGGGATCGGCGACGGCGAGCGCCGCTCCGTCGAGGTCGGCGGGAGTCCAGCCGCGCCGCTCGACACTGATCGTCGGAAGCGCGTCGAACTTCTCCCGATCGCCGTCCTCGCCGACCAGGGCAATGACCTCGGCGCCGGCGGCGGCGAGCAATTCGGCCTTCCAGAGCGCGCCTTCCGAGCTTCCGGCGACGACCGCCTTGCGGCCTTCCAGGCGATGGAAGAGCGGAAGAGTCGCGATCGGAGCGATCCGTCCGTGCACGGTCCGGGGCTCCCGCTGCGGGAGTCGCTGCGCAGGGGCGCCAGTCATGCCGCCTTGCTCCTCACCAGCCGGCCGTCGGGACCGACATGGAGGCCGCATTCCCTGGCCTCGTCATTCTCCCACCACCAGCGGCCGGCCCGCTCCGGCTCGCCGGGCGCGACGGCGCGGGTGCAGGGCTCGCAGCCGATCGAGGGATAGCCCGAAGCGTGGAGTTCGTTGACCGGAACGCTTTGGGCCTCGCAGAAGTCCGCGACCCGGTCTCGGGTCCAGTCGAACAAAGGCGCGAACTTGACCAGCTCGCGCTCCGGATCCCAGGCGGCCAGCTCGAGGATCGACCGGCCGGCAGACTGGTCGGCCCTCAATCCCGTGACCCAGGCGGAGGCCCCGGCCAGGGCCCGGCCGAGCGGCTCGACCTTGCGGATATGGCAGCAGCCCAGGCGGGCTTCCTTCGACCCGTAGAAGCCGTTGATCCCGGCCACGGAGACGAAGTTCTCCAACGCCTCCGAGTCCGGATGCCAGGAACGGATCCGGACTCCGTAGCGCCGCTCGGTCTCCTCCCAGACCTTGTAGGTCGAGTGGAAGAGCCGGCCCGTGTCGAGGGTCGAGACCTCGATGTCGAGCCCGCGGGTGAAGATGAAATGGGCGACGGCCTGGTCTTCGAGGCCGAAGCTTGTCGTGAAGACGATCCGCCCCTCGACTCCCGAGCGAAGCCCTTCCAGCCGCTCGCCCGGATCGGCCGAGGCGGAGTGCGTCGAGAGGGGCGCGAAGGCGTTCATGCCGAAGCCCGAAGCGTCGCGCGCCGGTTGGCCGGAAGGGCTGGCAGCGGGGTCACAATTAGAAAATCCTTCTAATTCGCTCGGAAACACCGAAACTTCCGTCCGACCTCGGAACTGCCTCGGTCTTGCTCGGAAAAGCCAAGTTATCCGCCGATCGGCGCCGCTTCAATGGCCGGTCGCAAAAGACGCTATTATTGCCAAGCTACAACGGATATTAGAAGAATATACTCATTTCCAGGCGGAGATTAGATGGACGGCACCGACCTCAAGATCCTTGCGATTCTCCAGGAGGATTCGTCGGTCTCGGTGGGCGAGATCGCCGGCCGGGTGGGGCTGTCCCAGACGCCCTGCTGGCGGCGGATCCAGCGACTCGAGGAAAAAGGAGTGATCCGCCGGCGGGTCGCCTTGCTGGACCCGCAGGCGATCGGCCTCGGCCTGACCGTCTTCGTCGAGATCGAGACGGGCGACCACAGCAAGGCCTGGCTCGACCGGTTCGCGCAGGCGGTGCTCGCGATGCCCGAGGTGATGGAGGTCCACCGGATGGCGGGGGACGTCGACTATCTGCTCCGGGTCGCAGTCGCGAACATGACCGCCTATGACGAATTCTACCGGCGGCTGATCGCCGATCTTCCGATCAAGAACGTCACCTCGCGATTCGCCATGGAGCTGGTCAAGAGCACCACCGCCTTCCCGCTCTCGGCGGATGCCGTGCGCGGGCGGCGCGACTAGAAGCCCCTCTCCCCGGCGGGGAGAGGGGGAACAAGGCGCTTTCATGAAGGCCGATTGACAGCTTTATTGCGGTGCGGAATGAGGCGATAGGCCGGTTAGGAGCGTTTGAGGGGCGTGCCACGCTATTATTTCAACGTCTCCTGCGGGGAGTATGAATCCACCGATGTCGTAGGCGAATGCTGCCCGAACGACGTCGCCGCCCTGAGCGGCGCGATGCGGGTGGCGAGCGCGGTGCTCCAGAAGAGGTTGCTCGCCGAGGAGCTTTCCGACGACGGCTGGGTCGAGGTGGAGGACGAAAGTCATCGGCCGGTGCTTCGCCTGCCGCTGAGGGCGGCGGCTTATTAGGTTCTCTGGCCGTCATTGCGAGGAGCCCTTCGACGCCGCCTGCGGCGGCGCTCAGGATAAACTGCCGCTTCGCGGCAGCGACGAAGCAATCCAGGGGGCTCCGAGGCCGCGCTGGATTGCTTCGCTTCGCTCGCAATGACGGAACGACCGCCCACTTGATCGCCCGCCCGCATCGGCCCACATCCCACCCATGCTCATCCAGACCGAATCCACGCCCAATCCCTCGACCCTGAAGTTCCTGCCCGGACGAACGGTGATGGAGGCCGGGGCACGCGATTTCGCGACTCCCGAGGATGCCGAGGTCTCGCCGCTGGCCGAGGCGATCTTCTCGACCGGCGAGGTGGAGGGCGTGTTCTTCGGGCGCGACTTCATTTCCGTCACCGCCGCTCCCGGAGTCGAGTGGCGCGACCTCAAGCCCGAGATATTGAGCATCCTGCTCGACCATTTCTCGAGCGACGCGCCCTTGTTCAGGGCGGCTTCGGCCGCCGGGATCGAAGTGGCGGGCGAGGAGGATTATGGCGAGGATCCGGCCGATGCGCCGCTCGTCGCCGAGATACGCGAGCTGATCGAGACGAGGGTCCGGCCGGCGGTCGCCCAGGACGGCGGCGACATCGTCTATCGCGGCTTCCGCAACGGCACCGTCTATCTTGCACTTCACGGGGCCTGCGCGGGCTGCCCGTCCTCGACCATGACGCTGAAGCACGGGATCGAGAGCCTGCTCAAACATTATGTGCCCGAGGTCCAGGCCGTCGAGGCGGTTTGACCTTCTCCGTCATTGCGAGGAGTGAAGCGACGAAGCAATCCAGTCTCGGTCCCCTGAGCAACTGGATTGCTTCCCCCGGCTGTTCGCCGGGGTCGCAATGACGGAAACTGGCTCAATGATCCTCGTCATCGACACCGCCACCGCCGCCTGCTCCGTCGCGCTCGTCGAGGGCGACGCGCTGGTGGACGAGCGCCACGAGCGGGTCGGCCGGGGCCATGCCGAGCGGCTGGTGCCGATGGTCGAAGCTTTGCTGGCCGGCCGTCGGCCCGATTCGATCCTCGTCGACTGCGGCCCGGGCAGCTTCACCGGGGTGCGGGTCGGCCTCGCGGCGGCGCATGGCCTCGCCATCGGCTGGGGCGTCCCGCTCTCGGGCTATTCCTCGATGGCCGCGGTCGCCGCCGCGAACGGCGCCGGCGGCGAGATCGCGGTTGCGCTCGAGGGCGGACACGGGCAGCTTTTCGTCCAGACTTTTGGCGAGGAAGCGATGCGGCCGCTCGACATGCTCCGCTCTTTGCCGCCCGCCGAGGCGGCGGCGCTCATCCGGGCCCACCGGGTCGCCGGCTCGGGGGCCGAGGCCCTCGTCGCCGAGCGCGGGTCGGGCGAAGCGATCGACGCCTTGCCCCGGGCGGCGGACGCCCGGCTCCTGCCGGCGGCGCTGCGCTCGCTTGCCCCCCGGCCGATCTACGGCCGAGCGCCCGACGCGAAGCCTGTCCTGAGCGACGCCGCAGGCGGCGTCGAAGGGCCGATGCCGTGACCGGCGACATCGCCGTAACGGAGGGCGGACCTTCGGATCTGGGGGCGGTGATGCGGGTCATGGAGGACAGCTTCGATCCCGCTTTCGGCGAAGCCTGGACCGCTCCGCAATGCGCCGGGCTGCTTCCGATGGCGGGGGTGTGGCTTTCGCTCGCCCGCCAGGACGAGACGGTGGTCGGCTTCGCGCTCGGCCGGATCGTCCGCGACGAAGCCGAGCTGCTGTTGCTTGCCGTGCACCGGACTTCGCAAGGCAAAGGCGTCGGCCGTATGCTCCTGGACCGCTTTGACGCCGTCGCCGCCAGTAAAGGGGCCGAACAACTCCATCTGGAAGTGCGCGAAGGAAATCATGCGGTTAGGCTCTACAGCCGAAACGGGTACCGGGAGGTTGGGCGCCGAAGGAATTATTACAACGGGCGGGACGGGCAGCTTTTCGACGCCCTTACCCTCGCCAAGAACTCGACCGCTTAAACGAATTATGATTTGCGCTTATTTCCGCTTGTAAAAAGCACCAAAACGGACCATTCGCGGCCTCAGGGGCCAAGTCGCAACCTTCCGTGGATAGAAAGTTTTGTAGGGCGAAAGCATGGCTGAGAACAACGAACTCACTGAAACCTTGATCACTCTGACTGCGGACATCGTCTCCGCGCACGTCAGCAACAACAGCGTGGCGGTCAACGACCTGCCGCAGCTGATCGCGAATGTGCACAATGCGCTCAATGGCTTGGGCGCCAAGGCCGAGGAAGCTCCGGTTCGCCCGGAACCGGCGGTATCGGTCCGCTCTTCCATCAAGCCGGACTATATCGTCTGCCTCGAAGACGGTAAGAAGCTGAAGATGCTGAAGCGCCATCTGATGACCCATTATCAGATGACCCCCGACGAATATCGTCAGAAGTGGGGGCTGAACGGCGACTATCCGATGGTTGCGCCCAATTACGCCGAGCAGCGCCGAACCCTGGCCAAGAAGATCGGCCTGGGCACCAAGCGCCGCCGGACCGCCCGCGCTCCCAAATGAATCGAAAAGACGCCGGGCCCCAGGGCCCGGCGGCTTTACCCCGCCGCCGATTAGGCTAAAGCGGGTAGGCATGACCCGCAGGATCGACATCGAAGCGCTGTGCGCTGAGAAGGGGCTGCGGATCACCGAGCAGCGGCGGATCATCGCCCGGGTCCTGTCCGAGGCCGAGGACCATCCCGACGTCGAGGCCCTTCATGCCCGCGCGTCGGCGATCGACGCCGGGATCTCCATCGCCACCGTCTACCGGACCGTCCGCCTGTTCGAGGAAGCGGGGATCCTGGAGCGTCACGATTTCGGCGACGGCCGGGCCCGCTACGAGGCCGCCGACGCCACCCATCACGACCATCTGATCGACGTCGAGACCGGCAAGGTCATCGAATTCGTCGACGAGGAGCTCGAGGCGCTTCAGCGCCGGATCGCGGAGAAACTGGGCTTCCGCCTCGTCGACCACCGGATGGAGCTGTACGGGGTCGCGCTGGGGCGCAAGGAATAGGCGCCCCTTGATCCTCCCTGCGCGCGGAGCGCGCGGGGAGGGGGACCACCCGGAGGGTGGTGGAGGGGTAATGGCTCGGTTTGGGAGGTTCACTCGGATCCGCGGATCGCGGCGCCAGCTACCCCTCCACCATGCTTCGCATGGTCCCCCTCCCCATCGCCTGCGGCGATGGGGAGGACCAATCCGACCTCAGCCGTAAAAGTCCATCGTCACTCCGTCGACCTTGAAATTGTCGACGTAGATGTCCGCAGCCCCGTTGCCGGAGCCAAGAGCGATGGAATAGCCCAGGACCAGGCTGTTCTCGTCGAAGTGAAGGCCGCCGGCGGGCGTGTAGCCGTCGGCGTCGGCCCAGTCGCTATACTCGGTCATGTTGGCGATCTGGTCGCGATTGACTCCGAACGAGCGCTGCCAGGCGGTCCAGTCGCCGCCGACCAGGTCGACATGCTGCCAGCTGTCCTGGGTGGTCGGGCCGAAGCCCTGATAGGCATATTCGAAGACGAGCTCGCCGCGGTCGCCCGTGGTCGCAAGGTTGCCGTCGGCGTCGACGATGAGCCGGATGACGGGAATGACGTCGGTGCGGGTCGAGCTTTCGATATAATAATCGAAGCTCAGCTCATCGAGGTCGCCCAAGGTGATTCGCTGGTCGGAGTCGTTCTCGACATTGACCCGGAGGCGGCCGTTATTGCTGTTCGTCACGAGGTGCAGGGACTCGCCGCCGGCCGGGGCGTCGTCGATGGTGATCGAACCCTCGCGGGCTTCCGTGTTGAGCTTCGATCCGTCGGCCAAGGTGGTCTGCGGGCTCGTCTGGTTCGCCGAAGTCGGGTTGACGTGCTCGATCCCGGCGACCCGGATAGTGTAGATTCCGTCCGCCGTCGCTTCGTCGGCATGCTTGAGATGGCCGAGGCCCTTGCCGTTGCCGTGCTGGGTGTGGCCCTTGCCTTTGCCCTGATGCTCTTCAACGATATAGCTGGTGATCGCCATTTGCGGCTCCTTTTCTAGTTCCGATTGCGCACGGTCAGCGAACGCCTCCCCCCTCAGGCCGCGAGTCGCAGTGCCGGGAAACTGTCCTTTCGAAAGCGAAATGTCCATTCCCGGATGTATCGGGCGTTCACAAACGGGACTCGCTGGCGGGAACACGATCGGGTCGTCACCCTCGTGGTAGCGGAATGGTGTATTCTTT